>NZ_CP082286.1:0-331213 GCF_019880245.1 Halobaculum roseum
GCGTCGACCCGGTTACCGCGGCTGCGACCGCCAACCGGCGCGATGGCACGGCGATGGTCGACGCCGTCCACAATCACTATACGCGGCTCGCTCCTCCCCCCGGTAATGACCGACTGGACGGAGCGGTACCGCCCGTCGTCGCTCTCGGAGCTCCGGGGCAACGACAAGGCGGTGAAGGGGGTCCGCGAGTGGGCCGACACGTGGGACGACCACCGCGAGGCGCTCGTCCTCCACGGCTCGCCCGGGGTCGGGAAGACCTCCGCGGCGCACGCGCTGGCGGCCGACATGGGCTGGGAGACCGTCGAGTTGAACGCCTCCGACCAGCGAACCGCCGACGTGATCGAGCGGTACGCCGGCCGCGCGGCGAACAACGCCACCCTCGGCGGGTCCGCCGGCGGCGACGACACCGGCGGCCGCCAGCTCGTCATCCTCGACGAGGCCGACAACATCCACGGGAACCACGACCGCGGCGGCAAGAGCGCGGTGACGGAACTGGTGAAGAACGCCGGACAGCCGGTGGTCCTCATCGCCAACGAGTACTACGACATGAGCCGCGGGCTGCGCAACGCGACGCGGGACATCGAGTTCCGCGACGTGGGCAAGCGCTCCATCGTGCCCGTCCTCCGCGACATCTGCCGCAAGGAGGGGATCGAGTTCGACTCGGACGCGCTCGATCGCATCGCCGAGCGCAACAGCGGCGACCTCCGCGGCGCCGTCAACGACCTCCAGGCCGTCGCCGACGGGAAGGAGCGCCTCACGCTGGAGGACGTGATCACCGGCGACCGCGACCGCTCGATGGGCGTGTTCCCGTTTCTCGATCTGGTCCTGAAGGAGACCGAGTCCGCCCGCGAGGCCCTTCAGTCCAGCTACGACGTGGACGAGACGCCCGACGACCTGACGAAGTGGATCGAGGACAACATGCTGAAGGTGTACGACGCGGAGGAGGCGACCCGAGCGTACGACCACCTCGCCGACGCCGACGTGTGGCTCGGGCGGGTGTGGGCCAGCCAGAACTACTCCTACTGGCGCTACGCCGGCGACAACCTCTCGGCGGGCGTCGCCGCCGCCCGCGACGGGACGAAGGGCGGGTGGACGCGCTGGGGCCGCCCGCAGTTCTACCACTCCACCTCAAACACGAGCGACGAGGTCGTCCGCGCCATCGCCGAGCGCGGCGGCTTCTCGATGGACACCGCCCGGCGCGCCGTCCTCCCGTACCTCCAGGCGATGACGCACCACTGCAAACCCCGGGAGCTGACGGTCGAGATGGCCGCCGCCTACGAGTTCGAGGCGGAACACGTCTCCTTCGTCACCGGCTCCGGCGAGACGACGAACAAGGTGGAGTCCATCGTCGAGGACGCCGAGGAGCTGCGCGCCGAGCGCATGGAGGACCACTCCGGGGGCGCGTTCGCCGGGATCGCACCGAGCACGGAAGTCGAGGAGCGTGAGGACGCCGACGCGGAGGGCGCGAGCGAGGGCGACGACAGTCAGACGAGTCTCGCGGACGCCGGCGGCTCGGCGGATTCCGGCGGGTCGGCCGAGGCGGCCGCCGGCGACATCGGCGACGACGCGGACGAGGACACCCGCAATGTGGACCCGGAGGCCGCCGAGGAGGACGACGGGCAGTCCGGGCTCTCGGACTTCATGTGACCCGCCCGGGGGACTGACGCGCCCGCTCCGCTGCTCGCCGGGACACACCGACTTTTCACCCCCGTCCACGAACCCCGGCCCATGCAAGCGGCCGTCCTCCGCGAGTACGGGGAGCCCCTCGACGTGACCGACGTATCCGAACCGGATCTCGAACCCCACGGCGTCGTCGTCGACGTGGAGGCGTGCGGCATCTGTCGCTCCGACTGGCACGCCTGGATGGGCCACGGCGAGTGGGCCGACGACCAGGTCCCCCTCGACTACGTGCTCGGTCACGAGCCCGCGGGTACCGTCGTCGCGGTCGGGGAGCGCGTCGCCTCCGTCGAGGAGGGCGACCGCGTCGCCGTCCCGTTCAACCTCGGCTGCGGCGCCTGTCCGGAGTGCGTGAACGGCCACGGGAACACCTGCCTCGACGGCCACGCGCTGGGGTTTGAGCGCGCGGCGCCGGGCGCGTTCGCCGAACGGGTCCACCTGCCACACGCCGACTACAACGCGATGCGCCTGCCGGCGGGCGTCGCCCCCCGCGACGTTGCCGCGCTCGGCTGCCGGTTCATGACGGCGTACCACGCGCTGGAGCACCGCGCTCACGTCGGCGCGGGGGAGTGGGTCGCCGTTCACGGCTGCGGCGGCGTCGGCCTCTCGGCGGTCCAGGTCGCCGACGCGCTCGGCGCACGTGTGATCGCCGTCGACGTCGACGACGGCGCGCTCTCGCGAGCGGAGGCCGCCGGCGCCGACGAGACCGTCCGCGGCGACGCGGTCGACGTGCCGAGCGAGGTCGAGGCGATCACCGGCCGGGGGGCGCACGTCTCGCTGGACGCGCTCGGGCGGGCGGAGACGTGCCGCAACTCCGTCGCCTGCCTCCGCGAGCGCGGCACGCACGTCCAGGTCGGGCTGACGACCGACGCGGAGAAGGGAGCGGTGTCACTGCCGACGGACGCGATGACGCGCTGGGAGGTCGACTTCCTCGGCTCGCGCGGGATGCCGCCGACGCGGTACGACGAGCTGCTCGGGCTGTTGGAGGCCGGCGACCTCGATCCCAGCGTGCTCGTCGGCCGCGAGGTCGGACTGGACGAGGTCCCGGAGCGACTCGCCGCGATGACCGACTACGAGACCGAGGGGGTCGAGGTACTGACCTTCTGAAGGAGACGGGGAGAGTCGCCGACGGCGCCGGCCGTTACAGCAGCTTCGAGAGGAACCGCTGGCCGCGCTCGGTCGTCGGCTGCTCGAAGAACTGCTCGGGGGGCGTCCGTTCGACGATCCGGCCCTCCGACATGAGGGTGATCGTGTCGGCGACCTCGCGGGCGAACCCCATCTCGTGGGTGACGACCATCATCGTCATCCCCTCGTCGGCCAGGTCGCGCATGACCTCCAGCACCTCCCCGACCAGCTCGGGATCGAGGGCGCTGGTGACCTCGTCGAACAGCATCACGTCGGGGTCCATCGCGAGCGCGCGGGCGATCGCGACCCGCTGTTGCTGGCCGCCGGAGAGTTCGCTCGGGTACGATCCGACCTGATCGCCGAGCCCGACGCGTTCGAGCAACTCGCGGGCGTCGGCCTCCGCGTCCTCGGGTCGCACGCCCTTCACCTTCTTGGGCGCGAGGGCGACGTTCTCAAGCGCCGTCTTGTGCGGGAAGAGGTTGAACGACTGGAACACCATCCCGATGCGCTGGCGGAGCACGTTGATGTCGGCGTCCGGGTCGGTGAGGGGCACGCCGTCGAGGCGGATCTCCCCCGACTGGATCTCCTCCAGCCGGTTCGTACACCGGAGGAGCGTCGACTTCCCGGAGCCGGAGGGGCCGATGACGACGGCCACCTCCTGTTCGTCGATCTCCAGGTCGATGTCCTTCAGCACGTGCGTCTCGCCGAAGTACTTGTTCACCTTCTCGAACTCGAGTAAGGACATCAGTCGTCACCTCCGTGGGTCGCCGGGTCGGCGCGGTCCTCCAGCGTCCGGATCACCTTCCCGAGCGGAACCGTGATCATGAGGTACGTGATCGCGACGAGGACGATCGGCGTCCACGCGTCGAACGTCGCGGAGTTGACCTGCCGGAACGCCGAGAGCAGCTCCGG
Source organism: Halobaculum roseum (assembly GCF_019880245.1). NCBI lineage: Archaea > Methanobacteriati > Methanobacteriota > Halobacteria > Halobacteriales > Haloferacaceae > Halobaculum > Halobaculum roseum. The sequence goes on from NZ_CP082286.1 coordinate 3,715, forward strand.
GATCGCGATCACCGTCAGCAGCGAGGTGTCCTTCACGAGGATCACCTGGTCGTTGCCGATGGCGGCCAGCGAGTTGCGCCACGCCTGCGGGAGGATGACCTCCCGCATCGACTGGATGTAGCTCATCCCGAGCGAGCGGGCGGCCTCCATCTGGCCGTCCGGGATCGACTCGATGCCGCCACGGAGCGCCTCGCCGACGTACGCGGCGTGATTGAGCGTCAGGCCGATGACCGCGGCGTAGTAGTTGAACTGGTCGATGGGGAACTGCCCCGGCGGCCACAGCTGCGGCACGCCGAGGTAGATGACGAACAGCTGGAACAACAGCGGCGTCCCCCGGAAGAACTCGATGTAGCTCTTGGCGATCGAACTCGTGAGGCGTGTCCGCGAGACCCTCGCGAGGCCGACCACGACGCCCGCCATCACCGAGAGCACGCTGGAGATCACCACGATCCCGATCACGCGCAGGAACGCGAAGGTGAACTGCGGGTAGATGATGTTCACCAGCAGGCCGTAGTCGACCCGGGCGAACAGGATGTAGCCGATGAACGCCACGACCCCGAGCGCGAACACCGAGGTCCCGATCACGCCGATCCGACGGAAGGTCCGGTCGTTCAGCTGTTCGAGGACGCCGCGGTCACGCTCGCCGACGCGCTCGGTGTCGGTCGCCATCGAGGGTTACCCGGCGAAGTACTCGCTGTAGATCTCGTCGTACGTGCCGTTCTCGCGGATCGTCTCGAGCGCGCCGTTGACCTCCTCGCGGAACTCGTCGTCGTCCTCGCGGAAGGCGATGCCGTAGTTCTCGACGGTGAGCGTGAGGTACGGCGGCGCCTCCTGGTCGGACTCGGCGGCCGCGCCCTCGCCCTCGACGAAGCGGACCTCGCCCTCGCCCTCGCCGTTGACGAACTCCGCGCTGACGGTGTTGTCGTTGATGACGGCGTCGATCTGACCGTTCAGCAGGGCGCTGAAGGCGTCGGGGATCTGGTCGTAGCGGTTGATGTCGAGGTCGCCGTCGAATTCCTCCTGCAGCTCCACGGCCGCGCCCTCGCCGGTCGTTCCGCGCTGGACGCCGACGCGAACGCCGCGCATGTCCTCCTGTGCGGTGATGTCGGAGTCCTCGCGCACGACGATCGTCTGGTAGGCCGTGAAGTACGGGTCCGAGAAGTCGACCTCCTCATCGCGTTCGTCGTTGATCGTCATCGCGGACATGATCACCCGGAAGTTCCCGTTGTTGAGCGAGCCGATGATCGTGTCGAACGACGTCTGGACGAACTCGTGTTCGTAGCCGAGCTGGTCGGTGAACACCGCCTGTGCGATGTCCACGTCGAAGCCGGTCAGCTCCCCGTCGGTCGTCTCGTACTCGAACGGCCGGTACGGGATGTCCGACCCGATGGTGATCGTCTCGCTGTCGCCGCCGCCGAGGCAGCCGGTGAGCGCCAGTCCGGCGCCCGCGGCGCCGGCGGACTTCAGGTACGTGCGTCTGTCCATGACAGGGGTAGCTACTGCCGCCCGGCTATTAGTCCCCTTCGGTGGGTCGCGACGGCGAAAGAATTTCCGGCGACGCCCCGGCCGACCGCTCGCGGCGTCGTCGCTGCCGCGTCAGTCGTCGCCGCGTCAGTCGTCGGTCGATCCGTAGGCCGGCTCCGAGACATCGGGCTCGACGCCGCGCAGCGCCCACGCCGCGCCCGCGGTCAGCGCCACTGCGGTCGCGAGCACGAGCCAGTTCACGAACCGCACGCCGGCCGAGTACACGACGAGGTCGCGACCGAGCACCATCCCGACGAACAGCAGCACCGCCGCGGCGCCGGTCGCGGCCCGCGGGATCAGTTCGTCCAGTTCGCCGAGCCAGCGCGTCGCCGCCAGCAGCGACGCGAACGCCGCCAGCGACACGGCGAAGAAGCCCGCCTGTTCGACCGGGGAATACGACGAGACCGGGTCGATCCGCGCGAGCACCCACGCGACGAGCAGCCCGACCAGCCCGGCGCCGACGGCGAGGCGACCGCGTGCGAGCGCGTCGCGGGAGAACCGTCCGTCGTACGCGAGCAACGTCGCGTACGACAGCAGCGCGAAGATCGAGAAGCCTGTGAGGAAGTGCGCCGCGTGCACCGGCGCGGAGTAGCCGCCCGGCAGCGCCCCGTTGAGTGTCACGGTGACGGCGCCGAAGATCGCCTGCATCGGCGTGAGCACCGTCGCGAGGGTAACCGCGAACCGACCGCGGGTCGACACGGATCCCCGTGAACGCCACGCCCACACCGCCGCACCGAGGATCAGGAACCCGGTGATCATCGCCCACAGCCGGTGGAACCACTCGATGAACGACGGGATCGACTGCGGGAGCACGCCCCCGTCGCACAGCGGCCACTGTTGGGCACACGCGAGTCCGGAGCCGGTCGCGGCGGTGTAGATCCCGAGCGAGATGAGCGTCAGCGCCATCCCGGTCGTGAACGCCGCGTACCGACGGTAGCTGAGCCAGTCGGGTCCGCGTGACATTGGCCGATACTCGGGGTTGCGGCTACTTAGAAAACGCGGTCGCCACGTCGATCCGACGTCGTCTCGCCCACCTCGTCGGCGACGAGCGGCTCACAACAAACTATCGAGGTCGTCGTTCTGGAACAGCTTGTCGGTCTCCTCGCGGTCCTGTTCCTGTCGCTGTGCCTCCTCGCGGGCCTCCTTCGCCTGCCGCATGAACTCCTCCAGCCGTTCGGAGCGCTCGACGCCGCCCAACAGCACCAGCGACGCGAGCCGTTCGGAGTCGATCGGGAAGTCGCCGCCGCGGACCTGCATCGAGCCGGTCTCCTCCTCGAGCCACTTGCGGGCGCGCTCGACGCCCTTGCGGGAGATGCGCTCGGGCTTGCCGGCGACGACGAGCAACGCGGCGTCGGCCTTCGTCGCGTTCGGCAGGCTCGTCCCGGTGAGGAGGGCGTTACGGGTAACGCTCGTGACGACGTTGACGTTCGTGTCGGCGTCGTCGTCGGCCTCGGCGCTGGCGTAGCCGAGCGCCGCGACCCCGCCCGACCGGAGCGTGTTGATCACCTCGCTGGAGTCGACGACGGACTCGCCGACGCCCTCGACGGCCTCGCCGGAGGCGAACAGCAGCCCCACTCGGCGGGCGATGGACCTGTTGATGCTGTCGAACCCCTCCTCCAGGCTCTCCCCCGAGGAGTGCCACGCGTCGTTGTCGATGAGGATCGTCGCGTCGGCCTCGCGGGCCAGCGTCTTCAGCGACCGGCCGGCGTTCACCTGGTACATCGCGCCCTCGCCGCGTCCGGGGAGGATCCCGAGCCCGTACACCGGGATCTCGTACACGCGACTCAGCTCCTTCGCGAGCACCGGGGCGCCGCCCGAGCCCGTGCCGCCGCCCAACCCCGCGACGACGACGATCGCCTCCGCCTCGGCGGTGATCCGGCCGTCGAGCGCCGACAGCACCTCGCCGATGTCCGACTGCATCACCTCCGCCCCCAGCTCGTTGTCGCCGCCCACGCCGTGTCCCTTCACGCGGTCCTGTCCCACGAGGACCGTATCGATCGACAGCGGCTGCAGGTCCGCCTCCGCGGTGTTGACCGCGAGCGCCCCCCGAACGGACTCGAATCCCATGTCGTGGTCGAACTCGACCAGCGAGGAGGTGACCTTGCCGCCGGCCTGGCCGACGCCGATGAGGACCGTTTTCATACACACGCAGTTGGCGCAGCCCACCGCTTGAATCTTCCCACGGTCGCGGGTGTCGGGGCGAGCCACCGCGACGTTCCTCGATCGACCCTCCGCAGTCTTCGACATTCACCGCCCCGAAGTTCAAATATGAACACGCGGCCATCCCCCGCATGTCGCGCGATATTCCGAGCGGATCCCCGCCGGACGACGAGCATCCGACGGACGCCGACGGCGACTCCGTCCCAGGGAGAGCCGCCGTCGACGACCTCCGAACCAGGCTCGCGGCCGTCGAGCGCGCGTGCTCCGGCGACCCGGACGCCGGTCCGGCAGACCTCGCGGACGCCGCCGAGGCCACCGCGGAGCTGCAGAATGCGTCGGAGCGGATCGACGAACTGGAGGACCGCGTCGCCGAACTCGAATCGGCGACCCAGGCCCTCCGGGGCTACGTCGGGTCGATACGCGCGGTGAACGAGCGCGTCGAACGACGCGCCGACCGGGCGCTCGCGGCGGCACGCGCGGGGTCGCCCCGGGAACGATCCACGTCGGAACGACCGGCCGGGGGGCTACCGGGCGGAAAGACGACAACCGAGGGTCCACGGGCGAACGCGGGGGAGCACCACCCGGACGATGCCGGGGGAGGTGACGTGTTCGTCGCCGGCGACGGGGGCGTTGCGTCCGGCATCGACGGGGACGGGGTGTCCGGCGCCGACAGGAGCCCCGTCCACGAGGGATCGGATCGCGGATGCGCCCCCTGTGACGACGACGCGGCGCCGTTAGTCGAGCGACTGCGCGACGTGCTGTGATCCGCGTCGTCCTCGCGGTCGCGATGGCGGCAGCCCTGTGTACGGCGTCGCTGCCGGCCGTCGACACCGCGCGCGTCGAACGGACGACGGCGGCACTCGATCGGGTCCCGGAGCGGATGGACCGCGCCGCGCTGTCGACGCTCGCTGCGGAGCCGGCGCGACCCTCGGCGACCGGATCGGCACCGACGGCGCGACGCGTCGTGTCGTTCGCCGTTCCCGGCGGCTCGCTCGCCGCCGCGCGCGTTCGAGCGCTCGCGCTTTGTTCGGGCGACGAACAGGGAACTGCCGTATTCGTTCACGCCGTGGGCGACGCGGAACCGTCACGAACGGCGCTGTCGGCTCCCTACGACCTCCCGGCAGGCGGGATCGCGCTCGGCGGGCGTCAACGGGTGTCCCTCTCGCTTGTTCCCGTCATAACGGAGACGGACGGGAGCGAGCGCCGCATCCGGCTTCGACTGCTCCCCCCGGCGACCGCGGACGCAGGTTCAAGTACCGAAACGGGACCACCTCGCCTATGCGATCCTTCGACGGCCTCCGCGACCGCGTCGCCGGCGGACGGAGTTCCGACGGACGCGACCCGACCGGGCACGGAACCGACGAACGCGGCGTCGAGTCGCGCGGGCCGTCCGAGGACGGCTGTCGCTGTCTCGCCGAGTTCGACGGTAGTTCGGGTCCCGGTCCCGGGTCGGGGGCCGGTCCCGGATCGGGGAGCGCTGGCGGCCCGATGAGCGGCTCGACAGTGTTGCGCGTCGACGCGTCGAGGTGTTCCGGGGGCGATCTCGCGGCGGACCCAGAGTGCAGGGCGACGGTGATCGACGCGCTCGCCGACCGCGACGCCGACCTCGTTCGCGTCCGGAGCGGCGGCCTCGACCGGTTCTACGGGGGAGATGCCGCGGCACTGCTACTTGCCGCCGGCCGGTTCGCGGAGGCTGCGGAGGGCTACGACCCCGCCCTCGCGATGCGCGCTCGCTCGGCCCCCGTCGCGGTCGCCCGCGAGGCGGTCGGACGCGCCGGGCCGGTCGCCCGGCTCGCAGCCGAGACGGGGTTCCTTGGGTGGGCCGACGGGGGCGACGACGCCGGGAGGCCACCGAAATCGCTCCGGGCGAGCGTCGCCCCGGCGGGGGCGCTGGGGCGAACACGGCCGACGCGCCCGTCCGACGCCGTGTTTCGCGGGACGACCGATCTCCCCACGGGCGGAAGCGCGACCGTGTACGACCGCCCGGACGGACTCCCGCACTATCACCTCACGCCGGCGACGCGGGCGTTCTCGACGGACGCGCTCGACGTGTTGGCGACCGCGGCCGACGCGCTCGCGACGGGCGAGATCTCACACGGGCCGCGGTCCCACCGGCGTGCGGTTCGGCACGCCGCCTCCGACCGGCGGTCGGGCTCGACTGACGCTGGAGGATCGCCTGAACCGCTCCCGATCGAGTCGCTGACCGAGGCGCTGCGGCGCCATACGCGGGGACTCGGCGTGCTGGACGAGCTGTTCGCCGACGGCTGCGTGACCGACGCGTACCTGTCGGCGCCCGCGGCGGACGGGCCGGTCCGGGCGGTCGTCGACGGCGAGGCGATGACGACGAACGTCCGGCTGTCGGCGGCCGACGTCGACGCGCTGGCGTCTAGAGTCCGCGCGGCGAGCGGGCGGGCGTTCTCCCGCGCGTCGCCGACGGCCGACGCGGCGTTGGGCGACGTCCGCGTGGCCGCCGTCACCGACCCCGCGAGCGACGGTCGGGGGTTCGCACTCCGCCGGCGCGACGACGACCCGTGGACGCTCCCCCGACTCGTCTCCGTCGGCTCGCTCCCCCCGCGGGCAGCCGGGTTGCTGTCGGTCGCGGTCGAGCGCGGGGCCGCGATCCTCGTCGCCGGCCCCCGAGGGGCTGGAAAGACCTCACTGCTCGGCGCGCTGTGTCTGGAAGTTCCCGTCGACACCCGGATGGTCCTTATCGAGGACACCCCGGAGCTCCCGGTCGCGGCGATCCGCGATGCCGGCCGCGACGTGCAGCCCCTCTCCGCCGGAACCGACGGCGACGACGTACTCGCGCCGACAGACGCGGTCCGGACGGCGCTGCGGCTCGGCGAGGGCGCGCTGGTCGTCGGCGAGGTCCGCGGATCGGAGGCGCGGGCGCTGTACGAGGCGATGCGCGTCGGCGCCGCCGCCGACGCGGTCCTCGGAACGATCCACGGGACCGGCGGCGCGGCGGTCCGCGAGCGCGTCGTCTCCGACCTCGACGTTCCGGCGTCGTCGTTCGCCACGACGGATCTGGTCGTCACGCTCGGCCCCGACCGTGCGCTGGCATCGATCGAGGAGGTGCACGGTCCGGCTCAGGGCGATCTCACGGCTCTCGCGGAGCGCGACGGCGGGGAAGGCGTCTGGCACGACGACGGACAGGGCGACGGCGGCGAGAACCCTCACACTGCGGCGACGCCGACGGGGAGGATCGACCGCGGCGAGAGCCGCGTCATCGCCGACCTCGCCGGTCCGGGTGAGGCGTACGCGGACGTTCGCGACGCGGTCCGACGCCGGGCGCGGACGATCCGAACGCTCGCGGACGCCGGCAGAACGGAGACCGCCGGGATCGACGCGGCGGACGACCGATGATCTCGTGGACGGCCATCCGGCACGGGATCGGGCGTGCGACTGCGATGGCCGTGCGTCAGTTGCCGGAGCGCTACCCCGACAGAGTCGAACCCGACGAAAACCTCGAACGGGCGTGCGCGTTTCTCGGGCTCCCCGTCGACGCTGAACGGTTCGAGACCGTGGCCGCGACTATCGGCGTCCTCCTCGGAGGATGTACGTTCGTCGTCGCGTTCGGGTGGTCCCTTCTCGGTGGATCCGCGGATCCGATACGGGCCGTCCCGATCGCCGTCGGGGTCGCTGCGATCGTTGGCTGGGGCCTGTTCACGGGGATCCGCCGTGCGCCCGAACTCGCCGCAGCCGTCGCCAGGACCCGTGCCGTCGCGGACGCGACGACCGTCGCGAGCGCGCTTGCGCTGTCGCTCCGGCTCACACCGGTGCCCGAACGGGCGGTCCGGTTCGCCACGAACGGCGGGGACGGCCCGCTCCACCGAAGCCTCGCCAACCACGCCGATCGCGCCGCGGTCGCCGGCGACGGCGACGGCGGCCTCCGAGCGTTCGCCGCGGAGTGGCGCGAGTGGTTCCCTGCGCTCGACCGGTCGGTCGCCCTCCTGCTCGCCGCCGCCGACGCCGACGCTGGGGTGGACCGGATCCGCCTGCTTGAGCGCGCAGTCGCGACCGTCGAGGACGACCTCCGCGACCGGACGGCGTCGTTCGCCGGCGACCTCCGCGCGCCGGTCACCGGACTGTACGCCTTCGGGGTGTTGCTCCCGCTCGCGCTCGTCAGTACGCTCCCGGCGGCAGTCGCAGCCGGCGTGACGATCCCGCCGTGGGCGTTCGTCGCGACCTACGACCTGGTGTTGCCCGCGGCGCTCGCGGTCGTGGCCGGCCGACTGCTGCTCCGCAGGCCGGTCGCCTTGCCCGCACCGCGTGTCGACGCGACGCATCCGGACGTTCCCGACCGACGGGGAGTCGCGTTGCTCTCTGGCGCGACGGCTGCCGCAGTGGGATGGGTCGCGGCCCCCGTCGTCGCCGGCGGGTGGGCGAGCCCCGTGCTCGCAGCCGGCGCTGGCATCGGGACCGCCCTCTGCGTCCATCTGGGCCCGCGGCGGGAGGTACGGCGGACGATCGAGGAGCGGAACCGCGGGCTGAGCGACGCGCTCGCGCTGGTGGGACGCCGCGTCGCCGACGGCGAGGCCGTCGAACGCGCGCTTCCGGCGGTCGCGGCGTCGCTGTCGGGACCGACCGCGGATGCCCTCGCGGCCGCGAGCCGGCGGATGTCGGCGCTCGGGATCCCTGTCGGCACAGCCCTCGCCGGCGACGGGGGACCGTTCGCCCCGGACCGTGGATCCGGCGGCCGAGCGTCCGGCGCGGTGGTCGCGCTCGCGGTCGCGGCGACGGTGGGTCGTCCCGCCGGCGACGCGCTGGTGGCACACGCCGACCGGCTCGACGCGCTCGCGGCCGCCGAGCGTGACGCACGACGGGAGCTGGCGACCGTGACGGGGACGCTCCGCGACACCGCCGCCCTGTTCGGGCCGCTCGTCGGCGGCGCGACTGTCGCGCTGGCGGGGCGGCTCGACGGACTCGGGGGGTTCGGCGGGGCCGGCGGGATCGGGTCGGGTGTCGGCGAGGTCGGGCGGCCAGCCGGTGGCGCGGTCGCCGGCGAGGCCGCCGCGCTCCCGGCGTCGCTCGTCGGGCCCGTCGTCGGCGTGTACGTCCTGATGCTCGCGGCCACGTTGACCGCGTTCGCGACGGGGTTGGAGCGCGGGCTCGACGTGACGGTCGTCGGCTACCGCGTCGGGCTCGCGCTCGTCGCCGCCAGCGGCGCGTTCCTCGCCGGGCACGCCGCCGTCGCGATGCTCGTCGCGTGACCCCGCACGAGGGTTCAAATACCGGAACGGGACCACCCCGGCACATGATCGACGCACCACTCGACGTCTGGTACGCCTGGCTCGGGCTCGCCATCGCCGGCGCGGTGACCCTGGGAGTCGTGTCGGGACTCCCGACGGCCCCGCCGCCCGACGCCGTCTCGGTCGCAGCGACCGTCGACACCGTCGCCGCCGCCGACCCGCCCGCGACGGCCCGCTACCGGATCGCCGCCGACCGCGTCAGGGTGACGACCCGCGGCGTCTCGTTGCGCTCCGACGGCGGCAGCGCGTTCGCCGGCTTCGGGACGGACACGGTCGTTCCCGTAGACCCCGGCGGCCCGCTCGCCGGCGTCGTCCTCGGCGACCGCCCGCGTCGCGCGTTCGATTCGCCCGGAGAGTTCGCCGTCGCGGTCGCGACGGCGCGCGCTGAAGGGTCGCCCACGGAGACGGACTCGGGTGGCGATTGGACCGCGGGTCGGACGCTGCACGCCCGACACGTCTCGTGGGGGGAGACGGATGTCACGCTCGTCCTCGTCGCGTGAGCGCGCGTTCGCCGAGCCGACCGTCGCGCTCGCGGCGGTGCTCGTGCTGTCGCTCGGCGTCGCCGCCTACACGGTCGTTCTGGGCGGCGTCGGCGACCGGGGGCCGACGGCCGAGCCGACGCTGGAACGCGTCCACGACGAGATCACGGTCGGCGGCGTCGCGGACCCGGAGCGGCTTGACCGAGCCGGCGCCGTGATCGCTCGGACAGACATTCGCGCGAACGCGACCCTGCGCGTCGCCGGGCGACGGTGGCGCGTCGGGCCCGCGGTTCCCGATCGAGCCGGGGCTGCCCCGACGCGCGCGACCGCGAGCAGGCGGGTCGGCGTCGCGCTCGAACCCGGACGCGTTCGGCCGGGGCGACTCCGAGTCACGGTGTGGCGATGACCGGGTCGCTGATCGACGTGTGTCTCGCGCTCCTCCTGATCGGCGCCGCGGCCGGAACGCTCGTCGGCGCCGACGCGGAGGCGGGCGCCGGGACGGCGTCGTCGCCGTCGCGAGCGAGCGGGACCGCCGAGATGCTCGCGTCGTCGACGGCGGCGGTCGAGTACACGCTCTCGCCCGTTCGCGAAGGGGCGGGGACCGACAGAGGGGCCGCGTCACCGGAGGCGACGCGCGTTGCCCACGCGACGCTGGCCGAACACCTCGCGCGCGCCGCGGTCAGGTCGACGACGTTCGACGCCCCGGTGTCGGACGACGACACGACCGCGGACGATGGGGCGATACCGTCGGCGACGGTCACGGACTACCGACGGGCGGTCCGTGAGACGGTCGCAGAGACGATCGGTCCGCGGACGAGGGTGCGCGCCGTCTGGCGTCCGCTCCCGTGCGACGACCGAGGGGGTGCGGATCGGGACGGAGCGAATCGGGGCGGCGCGGACCGAGACAAGGCCGACCGGGACGGGCGCGACCGGATCGGCGGCGAAGTGACGGTCGGCCCCCGGCCGCCCGCGTCGACAACTGTCCACGCCGCTCGGTTCGCCGTTCCGGTCGCCCCGTCGTCGGAACCGATTTCGAGCGACCGGGTCGACGCTGACAAGCCCTCGCGCGCCGCCGTGCGGACGGTCGCTGTGCTGTTCCCGCCCGACCGCGTCGCCGCGGCCGCCCGCGGCGACTCCGCGGCCGCCGCCGCCGTGATCGAGCGGTACCGTGCGGTCGGCGATGCCATGGGCGTAGACGCGGTGGGCGCGCTGGAGCGCGGCGGACCGCGGGAGGCGAACCGCGAACTCGCCACGGCGCTTGCCGAGCGATACTCGGGGGACGGTGTCGCAGAGGAGACCTCCCCGTGTGGACTCGGGGACCCGAACCGCGTGACCGTCGTCGTCAGGACGTGGTCGCCGTGAGTGCCCGAACGCACTCTGGCGGTTCGGTCGTCCCGATCCGCCGACTCGGTATCGGATCGGCCGCCGTAAGACGCGGGAGTGGCGTCGGGGGCAGCGGCGGCAGCGGTGGCGACGGCGACAGGGGGATGGTTCCCTTCGCGCTGATCGCCGTCGTCCTCCTGCTCGGCAGCGTCGTCTACGCGAACACGCTCGCGCTCGGCGGGCCGGTCGTCGTCGACACCGCCGCCGACGACGCGCTGGATCGGGCGGAGTCGGTCGGCAGGCCGACAGTCCGCGCGGCGGCGACCGCCGCTGCGCGGGAGGCGGCGCTGCATCCGGTGACGACGCCGGCGAACACGAACGCCGGCCGCGCGCTCGATCCCGACCGACCGTTCCGCGACGCGCTCAGGCTACGGATCGCGCTGGCGTCCGCCGAGGCGCTGGCGAACGCGCGGACCGACGCCGGCGGCCTGACCGCGACCGCGTCGCTCCCGGCGGTCGACTCGTCGGACGACGCCCGAGCCGCAATCGAGCGCGTCTCGGTCGCGCCGCTCGCGAACGGTACCGCGATGCGCGTCACCGTCCGGAACGTGACGCTCACGGCGACCCGCGGGGGGAGCGTCGTCGCGACGCGGCGGGTGAACTACACCGTCGCGGTGGCGGTCCCCGCCCTCGCGATGCACGACCGAACCGTGGCCTACGAATCGCGACTGAACCGCTCCCCGTTCGAGGGGCCGGGGCTCGGTCGGGCGCTCACGTGGCGCCTGTGGTCGGTCGCGCAGGCCCGCGGCACCGCGCAGTACCTCGGCGCTCCCGTCTCCAACGTGCTCGCGTCCCGGCACGTGGAGCTGTCGACGAACGCCGCGTCGCTGCGCGCACAAGGGGCGGCGTACGGCCGCAGCGACCCCGCGGGCCGCGCCGCGATGATCAGGGCGACCGGCCGCGTCGGGGCGCAGGATCTCCTCGTGCCGGCGATGGACAGCGGACCGTCGTGGACCGGTCGCGTCCTCGACGCGGGCGAGACGGCGACGGCGCCAACAGGCGGGTCGCCGTCGACCGCGACCGAGGAGGACCGCTGGGGCCCGAGCGGCGGCGCTGCCGGCGCCGACGACATCTCGGTCGGGGTGAACGCGACCGCGGATCGGGCGTTCATCGCGTTCCTCGACGGCGACTCCGCACGCGGATTCGACGCCGCGATTCGCGGCGCGTACCGCTCTCGAGCGACGCGACGCGTCAGCGTGATCGGTGCCACGCGCGCACAGCGCCCGCCGCCGTCGCCACCGGGGTCCAATTGGACGCTCCTGTCGGAACGAGACCAAGAGCAGGTCGTCGTCGTCGACCGCGAGTCGCGTCGTGGCTCCTCCGCGAGGTCTGTCGCCGACGAACGGCGGACGGTCGCCGTCCGGCACCGGGTGACGCGGCGGTGGACGAGCAACGGGTCGGTCCGGACGACGACGGCGACGTGGACGGACCGCTACCGCGTCCGGGTCACGCTGTCGGTCGAATACGTGCCGAAAACAGGGCCGGATCGACCGACAGATCCCCTCTACGTCCGGGGCGGAGCGCTCGACGGTCCGAACCTTGCGGACCTACCGGGAGCCGCGCGGGCGGAGTTGTTGCCGCCCGGGGCGGCGGATCGGGAGGCCCGATCCGCGATCCGTGCCCGAACGAACGAGGTCGGTTTCGGAGATTCGACCGTCGATCGGACGATCGTTCACGGAACCCGTCCGACCGGGCTCGACGACTGGGTGTACCGGGATCTGATCGGCGTTCGCGAGGAGGTCCGGAACGTTTCCGTTCCCGTGTCGCGCTCGGCCGTCGCCGCGGGGGAGGCGAACGCCGCCCGACGGTTGGCGACGGCGATCAGGAGCCGACGGGCAACGCTTGTCGACGCCCCGGAGACGTACGACGGCGCCGCCGACCGGGCGCGGGTGACCGCCAGGGCGGCGTACGTCGACGCCGTGCTCGCCGATCTCGACGCGCGGGCCGCCGGCTCGACCGCGCGAAACGACGCGTATCTCGATCGGGTCGGACGCCTCCGCGGGAACGCGGACGGGCGGATCGACGAACTCGCGCGGGTCGCCGCAGACGCCACCGCGCCGGAGCCGGCGCCCGCCGGACAGTGGCGCGCCGGCGAGGTGACGTTCACGCCGCATGGAACGCCTGGATACCTCCCGGTCACGGCCGTCGACTCCGAGCACGTCGCCTCGCTGGCGCCCGGAGAGACGGTCCATCCGCTTGCCGCGCGCAACACGAACCTGTTCGCCGTGCCGACCGACGACGCCGCGGACGCCGTCACCGACGCCGCGCTCCCCCCCGAACGTACCGCGTCACTTCCGGAGGCAGGGCGGGCCCTCGTCGCCGCCAACCGGACCGCCGCGGCGACGAACGCGAGCCCGCCCCCGGACGGCGACGACGATCGCGAGCGGGCAACGCTACGACGACGAGTCGCCGACGGACTCCGTGCGGTCGACTCGCGCGCCCTCGCCGTGCTCGACCGCCGGACGTCGCTCCCCCCGGGCGACCGGATCGCCGCGGTTCGCGCGGCGAACAGCCGGTGGCCGGCGCCCGGAAAGCGGACGGCCGCGGTCGTCGACGGGTCGTACGCCGCCGCGGTCGCGCGCGCCGCGACCGCCCGTGCCGGAACCGGCGACGGCGACGAGATCGATCGGGATCGGCTGGCGCTCCGGCTGCGCGTCCAAACCGCCGACGCCGCGACGAACGCCAGCGTCGACGTTCCCGAGGGTATCCGCGCCGGCACCGTGGACGAGACGCGGGCGGCGCGGCGCGCGGCGTTGCGTCGGGCGGCCAAGCGGGCCGGCTCGAACGCCACCGAGCGGCTCCACAAGCGGTACGGGATGGGGAAGCTCGGACCGGTGCTGGCGGGGCTTCCGGTCGCGCCGGTCCCCGGCTACTGGTACGCGACGGTGAACGTCTGGGACGTGGAGGTCGCCGGCGCGTACCCCCGGTTCGCGGTCACCGCCCCGGTCGGCGGCCCGGACGGCGGCGACGGGCGAGTCCGCTACGTCCGCGACGGCCGGAACGTGACGATCGACGTGGACGGCGACGGGACGGCCGAGCGGGTCGGCCGCAGCGACCGCGTCGCGTTCCGGACGTGGACGGTGGTCGTGGTCGTCGTTCCGGCCGGACCGTCCGGCGTCGGCGACGTGGACGGGAACGCCGACGAGCGGTCCGCCGGCTGGCCGTGTCCGTCGGTTCCGAAGGGCACCGGAACGTCGACGGAGACCGCAGTCCCCGGCTGTCCCGCGTCGGGCGGGGAGTGACAACGGTTTTGCCGTCGCGGCCGGGAGCAGGGGTATGCTCTATGACGCCCTCGCGGAGCCGGACGGGGCGACACCGAAGGATCTGCTCGAGGCGTACGCGACCGAGCTGGCGGCAGCGCTCGACGGCGCCGATCCCGCGACGGTGGCCGCCGAGACCGGCGTCGACGAGTCGGTCGTCGCGGCGATGGCCGCCGGCGACGCCGACGCGATCGCGGGGGTTCGCCTCGCCGACGCGGCGGCCGTCCTCGAACCGGAGGAGGGTGTTCCCGCCGACGACATCGCCTACGAGGTGCGCGATCACGTGATGATGGAGATGGTGACGGCCATCCTGGACGTGGACACGATCGCCGCCGAGATCGACGCCGACCTCACCGGTCAGGAGGTCCAGCAGGCGCTGGAGGGTCGCACGCGGCTCACGCTCGGCGAGTTGGCCGAGATCCAGGCGCTCATGATCGAGCGGACGCCGTAACCTCGGGAGCCCCGAACCATGCACGTCACGATCATCGGCTGCGGCTACGTGGGCCTCGAACTCGCACGCCAACTGCTCGCCGACGGCCACGAGGTCGTCGGCGTCCGCCGGTCGCAGTCCGGGCTGGACGCCGTCGAGGCGACCGGCGCGACGGCCGTCGCCGCCGACGCGACGGACCCCGACTCGCTGTCGGCGCTGCCCGACACGGACGCCGTCGTGTTCGCCGCCAGCTCCGGCGGCCGCGGCGCCGACGCCGCCCGCGCGGTGTACGTCGAGGGGCTCCGGAACGTGATCCGGGAGTACGGCGCCCGCGAGTCGCCGCCGGACCGCCTCGTCTACACCTCCAGCACCGGGGTGTACGGCGACCACGGCGGCGACTGGGTCGACGAGGAGACGCCGTTGGACCCGACCACCGACAAGACCCGCGTGCTCGCGGAGGCCGAGCGCGTCGCCCGCGAGGAGGCGGCCGCGGTCGGCATCGACGGCACGGTCGCCCGCTTCGCGGGGCTGTACGGTCCCGACCGCTACCGGTTGGATCGGTACCTCGAGGGCCCGGTAACCGCGGGCTACCTGAACATGGTCCACCGCGACGACGCCGCCGGCGCGGTGCGGTTCCTGCTGGAGGCGGACCTCGCGCGCGATGAGGTCGTCCTCGTCGTCGACGACGAGCCCGCCGACAAGTGGGCGTTCGCCGACTGGCTGGCCGACGAGTGCGGCGTCGACACCCCCGAGAAATGCACGAAGGAGGAACGGATCGCGGCGGGTGACATCTCGACGGCCGCCGAACGCCGGATCCGCACGAGCAAGCGCTGTTCGAACGACCGGCTCCGGGAACTGGGATACGAGTTCAAGTACTCCACGTATCGAAGCGGATATCGGGCGGCGATCGAGGCGTATCGGGGCGAGTAAGCGACTGGTACCTTCATATGTGGGGACCGAATAGCGCCGCTATGGGACAGGTGAGCACGCGGGCCATCCAGACGGGGTGGGACGTGGTGTCCGCCAACCCGCGGCTGGTGGTCGCCGTCGCCGGCGGCGCCCTCGCGCTCGTGGCCGCACTGGCGCTGTACCGGCGGCTCCGACGGACGCCAGGGGAGCGCTTTCGGGCGCTGCTGGCCGGGCGCGAGTCGATCAGCGTGCTCCTCCACCCGAACCCGGACGCCGACGCGATGGCCGCCGGCATCGCCGTCGCCGAACTCGCCGAGAGCGTCGACACCGACGTGGTCGTCCAGTACACGGGACAGGTCCGCCGCCAGGAGAACCGCGCGTTCCGGACCGTCCTCGACGTGGAGTTGGACCGGATCGACCACGTCTCGGATCTCGCCGCCGAGGCCGTCGTCCTCGTCGATCACAACGCCCCGCGGGGGTTCGCGGGCGCCGACGGCGTGCTCCCGTTCGCGGTCGTCGACCACCACCCCGGCGAGGGCGGCGGGGACGCGTACACCGACGTTCGCACCGATTACGGCGCGACCGCGAGCATCCTCGCGGAGTACTTCCGGGACACCGGCGCGACGCCGATCCCGCCGGACGCCCACGAGACGGAGGTGACCGGCGCGACGCTGTCCACCCGGACGGCGACGGGCCTGCTGTACGGTATCATCTCGGACACGAACCGGCTGACGAGGGGGGCCTCCGCCGCCGACTTCGCCGCGGCGGCCTACCTCCAGCCCGGCGTCGACGAGGACAACCTCGAACGGATCGCCGACCCGGCCGTCAGCACGGAGGCACTGGACGTGAAGGCCCGTGCCATCGCCGGTCGCGAGGTCCGCGGTTCCTTCGCCGTCAGCGACGTGGGGCGGGTCTCCAACGTCGACGCCATCCCCCAGGCGGCCGACGAACTCGTGGGGCTGGAGGGGGTGACCGCGGTCGTCGTCCTCGGGGAGCGGGACGGAACGGTCCACCTTTCGGGGCGCTCTCGGGACGACCGCGTCCACATGGGCCGTGCGTTGGAAGCCGCCGTAAGCGACGTGGACGACGCCTCCGCGGGCGGTCACGCCCGAATGGGCGGCGGACAGATCGGTCCGCAGATCACCGCCGACGGGAGCGAGGACGTGCCCGTCCTCGGCCGCGAGGAACTGATCGACCGACTGTTCGACGCGATGGACGGCGAGCGGTAGCCCTTTTCTCGCTCGCCTCGCACTCACCGACATGGCAACCTCCAGCGGCACGTGGGCGTACCGCGACCGCTTCGGCGACCGCTTCGGTCGCACCTTCTTCCGCCGGTTCGGTCCCGGCGTCGTCTCCAGCGTCGGCCTCGGCACGTATCTGGGCGAGCCGACCGACGCGGTCGACGACCGCTACCGCGAGGCGCTGGGTACGGGATTGGAAACCGGTGTCAACCTCGTCGACACCGCGAGCAACTACCGCTGCGGTCGCTCCGAGCGGGTCGTCGGCGACGCGCTCCGGGGGGCGTCGGTCGACCGCGACCGCGTCGTCGTCGCGAGCAAGGCCGGGTTCCTCCCCTTCGACGGCGAACGGCCGGACGACCCGAGCGCGTACGTCCGCGAGCGGTTCGTCGACAACGGCCTCGTCGACCCCGCGGACCTGGCGCGGGGGAGCCACTGCATCGCCCCCGGGTTCCTCGACGAAATGCTGGACCGGTCGCTCGACGCCCTCGGCGTCGACACGATCGACTGTTACTACGTCCACAACCCCGAGACGCAACTGGTCGTCCGGGACCGCGACGCCGTGTACGACCAGCTCGGCGCCGCGTTCGAGACGCTGGAGCGCCGCCGCGCCGCCGGCGACATCGGCGGCTACGGCGTCGCGACGTGGGAGGCGCTTCGGGTCCCCCGCGGTCACGACGCGTTCCTCGATCTCGCCGAGATACTCGCGCGGGCGGAGGCTGCGGCCGACCGTGTGGGAGTCGACGACCACGGTCTTCAGGCGGTACAGCTCCCGTTCAACGTGCGGATGGCCGACGCGTTCACCCGCGAGAGCCACGACGCCGACGTCGAGGGCGGACCGGTGAGCGCGCTGGAGTTCTGCCACCGCGAGGGGCTGTCGGTGTTCGCCAGTGCCAGCCTCGGACAGGTCGATCTGACGAAGGAGGGATCGATCCCCGAATCCGTCGAAGCCCAGTTAGCCGGAGACTCGCCGGCCCATCGGGCGCTGAACTTCGCGCGCTCCGCGCCCGCGGTGACCGCGGCGCTGGTCGGCTGCAGTCGGGTCGAACACGTCCGCGAGAGCGTCGCCGCGGGGACGTTCGACCCGTTGGGTGCGTCCGCGTTCGACTCGGTGTTCCAGTGAACGGGCGAGGAATCACGGGGTGGTGACGAAATCGGAACCGCGGACGGGCTCGTGAACCACGGGAGGGCGAAGAACGGATTCGCGGAGGGGCGGGTCGGTCGTCGCGTTCGGGGAGGCCGGCCGCGATCAGCGCAGCTCCTTCCACTCGCGGTCGCAGTCCGGACAGGTTCGAACGGAGTACACTTCCTCCGGCGGGTTCTCCTTCGCGAGCGACGTGCCGCACTCGGCACACAGCAGCCGCTCGTAGTTGTCCTTCTCCAGCTCACCCTCGCGGAGCCCCTTCCGTGTAGATTTCACGTGGGTGCGTTGACGCGGGGGCGTGAAAAACACGGCGTTGCACACGACTCCCGCTCGACGCGTGCGAGTCACACGCACGACGACGGCGAGTCGGAAGGCTTGAGCCCCGAGGCTCGAAGGGTTGGACCGTGTCACGGGGACGGCTGTTCGGAACGCTCTGCGGGGCGGTGTTCCTCGTCAACATGGCGAGGGTCGTGTTCGCGCCGCTGCTGTCGGAGTTCATCGACACCTTCGGGATCGGCGAGGCGACCGCGGGGCTGCTCGTCACGCTCGTGTGGGTCGGCAGCGCCGCCCCCCGGCTCCCGGTCGGCTGGGTGTTGACCCGCGTCCCCCGTCACTACGTCGTCCTCGCGGCCGGCGTCGTGCTCACGTTGGCGTCGACGTTCGCGACGCTGGCCCCCGGCATCGACGTGTTGATGATCGCCGCCGTCGGCATGGGGCTCGCCTCTGGCGTCTACTTCATCGCGGGTAACACGCTCGTCTCCGAGCTGTTTCCCCAGACCGTGGGGCGGGTGATGGGCATCCACGGCACCGCGAGCCAGCTTGCGGCCGTCTCGGCCGCGCCGTTCGTCACCGTCGCGCTCGGCCTCGGGATCGAGGCGGTCGCGGGGTGGCGGGCGGTATTCGCGGTGCTGGCGGTCGCCGCCGCGCTCCTCACGGCGCTGGTGTTTCTCACCGCCCGCGGCGCCGACCTTCCCGAGGCCGGCGCCGAGGACCGCGACCTCCTGGGCGCCGCCCGAACCGAGTGGCGGACCATCCTCACGGGGGTGCTCATCCTCGGCGTCGCGGGCTTCGTCTGGCAGGGCGTGTTCAACTTCTACGAGCTGTACATGCTGGACAAGGGGCTCTCGCCGTACGTCGCCCGCAACGCGCTCACCGTCGTCTTCGGCGCCGGCGTCCCCGCGTTCCTGATCTCCGACCGGCTCGCCGACCGCCTGCCGCACGTCCCGTACCTGTTGGGCGTGCTCGCGGCGTTCATCGCCTGTCTGTTCGCGCTGGTGTCCGTGTCCGGGCTCGTTCCCCTGCTCGTCGTCTCGGCGGTCACCGGCTACGTCATCCACTCGCTGTTTCCGGCGATGGACACCTACCTGCTCGACACGCTGCCGGACACGACCCGCGGCTCCGCGTACGCCGTCTACTCGGCGTCGATGATGATCGTCCAGGCGGCCGGCTCCTCGGTCGTGGGCACCCTTCGCGGCGCCGGCTTCGCGTACGACGCGGTGTTCGGGGCCGCCGCCGCGGGTCTCGTAGTCCTGCTCCTCGGGATGATGGTCGCACAGCGAGCGTCGTGGCTGCCGGAGTAGGGCTCCGACAGCGTTCCGTCCCCGGAACCGTCCCGGACGGGGGATCGATCCGCCGGCGACGCCACGACTATCACCGTGGTTCGCCCTCGATCCCGTATGTCACCGACCACTGACGCGACTGACCGCATCGACCCCGCCGCGCGGATCGGCCTCGTGACGCTCGCCGTCTCCGATCTCGATGCGGTGATCCCGTTCTACCGCGATGTCGTCGGTCTGCGGGTTCGCGAGCGGGACGACGGCCGCGCGGTCCTCGGCACCGACGCTGACGACCTCCTGGTCCTCGACGCGGCCCCCGAGGCCGGCCCGCGTCCGCCCGACGCCGCGGGACTGTTCCACACCGCGTTCCTGTTCCCGTCGCGTGGAGCCCTCGGCGACGCGCTCTCTCGCGCCCGCGACGCGGGCGAACGACTCACCGGCGCCTCGGACCACCGCGTCAGCGAGGCGCTGTATCTGCGCGACCCCGAGGGGAACGGCGTCGAGCTGTACCGCGACCGCCCGCGCGAGGAGTGGCCCGAGGCGGACGGCGAGGTGCAGATGGACACGTTACCCCTCGACGTGGACTCGCTGCTGGCAGACCGCGCGGGCGACGCCGACGACGCCGGCGAGGCGGCGCCGGCCGACACCGCCGTCGGCCACGTTCACCTCGAAGTGACCGACCTCGACGCAGCCGAGGCGTTCTACGTCGACGCCGCGGGGTTCGACGTGCGCCAGCGCTGGGAGTCGGACGCCCTGTTCGTCGCCGCCGGCGGCTACCACCACCACGTCGGCCTCAACACCTGGAACCGCCGCACTGCGCCCGCGTCGGGTACCGGGCTCGTCGAATTCGAAGTGGCGGTTCCCGACGGCGACGGGTTGGAGGCGATCCGCGGCCGACTCGTCGACGCCGGCGTCGAGGTGCACGACGGCAGCGACGGGTTCCTCGCGGTCGCCCCCGACGACGTTCGCGTTCGCTTCACGGTCGCGTAGCTCGCTGGTCGCTGGGTTCCGCGGTTCCTGGCCGGACCGACGGCACACTGTCTCGGACGTGGTCGCGCGGGTGTCGAGGCTCGAATCGAGAACCGTCCGGAATGCCCCGTCGCGAACCGGACGGAGGACGTAACTACTCCTCGTTCCCTTTCGACCCGGCCATCTGCTCCCCGCACTCCGGGCACTGCTCGTGCTCACTGTCGAACTGCGCCCCACAGGCAGGACACCGGGCTGTCTCGTCCCTCTCGGCCGCGTTCTTCGCGGTTTGCTTGAACTCCTCGACCTGTCGTCCGAGCTCGGTGAACAATCCCACGTGTTGTGCTACCATAACGACCACGAACCAAAAGCGTTCGCCGGATCGTCCCGTAACGATGCACGGCGATCGGCCGAGATCTGAACGAGTAACACGACGAGTACTGTTGGCACCAAGTGGAAATCGAACGAACTCCCTGAACGGGACCAATAGCCCCCGACTGAGCAAGAGTGGGTGGAACACGGGATCTCTCGTTCAGGAGAACGTGCGTCGATGGACGCCGTCAACGGGGATCGCATCGGCTCCTGTCACCTCTACATTTGGTTCGCATATCGAACTGAAGCCGGCACGAATCGGTGATGGTGCCGATTCTGTATCGCGCTATTCGATTTAACAGCTACGGATGCGCGTTCTCTGAGGAGTTCCGGTGAACACGCGGATCGCCCGCAGGAAGCGGTGCAGCGGCTCACAAGCGTCGAAGAGAAGGACAACGGTGCCGTCGAGACGACCGGTTTACCGGATCTTCGTCCCGAGCGACGAGTCGCCGTGGGTCGTCAGCAGGTCCGCGTCCTCGCCGGCCGCGAGCACCATGCCGTTCGACTCGACGCCGAACAGCTCCGCCTTCTCCAGGTTCGCGACGATCACGACGCGAGTGCCCGGGAGCGACTCGACGTCGTGAAGCTGTTTCAGGCCGGCGACGATCTGCCGCTCCTCGACGCCGATGTCGACGGTGAGCCGAACCAGCTCGTCGGCGCCCTCGATCCCCTCGGCGTCGACGATCTCGCCGACCCGGAGGTCGAGATCCTGGAACTCGTCGAAGCTGATGCGGTCGTCTGCGACGGGTTCGATGTCGCTCATGGCCGTGTCGGCGTCACCCTCGCCCTCGTCGTTTTCGGTTTCGTCCGCGTCGGCGTCGCTCCCGTCAGCGCCGGCCGTCGACTCGGCGACGCGCGATTCGAGCTTCTCGTTGAGCTCCTCGACGCGCTCGTCCTCGATCTTCTCGTAGAGCTCCGCGGGCGCGTCGAAGTCGCGCGGGGGTGCCTCCAACGCGGCGTCCGTGGTCACGTCGTGGACGGAGCCGTCCTCGTTCAGCTGGTCCCACAGCTCCTCGCTGGTGCCGGGGGCGATCGGCTCGAAGAGGACGGCGACGGCCTTCGCGATCTGGACGCAGTCGCGGATGACCCGCGCGGCCGCCTCGTCGTCCTCGCCGAGGAGGTTCCACGGCTCCTCGCGCTGGATGTACTCGTTGCCGAAGCGGGCCAGCTCGACGGTCGCGGTCCCGACCTGCCGGACGGAGTAGTCGTTGACGCCGGCCTCGAGGTCCGCGATCGCCTCCTCGATTCTGGCCTCGACCTCCGGACTGACCTCGGCCTCGGGAGTGCCCTCGAAGTTGCGGTGGGCGAACAGCAGCGAGCGGTACAGGAAGTTCCCGACCGTGCCGACGAGCTCGTTGTTGACGCGGTCGCGGAACTTCTCCCAGGAGAAGTCCACGTCCTGCTGGAAGCCGCCGTTGGTGGCGAGGTAGTAGCGCAGCAGGTCCGGGTGGAAGCCCTCGTCGAGGTACTCCCTGGCCCACACCGCCCGGTCGCGGGAGGTGGAGAAGCCCTGCCCGTCGAGGGTCATGAAGCCGCTCGCCATCACGGCGCGCGGCTCCGCGAAGTCGGCGACGTGCAGCATCGCGGGCCAGAAGATCGTGTGGTGTTGGATGATGTCGCGGCCGATCACGTGAACGATCTCGCCGTCGTCGCGCCAGGCCTCCTCCCAGTCGTACTCGTCGGCGCCGACGCGCTCGGTGTACTGCTTCGTGGAGGCGATGTACTCGATCGGGGCGTCGACCCAGACGTAGAGGACGAGGTCGTCCTCTCCCGGGTAGTCGAACCCCCAGTCGAGGTCGCGCGTGATACACCAGTCCTGGAGCCCGTCCTCGAGCCACTGGCGCGGCTGGTTCCGGGCGTTCGAGGTGCCCTCCAGGCGGTCGAGGAAGCCGTCGAGGTACTCCGAGAGCTCGGAGACGCGGAAGAACTTGTGGGCGCGGTCGCGGTACTCCGCGGGGTTGCCCGAGATGGTGGAGACGGGGTCCTCGATCTCCCCGGGTTCGAGGTGGCGGCCGCAGCCCTCGTCACACTCGTCGCCCCGGGCGTGGGCGCCGCAGTACGGGCACGTCCCCTCGACGTAGCGGTCGGGGAGGGGCTGTTCGTCGACGGGGTCCCACGCGACCTTGATCTCCTTCTCGTAGACGTACCCCTCCGACTCCAGCCGTTCGACGATCTCGTAGGTGAGCTCGCGGTTCGTCTCGTCGTGGGTGTGGCCGTAGTTGTCGAAGTCCACGTCGAACTTCGGGAACGTCTCGCCGTACTGTTCGTGCCACTCCAGGGCGAACGCCTCGGGGTCGACGTCCTCCTGGATCGCTTGGACGGCGATCGGGGTGCCGTGCATGTCCGACCCGCAGACGAACGCGGTCTCCTGGCCGAGCGATTCCAGCGCCCGCGAGTACACGTCGCCGCCGACGTACGTCCGGAGGTGGCCGATGTGGAGGTCGCCGTTGGCGTACGGCAACCCGCACGTCACCACCGCCGGCGCGTCCGTGGGGAACGGCTCGCGCGTGTGTGTGTCCTTGCTGCTCATGGATGTCGTGTCGTGGATGCGGGCCTAAAGCCCGCCGAAACGGGCGAACGATCCCCGCCCGTGGGCGTCGTCGGTCCCCCGAGGCGCGCCGGGGTTCACGTCGCCGCCGCCGCGACCCGGCTACGGGACGCGACGGACGCGAACGCTCCACCCGGCGCTGGAGAACTCGCGCATGCGCATCGTGGCGGCCGGGGGAGTCATCGTCGAACGAAGGGGACCGACCGTATTTCCCTCTGACGGTCGTGTAGCGTGGTGTCAACTCCCGTAGCTACTTGAGGATCGATCGGCTCCACCGTGGTATGCACGCCAGCGCGGCACGGTTCGCCCAGCGCGTCAGCGAGGAGTACGGCTTCGACCCGGAGATCGAGGAGTTCCCCGAGGGGACGAAAACCGCGGCCGACGCCGCCGACGCCGTCGGCTGCTCGGTCGACCAGATCGTCAAGAGCATCGTCCTCGTCGCCGACGGCGAGGTGATCGTCGTCCTCACCGCCGGGGACAACCGCGTCGACACCGACGCGCTCGCGGCCGAGATCGACGCCGAGTCCGTCCGGACCGGAAACCCCGAGGAGGTGAAGGCGGCCACCGGCTGGAGCATCGGTGGGGTCCCCCCGTTCGGACACGAGTCGCCTGTGGCGACCTATCTCGACGAGTCGCTGCTCGACCACGACCGGATCTGGGCGGCCGCGGGAACCCCGGACGCGGTGTTCGAGCTTTCTCCGGAGGAGTTACGGGCGATCGCGGACCCGGCGACCACGAGCGCGTTCGAGTAGCATAAATCACATCCTGCGATATAGAAATCGGCGCTGACCGACACCCTCGAAGTGTAGGGAATCGACCTATGTGAGAAGGGGCTGTAGGCGAGACGGGAGTCCACAGCAAATGAACGACAAGCAGCTCAGGGGGGCGGACGGCGACGGCGACGGCCGACGACAGCTCTCGCATGTCGTGATCGAGTCCGTCGCCGAGGCGACCGACACCGACCCGTTCCGACTGCCACCACTTCACGACACGGTCGATACCGATGCCCTGAACCGCCTGTTCGCAACGAACGGGCACGGCGGGCTATCGACGGAGGGTCACGTCACGTTTCGGTATCACGGACGCGTCGTCACGGTCCACGCGGGCGGGCAGGTGACCGTCGAGCCGGCAGACGACGGCAGCTAGCCAGCCCGCGCCCGTCCCGTCGCTTCTCGTTCAGCGTTCCTCGAACAGCGTCGCGATGAGCGCTCGCTCCGCGGCGTGGATGTGCTCCGAGAACGTCGCCGACGAGATGTCCAGCTCCGCCGCGACCTCCGTACCGGTGCACTCGCGTGGCCAGTCGTAGTAGCCGGCCTCGAAGGCGGTCTGCAGGACCTCGCGCTGCCGATCGGTGAGCCGCGCTTCCAGCCGACGGTGCAGCGTTGCCTCCGAGAGCAGCGGGGTCATCGACGGCTTCGTGCGCTTCGACGCCAGCGTCGCCTCGGGCGTCTCCGCGAGGAACGTCTCGACGATCGCCGCTGCGTCGGCGTCGGCCGGGATCTCGGCGACGATGCTGCCCCGGCCGCCAGCCCCCCGCACCCGTCGCGGGAGCGCGCCGAGTTCGGCCAGCCGACGAGCCGGACAGTCGTCGGACACCAGGAACTCGAACAGGCCGCCGTCGCGGTACGTCTCGACCAGCGTGACGTCCGTGCCCTCGTGTTCGGTCGCGAGCGCCTCGATCCGATCGGGATCGGCGCCGGTCACGTTGAAGAACTCGGCGTACCGGCCGTCGGAGCGCGGCACTAGCTCGGCGAGCTCGAACGTACAGTCGGCGACCGCGGACGCCCGAACGAACGGATACGCCGACGGCTCGAACCGGAACTCGACTTCGAGCACGCCGCCGTTACCGGTGCCGTTGGGGCTACGGTTGGAGGTGTCGGTCGCCCTTGCCATGTGTGATCCTCGGTTCTCCCGCGACTCGATGAATCTTTCGGGCTGACAACACGATCACGGGCGAGCCGCACGTTCGCGCTCAGCCGATGGTGAGCGTCTCCGTGATCGTGCGCGCGTCGTTGAGCGTCACCGCGACCTCGTACTCGCCGGATTCCTCGGGGTTGTCGACCGCGGGATAGCGCACGACGACCGTGTCGCCGGCTTCGAGGGTGTAGTCGGTGTCGAGCGAGAGCGTGAACGAGTAGTCGTTGTTGTTCACGCCGCTGATCGCGGTCTCGTTGAACTCCCGGTCCACCTCGCCGTCGTCGTTCGTGTCGACCCCGAACGTCACGTTCCCGTGGCGGGCGCTGTCGACCGCGACGTGCTCGCGCGGGTACTCGACGGTCAGCGACTCCCACTCGCTGCCGCGTCGGACTCGTTCGCGGTGAACCGGATCGCGTGTTCGACATCGACCGCGCCGGTCGCGGTGTCAGCGGCGACGACGCCGTCCCCGTCGGTCGTGGACACGTCGCCGGATGATCCACCACCGGGGGCCGCCGAACAGCCGGCCAACGATACCAGCACCGCGAGCGTCACGACCGCGAATACTCGTCGCACGGTCCGGCGCCTCGGAGGGTGCGACGTGAAAGCCTTGTGGGGTCCGCCGACCCCGGACGAGTCGAACGGTTGAACCCGCCTCCGGTCGTTGCTTCGGGCGTGACAGTCCTCGATTCGCTTCCGCCCCGACCGCTCCGTTCGTCGGAACTCCAGTCGCTCCGAGACGCCGACAGTGTCACCGAGGCCGCCCCGCTCGGCGTCGATGACGACGACATCCGCGCGCTCGCCGTCCAGGCGGGCGAGACGATCCACGGACTGGGGTACGATCCTGACACCGGTTGGACCGTGGTCGACAGGCGGGAGGCCGGCGATCCGGAGGACCTCGCGGCGGTGCGCGACTCGCTGAAGAGCTGGGAGGCGAGACGCGCGGCCGTCGACGACGAGGAGTGAGACGACCCCGGGGTGGCGGTCCCGGTTCGACCCGCTGACATCGTGACACGTGATTGTCGTTCGTTACCCGGTTCGGATCCGAACTGCTATACCCCTCGGACGTGTACGAGCGTCCATGGCAGTCGAAGAGCCGCAGGCGGCGGAGTCCGTGAAGTCGCTCGACGCCGGGCCCTGTCCCGTCGTCGACGCGCTCGAACAGGTCGGGTCGAAGTGGCGGCTCGTGGTGCTGCACGACCTCCTGGACGGCGAGAAGCGGTTCAACGAGCTGAAGCGCTCGACGGACGCGAGCGCGCGGACGCTCTCGCGCGTGCTCGACGACCTCAGGGAGATGGACTTCGTCGAGAAGCGCATGGAGCCGGACGCCCCCGTCGCGACGTACTACTCGCTGACCGCGAAGGGCGAGTCGCTGTCGGTCGTGTTCAGCGAGGTGGAGTCGTGGGCGGGCGAGTGGCTCGACACCTGCGCCGAGTAGGCCGTTCGTCGATTCCGCGGCCCGGTATCGCCCGCCGGAATCGCCGGGGTTTATTCGCCCGCCCCACGCGGGCCGATCCGATGACGCGATGAGCGGCGACGACGACCCGCACGCCACCGAGGGCGACGGCGGCGAGGCCGACGGCGTCCCCGGCGTCGGCCCGTCGTTCGAGACCGACCACGTCGTCGGCGTCGGCGACGCCCGCGCGCTCGCGCTCCCCGACGAGTCGGTCGACCTCGTCGTCACCTCGCCGCCGTACCCGATGGTCGAGCAGTGGGACGAGATATTCGCGCGGCTCGACCCCGCGATCGGCGAGTCGCTCGCGGCGGCGGAGTCGGGGGGGACCGACGCGGGGGCGGCCGCCGAGCGCGCGTTCGACGCGATGCACGGGGCGCTCGCGCCGGCGTGGGAGGAGCTCGCGCGGGTGCTCGCGCCCGGCGGCGTCGCCTGCGTCAACGTCGGCGACGCGACCCGCTCGGTCGGCGGCCGGTTCCGCCTGTGGGACAACGCGACCCGGGTCGCCG
Source organism: Halobaculum roseum (assembly GCF_019880245.1). Lineage (NCBI taxonomy): Archaea > Methanobacteriati > Methanobacteriota > Halobacteria > Halobacteriales > Haloferacaceae > Halobaculum > Halobaculum roseum. The sequence goes on from NZ_CP082286.1 coordinate 30,812, forward strand.
ACGCGCTCTCGGCGGCCGGGCTCGACCGGCTCCCGGGCGTGCTGTGGCGCAAGCCGACGAACGCGCCGACGAAGTTCATGGGCAGTGGCACGCTCCCGCCGAACGCCTACGTCACGCTCGAACACGAGCACGTGCTCGTGTTCCGGAAGGGATCGTGCCGTTCGTTCGACGCCGGCGACCCCGCGCGCTACGCGTCGGCGTTCTTCTGGGAGGAGCGCAACCGCTGGTTCTCGGACACCTGGGACGACCTCCGTGGCGCCGACCAGGAACTCGGGGGCGACGCCTCCGCGGTTGCCCGCGACCGCTCGGGGGCGTTCCCCGTCGAGCTTCCCTACCGGCTGATCTGCATGTACTCGACGTACGGCGACCGCGTGCTCGATCCCTTCTGGGGGACGGGAACCACGACGCTGGCGGCGATGGCCGCCGGCCGCGACTCCGTCGGCGTCGAGCGCGACACCGGACTGGTCGCGTCGTTCGACGCCGACGCGCGACGCGCGCCCGCGTTCTCGCGGGATCGGGGGCGCCGCAGGCTCCGCGAGCACCGCGCGTTCGTCGCCGACCGCGACGAGCGGCCGAGCTACGACGCGACCCACTACGGGTTCCCGGTGGTGACGAAGGCCGAACGCGACATCCGCCTGTACGCGGCGACCGACGTGGAGTCGACGGCCGGCGGCTACCGCGTCGAACACGAACCGATCGAGGCGACCGATCCGGCCGCGGAGTGAGTCTCCGGCGAGGCGAGTCGCCTATCAGAACAGGCCGAGGGTGAGCGACCCCGCGCCGAACAGCCCGAGCGTCACGACCAGCCGGCCGACGCTGCCGACGAACGTCGCGAGCGCGAAGCGCCAGTAGTCGCGCTCGAGGACGGCGAACGCGTAGATGGAGATCGTGTCCGGGAAGAAGGGCACGGAGAGCGCGATCGCGAGCCCCGCGTAGCCGTAGCGACGCGCCAACTCGGCGGTGGTGCTCTCGGACCACTCGATCACGTCGAACCGGGAGCGCCGGAGCCACCTGATGATCGGCCCGGACTGCTTGGCCTCCTGTCCGATGTGGAACGCGAACACCGAGCCGGCGGCCTTCCCCAGCCCGGAGACGAGCATGATGATCGAGAGCTTCGCCCACTGCGGGAGCCCGAGATCCAGCGGCGCGAGGAGGACGACCTCGCTTACGCCCGGGAGCGCGAACGCGATGAGAAACGAGTACACGAAGATGATCCCCAGCCCGGTCCAGCCGGTCGCGGTCTCAACGAGCCGCGTGAGCCAGCCGAAGTCGGGCCACCAGGACGGCTCGCTCGCCAGCGGAACCGCGGCGTCGAGCGGGGCGAGTCCGACGGACGCGGCCGTGGCGAGGGCGTCGGCCGTCGCCGGGGTCGACAGCGCGGCCGAGACGGGGACCGGAAGCACGTTCGAAACGGGGCGGTACCACAGAATAAGTCCGGTGGTTCCCGGCGAGGATTGGTGTCGGCGCGCCGTCCGTTCGGCGCCGGTCCGTCCGGCAGGCGGAGAGTCGTCCGCCCGCTCGCGCTATCGCGGGGCGTCGAGGTCGTCGAGAAACGCCGAGAGCGACCCGCGGGTGACGTGGGGCATCACGACGACGCGGGCCTCGCCGGCGCCGGTGCGCGAGAGACGCCAGCCGCGCTCGCGGACCGCCTCGAACGTCGCCCGAGAGAGATCGAACGCGACGAGCGGGAGCTCCGGGTCGACGACATCGAGCCCCCGGCTGCGCAGCTCCTCAGCGAACCACGCGGCGAGCTCGCTCGCGCGTTCGTACTCGGCGCGGTAGTCGTCGGGCCACAGCTCGTCCATCGCGGCGGCCGCGCTCGCGACGCCCGCGCCCGAGCGGGTGCCCGTGAGGCTGGCCTGCGAGGCCGTCTCCAGGTACGGCGTGTCGACCGCGAGGGCGTCGAGCGCCACGGGGTCGCGCGCGAGCAGCCCCCCGGCGGGCACCGCCGCGCGCCCGACTTTGTGGGGGTCGATCGTCACCGTCTCGACGCCGTCGACGCCGAACCCCCAGTCGTGCCCCGAGAAGGGGAGGTGGAACCCACCCCAGGCGGCGTCGACGTGCAACGGGACGCCGGCGTCGACGGCGAGATCCGCCATCGCGGGGATCGGGTCGACCCGCCCGTACTCGGTCGAGCCCGCGACGGCGACGACGAGCGCCGCGTCCTCGTCGACCGCGGCGGCGACGGCGTCAACGTCGGCGCGGCCGTCGGCGTCGGTCGGAACCGTCCGGAGTTCCACGTCGAGCACCGACGCGGCCTTGTGGAAACTGAAGTGTGCGGACTCGGGCGCGACGACGACCGGGTCGGCCGTCTCGGCGCGCTCGCGGGCCGAGCGCACCGCCTGGATGTTGGACTCGCTGCCGCCGCTGGTGACGTAGCCGTGGGCGGCGATGTCGCCGTGGGACTCGGTGTTCTCGCTGACCCCGGTATTCCCGCGGGCCTCGGTATCGCCGTCGACGCCGACAGCGTCGGCGAGCCCGGTGACCTCCGCGAGCGAGGCCACTGCCTCGCGCTCCAGTTCGGCGATCGTCTCGTATGTCGCCGGGTCGCCGGGGTTCGCGGCGAGGAAGCGTTCGGCCGCCCGTCGGGCCGCCGGATGCGGCTTCGTACACATCGAGGAGAGCACGCGGTCGAACGACTGCGGGCGGCGCTCGGCGACGGACGGCTGCATTGCCACGAAGACGGAGGGAGCGGGAGTTAGGGGTTGCGCTTTCGGGCGTCCGGTGGACGCGGCGACCGGCGCCCGGAACAGAACCGACGCCCGAAACACGACCGGCGCCCGGTACGCGACCGCCCGTCGATCAGCGCACGTCGTCGAGGATCAGCTTCTGCTCGGTGCGCTTGACCTCGTGTTGCACGTCGCGGACGGCGTCGATGTTCGCGGAGATGCTCGTGACGCCCCGCTCGACGAGGAAGTCGACCATGTCGGGCTTCGAGCCCGCCTGCCCGCAGATGCTCGTGTCGACATCGAGCTCGCGACACGTCTCGATCACGTCGCCGATGAGCGAGAGCACCGCCGGGTGCAGCTCGTCGAAGCGGTCGGCGACGTTGCCGTTGTTGCGGTCGACCGCGAGCGTGTACTGCGTCAGGTCGTTCGTCCCGAAGGAGGCGAAGTCGATGCCGCAGTCGGCCAGCTCCTCGATCGCGAGCGCGCTGGCGGGCGTCTCGATCATCACGCCCCACCGACGCTTCTCGGTGTCGATGCCGACGGCCTCCATGTGCTGCTTGGCCGCCTCCACGTCCGCCGCGTCGTTGACGAGGGGAAGCATCAGCTCGACGTTGTCGTAGCCCATCTCGTACAGCCTGGCGAACGCGCGCAGCTCCTGGCGGAACACGTCCGTCTTGTCGAGCGATCGACGGATGCCCCGCCATCCCATCATCGGGTTGTGCTCGTCGGGCTCGCTCTCGCCGCCCTCCAGCTCGCGGAACTCGTCGGTCGGCGCGTCGAGCGTCCGCGCGCGGACGGGCCGGGGGTAGAACTCCTCGGCGACCTCGCGGATGCCCTCGACCAGTTCCTCGACGTACGCGTCGGCGCCGTTGTCGGCGATGTACTTCTCGGGCGTGACGCCCAGCGACAGCACCATGTGCTCGATTCGCAGGAGGCCGACGCCGTCGGCGCCCGTCGCGGCGGCGCGCTCGGCGGCCTCCGGGATGGAGACGTTCACCTTGACCTCCGTCGCGGTCATCGGCTTGACGGGGGTCTCCGGACGCACGGCCTCCACGGGCTCGTGCTCCTCCTCGCCGCGCTCTTCGGCACTGCCAAGCCGGATCGTCCCCTTGTCGCCGTCGATGGTGACGACCTGGCCGTCCGAGAGGGCGGTCGTCGCCGAGCCCGTGCCGACGACCGCGGGGACGCCGAGTTCCCGCGAGACGATGGCGGCGTGGCTGGTCATGCCGCCCTCGTCGGTGACGATGCCGACCGCGCGCTTCATCGCGGGCACCATGTCGGGCATGGTCATCTCCGTGACGATGAGGTCGCCCTCGCCGACCTGATCGAGGTGGTCGAGCTTCGTGACGATCCGGACCTCCCCGGAGACGATCCCGGGCGAGGCGCCGAGCCCGCGCAGGATCACCTCGTCGTCGCCCGTCCCCGTCGCGTTCGCGTTCGAGCCCGCCCCGTCGGCGTCGACGCCGCCGTTCGTCGCGGCCGCCCGCTCCGTGCTCGACGGGGTGGTCCCGGCGTCGCCGGTCGAGTCGGCGATCGTCGTGATCGGGCGCGACTGGAGCATGTACACCTCGCCCTCGTAGATCGCCCACTCCACGTCCTGGGGGGTGCCGTAGTGGTCCTCGACCTGCCGGCCGAGTTCGACGAGCCGCTCGATCTCGTCGTCGGTGAGGACGCGCGCCTCGCGTTTCTCCTCGGGCACCTCGCGCTCGACGGTTTCGCCGGTCTCGGCGTCCTTCTCCATCAGGAGCTTCTTGTCGGCGACGGTGACCTCGTCGACGGCAGCCGTCTCGCGGTCGACGACGTAGTTGTCTGGGGAGACGGAGCCTGAGACGACGGCCTCGCCGAGCCCCCACGCGGCCTCGATGATGATCTCCGGTTCGCCGGTCGAGGGGTGGGAGGTGAACATGACGCCGGACTTCTCGGCGTCGACCATCCGCTGGACGACGACCGCGATGTCGACCTCGCTGTGCGGGAACCCCTGTCGCTGCCGGTAGTAGATGGCGCGCTGGGAGAACAGCGACGCCCAGCACTCCTTCACGCGCTCTAAGAGCGCCTCCTCGCGGACGTTGAGGAACGTCTCCTGCTGGCCCGCGAAGGAGGCGTCGGGCAGGTCCTCGGCGGTCGCCGACGAGCGGACCGCGACGAACGCCTCATCGCCGTCGCCCATCGTCCGGTAGGCCTCGAGGATCTCCTCGCGCACGGACTCGGGGAGTTCCGTCCCGAGAATGAGGTCCCTGGCGGTCTCCTCGGCAGCGCGCAGGGCGGCGGAGTCCTCGGGGTCGATGTCCATCGCGGCGAACAGCTCCTCGTCGATGCCCGCCTCCTCGATGAACGTGCGGTAGGTGCCCGCGGTCACCACGAACCCCGGCGGGACCGGCAGGCCGGCGCCGGTCAGCTCCCCCAACGAGGCCCCTTTCCCGCCGACGGTGTCCAGGTCGTCGGCGGTGACGTCGTCCAGCCAAAGTACAGCCATTTCGTGTTCGGAGGGACCGAGGACTGAACCAAGAAGGTATCGACCGACGCAACGGAGCGAAAGTCTATACTCGGTTCTGAGTACTTCTCGACGGATCTCGCGGCGTTTCGCGAACGCCCGGACCTGACGCCGTCTCGGCGGTATTGGCGTTCGCCTCGTCGACGCCGGCATCGGGGACGGTGCCGCCCGAACGACCTGCGGACCCCCGGAACGTCGTGACATCTCCAACGAACGGCGTGACCTCCCGAACGAACCGCGGGGTTTTCGACGGGTCGTTCCCGAGAGGGAGTGTGAGCGAGAGCACGGAGCCCGGAGCACCCGACGACGGGCCGCCCGAGGAACCGTACCTCGCGGCGGCGGCCGCCGACCGCTGGGACGTGCTCCGGTACGAGGAGGAGCCGGAGCCGGTCCACCGCGTCGTCCCCGCCGGCGCCGGCTCCGAGGTCGTCACCACCTACAGGCGCCGGGCGCGCTCCCGTCGTCGCCTCGTCCTCGCGCTCGTTCCGGTCGCGGCCGTCGGGTTGCCCGCCGCGGGCTGGCTCCTCGGCGGAACGCTCGGGATCGCGGTCGGCGCCCTCCTCGCGGCGGTCACGGCCGCGATCATCGTGCGCCGTCACGTCGCCGAGGACGACGACGGGATGACCGACGTGCCCGAGGTCGTGGACGCCAGCGCGGACGCCGCGACCGCACGCGCGTACGGGCTGGAGAACGAGGCGACGATCGCCGACGCCGAGGCGTACCTCGACGCGAAGCCCGACGCGGAACCCGACCGTTCGCCCGAGGATGCGCTGGAGGCGGCACAGGGGCGATAATCTCTCCGAATAGTTGCTACGTCTTGCGAATTTCTCAAAAAGACTGTTTCTATCGATAACCGCAAGACGGCAAGCGGATTCGGAGGGTACTCGGGAGTTCGGTTGTCTCGTGTGACTCAGACTTCGATGATCTCGTCGTCGTCGCTCTCGGGAACCCGGATCCGCCCCTCGAAGGCGGTGACCGCGTCGCCGCCGACGACCGGCGCGCCCCCGACGCCGGCGCCGGCGCGCACCCGGACGAGGCCCGGACGATCGACGTAATGGCCCTGCTCGAACACCATCTCGGCGGGCGTTCCCGCGTCGCCCGCGTCGCCGTCGGCACCCGGGACGTTGCTCGTGTCGCCGCCGCTGAACGCGGCGAAGTGGTCGAGGTACGCGCCGCAGGCACCGCTCGCGGTTCCCGTCACCGGGTCCTCGTCGATGCCGCTGCCCGGGACGAAACACCTCCCGTGGACGGTGGAGTCGGCGCCGAGCGCGTCGAACGTGAACGCGTATACGCCGGCGGCGTCATGCTCGTCCGCCAGCGCCGCGACCGCGTCGAAGTCCGGCGACATGTCGCCGAGGTGTTCGAGGAAGTTCACCGGGACGACGAGGAACGGCAGCCCGGCGGTGGCGTACGCGACGGGGAGTGCGGCGCCCACGTCGCGGAACGCCTCCGGAGTGACGCCGAGCACGTCGCCGAGGCGGTCGTAGTCCACCTCGACCTCGTACACCGTCGGCGGGTTCTGCGTCATCCAGACGCGCCCGTCGTCGGTCACCTCGATCTCGATGACGCCGACGTTCGTCTCCAGCGAGTGCGTGCCGGCGTCGATCGCGCCCGTCTCGAACAGCCGGGCGTGGGCCGCGATCGTCGCGTGCCCGCACAGGTCGATCTCCGTCGTCGGCGTGAAGTAGCGGACGCGTCGGTCGGCCTCGCTCGACGGCCGAACGAACGCCGTCTCGCTGGCGCCCAGCTCGTTGGCGATCGCGCCCATCTGTTCGTCGTCGAGCCCGTCCGCGTCGGCGACGACGCCCGCCGCGTTGCCGGCCATCGGCTCGGTCGTGAACGCGTCGACGAGCGCGGCCTCGCGGCGCGCGTCGCCGGACCCACCGTCGGATTCGGTCATGCACGCGTCTCCGGGCGGCCGCGACAAAACACCCCGTGGTTCCGCGGTCGCCGCGTCCTCTCACGCGACCGTGGACCGCCAGACTGCAGGCGACTTGTTCGCCCTCGTCAGTCTCCGATCCGGACCGCAGTCGGGCGGTCTCGATCAGTCCAGGGTTCCCGACGCGCCGCCGAGATCCAGATGGACGGCGTCGCCCTCATCGGGGAGAACCGGGCCGGCGGCGACCACGTCGCTGCCGAGGCGCTCGTACACCTCCGCGGAGGGGAGACACGAGTCCGCGCCGTACAGTTCGGCGCCGCGCTCGGCGGACGTGGAGTGGACGACCGCGCCGAGACCGACGTGGGCGATGCCCCCCGCGCACATCGGACACGGCTCGGTGCTGGTGTACATGACCAGATCCCGCCGCTGGGCGGGCGAGAACTCGCGCGCGGCGCGGTGTGCGAGCGTCAACTCGGGGTGGCGTCGCACGTCGTTCTCCGTGTTGACGGCGTTGCGCTCGGTCATCGTGATCTCGTCGGTGGACGCACGCACGAGCACGGACCCGTACGGGTCGTCGCCGCGCTCGGCGGCGCCGCGGGCCAACTCGATCGCCTCGCGCACGTGGTCCTCGTGGCTGAGGTCGGCGAAGCGGTCCGGCAGGGCTTCGAACGAGGATGCCATACCCGAGAATGGTCGCCGATCGAGGTGTAGCTGTCGGCGACGCGTCGGCCGGGCGCCACGTCGGGTGTCCGACAGACGCGGCGATCGAACGGCTCCGATTCGGGGAACAGTCGGGCGATTCTGCGGCATGGATACGGCCGAGTCGGGCGACGCCACGGGCGCGCGAGTCGCGCCCCGACACGACTAAACGGCGCGTCCGACACGGTCAGGTATGACCGAGATCCACGAGGGGCAGCGGGTGGCCGTGTTGGCCGACTCGCAGAACCTCTATCACTCCGCACAGAGCGTGTACTCGCGCAACGTCGACTACTCGAAGATGTTGGAGAAGGCCGTGATGGGCCGTCAACTCACGCGGGCGATCGCGTACGTCATCCGCGCGGACTCGCCCGACGAGGAGTCGTTCTTCGAGGCGCTTCGCGACATCGGCTTCGAGACGAAGATCAAGGAGATCAAGACGTTCGGCGACGGCTCGAAGAAGGCCGACTGGGACGTGGGGATCAGCCTCGACGCCGTGACGCTCGCGGACCACGTCGACACCGTCGTCCTGTGCACCGGCGACGCCGACTTCTCGCGGCTCTGTTCGCATCTGCGTCACGAGGGCGTCCGCGTCGAGGTCGTCGCCTTCGAGGAGTCCGCCGCGGCCGACCTGAAGGCTGCGGCCGACTCGTTCGTCGACATGAGCGAGCGCGAGGACACGTTCCTGCTATGAGCGGCGACGCGACCCTCGACGATCTCCGAACGGTCGCCGACTACCAGTTCGGCGCCGACGCGGGGGCCGCGCTGTTTCCGGTCGACGAGGACGTGACGGTCCGGCGGTCGACCAGCGGCCGCCCGCGACAGGTCACCTGCGACGCCGGGCGGATCGTCTCCTACCGGACGGACGGCCGGTTCACCCTCGGCGTCGAGGGCGGCCGTCGGCTCCGATCCGTACTGCCGCACCCCGAATACAGCGTCGTCGTCGGCGACGAGTCGGCGCCGTTCGTGCGCGACGGGAAGAACGTCTTCGCGAAGTTCGTGAGCGAGGTCGGGGACGCGGTCCGCCCGCGCGACGAGGTCGTCGTCGTCCACGAGGACGGCGCCGTGCTCGGCGTCGGCCGGGCGGAGCTGGCCGCGGCGGAGATGCACGACTTCTCGACGGGAATGGCGGTGAAAGTACGGTCGGGCGCCGGCCCGGAGTGACCTGCGCCCGGAGACGGGTTCCCGCGTTCCCCTCTCGGGGACGTAGTGGCGACCCAAGCACGCGGGTCTCCCGCGTCCGCGGCTGAGGACAGAGTCGGAATAAATGTGTCGGCGGATCGCCCGACTGCGGACCGATTCGGAGACGGTGACCCCGGCACGGCTCGGGCCGCTGTCACGCGATCAGGAGCGCCAGCCAGCCGACGAGCGCGCCGCCGTTGACGAACGGGAGCCCGGCATGGACGCCGCGGACGCGGTGGACGAACACCTGTAGCGCCGCGAGGCCGACGAGCGACCCGAGAAGCGGCGCGGCCGCGGCGAGCGTCCCCGGAGCGGCGACCCCGACACTCGCGGTCAACATCGCCGGGAACAGCGCGTCGCCGGCGCCGAGCAGCGTCGCCGCGGGCGTCCCGCCGCCGGTGACGGTCGCGTTCGCGTCGTCGTACCGCTCGTCGGTCGGGACGACGAACATCGACGGCACCCGGAGCTCGGCGCTCGCGTCGGCCATGTCGAGCATGTGGCCCGAGCCGTACACCGCGTAGGCGTCGTAGCCGGCAGCGAGCACCAGCGCCCCGGCGGCGTACGCCGGATCGAGGCTGGCGCCGAACAGCGCGGCGCCGCCGGCGACGCCGACGACCGCGACCGCGTTGCGGACGGCGGGACGGGGGAGGCGCCACGCGAGCAGCGTTCCGACCGCCGCCGCGACGGCGCCGGCGACGGGGCCGACGAACGCGGAGACGGTGAACCACTGGGCGGCGCCCAGCGACACGAGCATCACCCCGCGCACGAGCCGGCGACCGGCCCCGTACCGGACGACCGCCAGCGAGAGGACGGTGCCGACCGCGAGGCCCAGGACCAGCGGGACGAGCGCGTCGCCGCCGCTCCCGTAGCTGACGCCCGACCCGTCGAGCCGCGGGGCCGCCGCGAGCGCGAGCAGTTGGACCGCGAGAAACAGCGCGCCGACGCCGAGGGCGCCGCGGACGCGCGGATCCCGGACGGCGGCAGTCAGTCGCCCGGCGTCCGACCGGCGCCTCACAGGTACTGCGCCAACCCGAGCGCCTGGACCAGCGGGACGCCGGCGACGAGCGAGCCGACCAGGTAGCCGCCGATGGCGCCGCCGTTCAACAGCGGGAGTCCCGCGTGCGGGCGGCCCTTCAGTACCATCCGCAGGAGGACGGCGAGGCCGACGAACGTCCCGACGATGGCGAGCAGCGTCGGCAGCCCCATCGCGGGAACGACCGGGAGCCCGAACGCGGGGGCGGGCGACCAGAAGGCCGCCGAGGCGGCCATCACCGCGGGCATCACCGCGTCGCCGAGGCCGATGAAGAACACGTCGCGCTCGTCCTCGTCGGTTCCCTCGGTGGCGCCCTCGGTCGACCCCTCCGCGAGCAGGGAGTACGACCACTCAAGCGGAATGACGAGCACGACGGGGATGTTGAGATCGAGCACGCCCTCCGCGAGGTCGAGCATGTGCTCGGTGCCGTACACCGAGATGGCGTCGTACACCGCGAGCACCGTCAGGAGCACGATCGCCGGCAGGAGGCCGAAGGAGATGCCGAACAGGCCGGCCGCGCCGGCACCCATGAGCGCGCCGGCGGCGTCGATGACGTACCATTCGGGGTACGCCAACAGCGCGACGGCGACGAGCCCGGCGGCGGCGACGGCGGCGAACCCGGGGAGGAACACCGAGAAGACGTACCACGAGAGCATCCCGGAGGAGGCGACGATGACGAGCCGGACCGCCCAGTCGAAGTCGTACTTGAACGCCGCGAGCATCAGCGCCGTGACCACGAGGATCGCCCCGAGGTACAGCGCGGAGTTGGTCGGGTTCTGCGGGTCCTCGACCGTCTGGTAGCCGGCCGCCTCGAACGTGGGCGCCAGCGAGACGGCGCCGACGTGGACGACGAGGAACAACAGCCCCGCGAGGAGGACGCCGCGGACTGCGCGAGCCTTCATTGCCCGCCGGTAGGGGTGGCCCGCGTTTGGTGGTTGTGGTTGCGGGCGAGGGGGGACGCCGGTCCGACCGGCCGTTCGCAAACGCGACCGCCTCTGTCCGCTGGGCGCGCTCGGACGCCGGGCGCGCCGCCGTACGGGATTCAATATAGCGTACACCGATTTACGAACGGCGGCGGTCGAACCGACGGGAGAAGTGTTCGATCGTTCGATTTCGGGCGATACGGGCAGCCTCGCGGGTCATCCATCTGTCTGACGCGGGTTTATACGGATGGACGGCCGTGCCCGTGTATGGGAAATCGGGTCGAGGATCTCGAGGCGCAGGTTGCTGAGCTTCAGGCGGCGGTCGACGGACTGACCGAGGAGCTGGTGGAGGCGAAAGAACGCATCTCGCAGCTGGAGAGCGCGACCGAGGTGGAGGAGGAGTCGACCACGAGCCGGAACCCGAACGCGGAGTTCGTACCCAACGAGTCGGCGACGAACGCCGCCGCGGAGGACGAAGCCGTGATGGCCGACGACGAGAGCGACGCGCAGAAGGCCGCACGCGGCAGCGACGGCGAGGCGGCCGAGGAGTCGGACTCCTCGGACGACGACTCCGACGACATCATCGTCGCGTAACCGCCCCGGTCGCGTACTCGACCTCGCCGGCGTCGCCGAACCGCGGCGGCGCGGCGGGTACCACACCACCGTTCCACTCACGCATGCACATCACGGAACTCGTACTGGACAACTTCAAGAGCTTCGGGCGCCGGACGCGGATCCCCTTCTACGAGGACTTCACGGTCATCACGGGCCCGAACGGCTCGGGCAAGTCGAACATCATCGACGGGGTGTTGTTCGCGCTGGGGCTCGCGCGTACGCGCGGCATCCGCGCGGAGAAGCTCACGGACCTCATCTACAACCCCGGCTTCGAGGACGGCGAGGGCCCCTCGGGCGAACGCGAGGCGAGCGTCGAGGTCGTCCTCGACAACTCCGACGGGAAGCTGGACCGGTCACAGGTCGTCAGCGCCGCCGGCAGCGACGACATCGGCGACGCCGAGGAGATCACCATCAAGCGCCGGGTGAAGGAGACCGACGACAACTACTACTCGTATTACTACCTCAACGGACGCTCGGTCAACCTCTCGGACATCCAGGACCTGCTCGCGCAGGCCGGCGTCACCCCGGAGGGGTACAACGTCGTCATGCAGGGCGACGTGACGGACATCATCAACATGACGCCCCACGAGCGCCGTGGGATCATCGACGAGATCGCCGGCGTCGCCGAGTTCGACGCCAAGAAGGAGGACGCCTTCGGCGAACTGGAGACCGTCGAGGAACGCATCGACGAGGCCGACCTCCGCATCGAGGAGAAGGAAGAGCGGCTCGACCAGCTGGCCGACGAGCGCGAGACGGCCCTCCAGTATCAGGACCTGCGCGACGAGAAGGAGGAGTACGAGGGGTATCTGAAGGCCGCCGAGCTCGAGGACAAACGCGAGGACCTCGACGGCACCCGCGAGTCGATGGAGCGGCGCGAGGACGAACTCGAGGAGCTGCGCGCCGAACTCGACGAGCGGCAGGCGCGCGTCGACGACCTCGAGGCCGACCTCGACGAGATCAACCGCGAGATCGAGCGGAAGGGCGAGGACGAGCAGATCGCCATCAAGTCAGAGATCGAGGAGATCAAAGGCGAGGTCTCGCGGCTGGAGGGGAAGATCGAGAACCAGGAGGAGCGCGTCGAGGAGGCGGAGACGGAGCGGCGCGACGCGTTCGTCGCCATCGACAAGAAGAGCGAGGAGATCGACGAGCTCGAGTCGGATATCCGCGAGACGAAAGTCGAGAAGGCGAACCTGAAGTCGACGCTCACGTCGAAACAGACCGAGCTGGCCGAGGTCCAATCCGAGATCGACAGCGTCGACACCGAGTTCGACGAGCTGAAGGCCGAACTGGCCGACAGGAAGGAGACGCTGGAGGAGCTTCGCGCCGAGAAGAACGAGCTCCAGCGCGAGAAGGACCGGCTGCTCGACGACGCGCGCCGGCGGTCGAACGAGATCGGCGACGTGGAAGACGAGATCCAGGAGACGCGCGAGGCGATCCCCGACCTGAAGGAACGCGTCTCGAACCTCCACTCGGAGCTCGACAAGGCCGAGAAGAACAAGGCCAACATCGACGGCGTCATCGAGGACTTACGCGGCGAGAAGGCGGAGTACCAGGAGGAACTCGACGAGGTCGAGGAGGACATCCGCGAGAAGCAACAGGAGTACTCCCAACTCGAGGCGCGGGCGGGCGACTCCGGCGACACGTCGTGGCCGCGGGCGGTGACGACGATCACGAACGCCGAGTTCTCGGGCGTCCACGGCCCCGTGGGCGAGCTGGCGTCGGTCCCCGGCGAGTACGCGAAGGCCTGTGAGACCGCCGCGGGCGGCCGGCTCGCGAACGTCGTCGTCGACGACGACGGCGTCGGCTCCGACTGCATCGACTACCTGAAGCAGCGCAACGCCGGGCGCGCGACGTTCCTCCCGATCACGAAGATGGACGACCGCGGGCTCCCGTCGCTGCCGAACGACCCCGGCGTCGTCGACTTCGCGCGCAACCTCGTCGACTACGACGGCCGGTACGAGCCGATCTTCTCGTACGTGCTCGGGTCGACGCTGGTCGTCGAGGACATGGAGACCGCCCGGCACCTGATGGGCAACTACCGGATGGTCACCCTCGACGGCGACCTCGTCGAGAAGTCCGGCGCGATGACCGGCGGCTCCGGCGGCGGCTCCCGGTACTCCTTCTCGAAGTCCGGGAAGGGGAAGCTCGAACGCGTCGCCGAGGAGATCCACGAGCTGGAGGACGAGCGCCAGCGGATCAAATCCGAGATCGCCGACATCGACGGCGACCTGGAGGACGCCCGCTCGCGCGCCTCCGACGCCGCCGAGAAGGTGCGCGACATCGAGTCCGACATCGAGCGCGCCGAGGAGAAGCTCGGATCGAAGGAGGAGCGCATCGACGAGTTGGGGGACCGACTCGACGAGCTGCGCGAGGAGCGCGAGTCCGTCGACGAGGAGATGACCGAACTCGACGGGGAGATCGACGCCGCCGACGAGGAGATCGAGACCGTCGAGGCCGACATCGAGGAGCTGGAGTCCGAGCTGGCCGACTCGAAGATCCCGGAGCTGTCGGCGAAGGCCGACGACATCCGCGCGGAGATCGACGACCTCGAGGAGCGGATGGACGACCTCGACGGCGAGTTGAACCAGCTCCAACTGGAGAAGCAGTACGCCGAGGACGCCGTCGACGACCACCACGAAACCGTCGAGGAGGCGCAGTCGAAGAAGGCGGACGCCGAGGAGCGGATCGACGAGTTCGAGGAGCGGATCGCCGAGAAGGAGTCGACCCTGGAGGAGAAGCGCGACGCCATCGCCGAACTGGAGGACGAGCTCGCGGACCTCAAGGAGGAGCGGGAGTCCGTCAAGGAGTCGTTCCGCGAGGCGAAGTCCGCCCGCGACGAACAGGAAACCGAGGTCGAACGCGTCGTCTCGAAGCTGGAGTCGCTGCGCGAGACCGCAGAGCGCCTGGAGTGGGAGATCGACTCCCTGGAGGAGCAGGTCGGCAGCTACGACCCCGAGGAGATCCCCGACCACGACACCGTCGAGTCGGAGATCGACCGCCTCCAGTCGGAGATGGAGGCGCTGGAGCCGGTCAACATGCTCGCGATCGACGAGTACGACGACGTGCAGTCGGACCTGGACGACCTCCAGGAGCGCCGGGACGTGCTCGTCGAGGAGCGCGAGGCGATCGAGGAGCGCATCGACCGGTTCGAGTCCCAGAAGAAGGCGACGTTCATGGACGCCTTCGAGGCGATCGACGAGCAGTTCACAGACATCTTCCAACGGCTCTCCGCGGGGACCGGCGAGTTGGTGCTGGAGGACTCCGAGGACCCCTTCGAGGGCGGGCTGACGATGAAGGCCCAGCCGGCGGACAAGCCCGTCCAGCGCCTCGACGCGATGTCGGGCGGGGAGAAGTCGCTGACGGCGCTGGCGTTCATCTTCGCCATTCAGCGGCACAACCCCGCGCCCTTTTACGCGCTCGACGAGGTCGACGCCTTCCTCGACGCGGTCAACGCCGAGCGCGTCGGCGAGATGGTCCACGACCTCGCCGGCGACGCGCAGTTCGTCGTCGTCAGCCACCGCTCGGCGCTGCTGGAGCGCTCCGAGCGCGCGATCGGCGTGACGATGCAGTCGGACAACGTCTCGGCCGTCACGGGCATCCAGTTGGGTGACGACGGGGAGCCGATGCCGGAGGCGAGCGCCGATGATTGAGGCGCCCGGCGACGCGGGGATCGCCCCGCCCGGCGAGACGGACGACGACGAGGTCGAGCCGGTCGAGCTGCTCGTCAACCTCGCCGAGGAGGGAGAGATCGACCCCTGGGACATCGACGTGGTCGAGGTGACCGACGCGTTCCTCGACCGGCTCGACGAGGCGGACCTCCGGACGGGCGGACGGGCACTCTTCTACGCGAGCGTCCTGCTTCGGATGAAGTCCGACGACATGCTCGCCGCGGACGACGACGAGGACCCGGAGGACGGCCTCGAACCCTGGGAGCGGGCCTTCGAGGGCGACGGCGCGATGGTCGACGACGCGCCGATCGACGACGGGTTCGACCCCGTGAACGCGCTCGAGGAGGAGATGGACCGGCGGCTGGAGCGCAAGAGCACCCGCGGCTCGCCCGAGACGCTCGACGAACTCGTCCGGGAGCTGCGGGAGGCCGAGCGCGGCACGTGGTGGAAGGAGTCGCGCCAGTACGACACCAGCGAGTCGCCGAAGGGGTTCTCCCGCGGCACGCAGACGCTGGAGTACCACGGCGCCGACGACCTCCGACGCGAGGGCGAACCCGGCGAATCCGACGTGACCGGGACCACCCACGAGGAGGACATCGAGGCGGTCATCGACGACGTGCGCGCCGCGTTGCACCCGCAGTACGAGCGCGGGCGCGCGGAGGTGCTGTTCAGGGAGATCGCCGACACCGGTAGCACCGCGGTGATGACGTACCTCGCGCTGCTGTTTCTGGCGCACCGCGGCGAGATCACGCTGGAGCAGGACGACCTCTTCGGCGATCTGTGGGTTCGCGACGCCGGCGTCGCCGCCGCCGGCGACGAGGCGATCGCGGACTGACGACGGAGGGCGGACCGTCAGCCGCAGCGGATACCGTTTGTGGCCCTGTCGGACCCTCAGCGAATCGGACGGATCTCTGTCGTCCCGCGTTCACGGCCCGATCCGTCCCCGTCAGTCGGCGTCGAATTCGTGCATCGTGATCGAGCTTCGAGCGTTGTGTCGGCGATTGCGAATGCACTTCCCGTCGGGCGCCGGGTCGTAGGTCACTTCGAGCGAGGCGACGAGTGGACTCCATGCCGAGCGCTGAACCGCGGCTACGGCTGCATCGGATCACCGTAGACTCACCTTGTCGCAAACGAACACATGCAGTTGATAATAACTGGCTAAACGGGGGTCCGTCGTAAGTCAGTTATAACATTACGTTCGCGTCGTCTGGCGATCGTGTGACGCTGACAGAGCGGTCAGTCCGTGAGATCCAGCGGTGGTCGACAGTCGGGAGACGACTGTACACGAACCGGGTCGCCGAGCGCGTGAGGGACACGTCAGCCTCGTCGTTCCCGTTCGCCGAGTTCCGATCGATCCTGAGTGAGTACGACGACCCGGTCGTCTTCGTCCACATCGGACTGAGCGACGTGAACGCCGCCTTCGCCGGATGCCCCTACGAACGACTGTGTTCGGCGTTGACAGCGGAGTTCGAGAGCGTGTTGGTTCCCGGTTTCACCCCGAGCTTCCGGGAGTCCGGCGTGTATCACAAGGAGTACTCCCGGCCGCAGGTGGGGACGTTCCCCGTCCTCTTCATGGACGACGCCGAGTACCGCACGAACGACGCGTTACACTCGATCCAGGTCGCCGGCGGGTATCGGTTCGACGGGTGTACCCACCAGAACACGTTCGGACCCGACGGGTGTTACGCACGGCTCGACGAGGACAACGTCCTGATCGCGAACATCGGGACGAACAGACTCGTGTCCACTCAGTTCCACTATATTTCCCTTCGGGACGATCCGCCGTATCAGACCACGGACACGCACTCCGGCGTGATCTATTACGACGAGTCAACCCATCAGCGTGTGACCCAAACGAACGACACGTTCGAGTCCATCTACACCTGGAACCGGTGGAAGATCGAGCGCTACCTCGACGAACAGGGAGTCTTGGACGATCGGACCAGAAACGGGCTGAAACTTTCGTTCGCGAGGGCCGGGGACATGCGCGAGGCGCTCGAGCCGAAGCTCGAACGGGACCCCTACTACATGGTCACCTGAGGGGGGGTGTCCGGCGGTGACCCACCGACCGATTCGACGGCGGTAGCTGTCGGACAGGGCGGCTAGATCGGGCGAGTCAACGATCCCGCACCGGCGACGTCCGGCCCGTCTGAGGGACCGTTCCGGGGGACGAATTCGACGGACGCACCACAATCGAGTTAGGCGGTAGCTCTCGAGATCGATCTATGAGTTCCCCGATACCGATCACTCGTCGTCGAACGCTGTCCGCGATCGGGGCCGCATCGGTCGGGAGCGTCGCTGGGTGCCTCGGCGGCGGTTCCGCGAGCGACAACACGGTCCAGTCGCTCTCGCGCCCCGTCCACGGGGACGGCGAAGCGGCGGTGACCGTCGCGGTCTTCGAGGACTTCGCGTGTCCCCATTGCCGGACGTTCGCCACGCAGGTGTATCCCGAGATCGAGACGACCTACATCGAGGAGGGAGTCGTCCGATACGAGCACTACGACTTCCCGATCCCTGTCGACGACCGATGGTCGTGGCGCGCGCCGATCGCCGCCCGCGCGGTCCAAGACTCCGCGGGGACGGCGGCGTTCTTCGAGTTCGTCGAGACGCTGTTCGCCGACGGATGGTCCGACGGCCGTCACCAGTATAGCGACGACTTAGTCGGCGAAATCGCCGGCGACGTGGGGGCCGACGCCGACACCGTTCGCCGGGCCGCGGCGGACGGGCGGTACCGGCCCGTCGTCGAGGCGGACAGGGAAACCGGAACCGAGCGCGGCGTCAGCGGGACCCCCGCGGTGTTCGTCGACGGGACACCGATAGAGGAACCGACGTATTCCGCGATCGAGTCGGCGGTCGAGGACGCACGGGAAGCGTAGATCTCCGACGGAGGTTCCCGCTCCACCGTGACGGTGGATCCCTCCTCACCGGTACCGGCGGACCGCACGCACGAGGACGCACGCGAACGCGTCTCTCGACGAGTCCGCGAGACCGTCCGAACGTATTCGATCCGTGGATATGCCGGCGAACGTCCCTCGGGCCGTCCGTCGAATCAGTTGGCGTCCGATCAGCCGAACGTGACGACCGGTCGCGAGACGATCCACAGCGACACCACCGTGTACGCGACCGTCACGACGAGCAGGGGCGCGTGACCGGCGAGCGTGTGGTCCGGGTAGCGCCGACTCGCGACCGCGTGGGCGGCGATCACCGCGAACAGATGGCCCACGACAACCAACACGACCTGGCTCGCCCAGAACGCCGGGAGGGGGAGCCACGCGAGCGGGTCGACCGACCCGACCCCGATGCCGAACGGTTCGAGGACCAGCGGGACGAGTTGCCCCAGCGACGCCGCGACGTACGGGTAGTTGTGCGCGACCTCGTAGGCGGCCGCGATCGGGACGAGCGTCGGTGCGAACGCTCGCGCCGCGGAGACGGTCGACTCGGTCGCGACACCGCCGTCCGTCGAGGCCGCGGCCGAGCCGTCGCGACTCGTGCCGACTCGCGCGGCGACTCCGACGACCGCGAGGAACGCTCCGACGAACGCCCCGAACCCGACGACGAACACCAGGAGGCTGCCCTCGGGGCCGACGGCGGCGGTCGCGCGGAGCACGTCGAGCAGCGTCCGGAACTCCGGGGTGTTGGTGAAGCCGTCGAAGCTGACGACGTACACGGTCGCGACGATCAACAGGACCGTCGATCCGTTCGCCGCCGGCTGCAGCGTCCCTGTCCACGGCGTCCGCAACCGGTATCCTGCGTCATCGGTGCCCCCCTCAACTCGACGAACGGGCGCGACGCGCGCGAGGATCCGGTAGAAGGCGCCGACGAAGTCCCCACGGTCGAACCACTCGCGGCCGAAACAGACGCCGCCGACGAGCATGACCGCGGCGTACGCGAGCACGAGCGCCGCGGTCCCGCGGGGGTCGCGCGGGGCGCTCGTCAGCGTCGCGAGGACGCCGATCCCGAGGAGGAACCCGACGAATGCGACTCCGTCGGCAACGCGGTCGGGGACACGGCCGACGACTCGGATCTCCTCGCCTTCCAGTCCGCAGAGGCCGTCGTAGACGGTCCGCCACGGCGAGAGCGTCGGCCAGACGGTTCCCCCCAGCGTCGCGACCAGCGCGAGGCCACGCAGCCACAGTGACCAGACGACGATCGTTACGGCGTTCTCGGCGGCGGAGGTCGGCCCGACGAGTCCGTGGGCGAGCGCGCCGGCGAATGCGACAAGGAACCCGACACGAAGCGTCGCTCGCAGCGCCGGCGGGGGGGAAGGAAGGCGAACGGCCTTCAGCGACCGGGCGATCGAAGACGCTCGCAGGTCCGGCACGACTCCGCCGGATCGCTCGGCGAGCGCGAGCACGAGACCGGAAAAGAGCACCGTCGCGGCGGCTCCACCGAACAGCAGCAGCGGGGGGATCGGCGCCTCGTACCGCGTCGCGCCGACGTTGTGCGCGGAGACGGAACCGCTCGCGGTCGCGAGCACCGTCGCTACGACGGCGATAGCGGTGACGAGACGGATCCGATCGTGCCGTCGCGGACGCATCGGTGTCGTCTCGGAGCCTCCGCCGCAAAACGGGATTGGTTCGGCCGTCGAACGGCGGGCGGCAGTGGGGTGACTTATTCGCCCTCGGCTCCCGCTAGCGTCTATGCGCGGTCGGACCGTGGTGGCGCTGGCGGCCGTTCTCCTCGTGTTAGTCGGCGGCGTCGTCGCGGTGACGCTCGGCGGCACCGCGGGAGACGTGTCCGAACGGTGGGTCAGCGACACCGGGACGAGCATCGGCGCGAACCACCACGCCGTCGCCGCCGCACGGATCGGCGACGGCGGGCTCGTGTACGCGCCGGTGAGCGGCAGCAGCGACACCGACGAGTGTCGCCTGGCGGCGCTACACGCCTCGAACGGGACGGCGACGTGGAACGTCCCCGTACCGGCCGAGCACTGCACGATCCACGCCGTCGCCGACCCCGCGGTCGCCGATTTCGACGGCGACGGCGTCCGCGAGGTGCTCGCGTCGTCGACCAACGAGGAGCTGCGGGCGTTCCATCCGACGACCGGCGACGAGGAGCTGTCGGTGCCGCTGTCGGAGTACGGCTATACGCGGCCGGCTGTCGTCGACCTCGACGGCGATGGTACCGCCGAGGTGGTCGTCGTTGACGTCGACGGGAGCGTGTTCTCGTATGCGGCGAACGGGACGCTCCAGTGGCGGCAGAACCTGTCGGGAACGACGTATGCCCCGCCGGTCGTCGGTGACCTCACCGGTGACGGGACCAGCGAGTTCGGCGTCGCCCTCGGAACGAGCACGGTCGCAGTGTTCGACGCCCGCGGCGAGCGTGTCTGGGAGCGCGAGGCGTTCGGCGAGTCCGTCGGGTGGACCGCGAGCGCGGACCTCGACGACGACGGGTCCGCCGAGTTCGTCGTCGCCACGACCGCCGGCACGGTCGCCGCGTTCGACGGAGCGACGGGCGAGGTGATCTGGAGGCGCTCCATCGGACCGTTCGCCGCGGTCCACGCGATCGGCGACGGCGACGACGACGGTGACCCGGAAGTGTACGCGACGAACCGGGCCGCCGAGTTGCGCGCGCTCGATGGGGGGACGGGGACAGTCGAGTGGGAGACGACGCTGACGAACGAACGCGTCCAAATGACCCCGCCGCCGTCGCTTGGCGATGTCGACGGCGACGGCGATAGCGAGTTGGTCGCCCCCACGAACGACGGGCTCGTCAGCGTCGTGGACTCGGAGGACGGGTCCGTCGTCGGGACCTACGAACGCGAGGGTTCGATCTACACGCACGCGACACTCGCGGATACGGACGACGACGGTGCGGCGGAGGTGTACGTCATGTACGGTGACGGGAGAGTTGTGGCTCTCCAGGTCAGCGGTTGAGCCGCTCGGTGATCGCCGTTCATGGCGTCATGGGTCGTGCGTTCTGACTGCTCACGGAACTCGAGTATTTCTCGTACTGCGAAACGGCCGGACCAGCCATGCGCTCGGGTCCGGTGAACCGCTCGCTCCGCTCGCGGATACTATCCCCGCAGTAGTCACCTTTCGGTCGCTCCGCGAGAATCCGCTTGAGGGTAGTAGAGAGCCGGTCGACGGCAGAGAGTGGATCCGTGAACGAGTCTACGCTACCCCCTGCCGCTCTTCTTCGAGTCGTTGGCACCCGACGACCAACGAATCGGGAAGTCTACTCGCACGTGACTGCACGGTGCTGATGACGCTTGCGACCTCGTCGAACCGTGGCCCACGAGTAGCGGTGGAGTGCTCTTGCGACCACTCGATGAACGATTGGCACGAGTCACTTACCAGTCGTCCCGTGCGAGATGGTCTGGAAGGCGCTGGCGAGTCGGCCGGTGCTGAATACAGGTGTTGTCGATCCCAGAACGGTTTTTCTCCGCGGGCGACGAACGTTCCCCGATGCCGAACTATCCGGCACAGGCGGCACTCATAGAAGCCCTCCGCGACTGGCGCCGTCACGTCGTCGCTCTCGCCGGTGTGGCATTGGCGTTCGGGGTTGCGTCCTCGCTCGGTTCGAACGTGGCGTACTACACTGCGGCGTTGATCACGTTTACCATCTGGATGGCTTGGTTCGTCCTGACCGCCGTCGAGGTGATACGTCTCGCGGATCTCTGATTCGGTTGGTGCCTTCGATAGAGCCCGTGGTCGATACGTGCGTCCCACCCACCTTTTGCTGCGCTCGGAGCCTTCGGCCCCTCGCTGGCAAAAGCTGGAGCAAAAGCACTGCGTCACCCCCTCAGCGCGGCTTCGCCGCGCTTCGAGGGTTCCTTGGCCCGCTCGCTCACTTCGTTCGCTCGCGGTGAGTAGCTCACCTGTATTCAGCACGCTCTCGAAGACTCATCCGGACTCGGAGACAATCGTCCTGCTGAATATAGAGGATGACTGCAGTATGGTACTTCAGGGCGACCGAGGTGGTTCCGAAATTCGGAACGGGGAGTGGACGACCTACCGGAACCATCGAAGGGATCTCACGGGGACGAAGGAGGTGAAATACTTTACTCGGAAGCGCCAACACCTATATAAATGGGGTACGAGTACACGGGCGACGCCCACGGGGCGCTCGTCGACTCCTATCGAGCGGATGAATCGCCCTTCCCGACGGACACTTCGCGGGGGTATCCTCGCCGCGATTTTCTGCGTGCCGAACCACTCCTGCTCAAGCAGCTCCTGTTCCCCCGGTGCTGGAACGCGACGGAACTGGTAGACGACCCTGCCGAAACTCGTAGCCGCTTGACCAGGCTCGGGACGTGCATCCAGAACGGCATTACGGCCTATTCGGATCGCGACGCGGACGACCTGACCGAGACCGTCGACAGGACGCTCGACCGAATGCCGACAATTCGAAGCGTCCTCAAGCGAGACGTCGAGGCCGCATACAAGGGCGATCCCGCGGCGAAGAGTTACTGTGAGATCATTCGGTCGTATCCAGGGTTCCATGCCATCCTGACCCACCGGATCGCGCACGTCCTCTACGAGGAGGGCCACTTCGAATACGCACGCGAACTCGCCGAGTATTCGAAGACTGAGACGGGAATCGACATCCACCCCGGTGCGGAGATCGGCGAACGGTTCTTCATCGATCACGGGACCGGGGTCGTCATCGGCGAGACGGCTACGGTCGGTGACTGGGTCCGAATCTACCAGAACGTGACGCTGGGCGCACTCCACTTCGAGGAGGAAGAGGACGAACGCCACATGCTGACGAAGGACTACAAGCGCCATCCCGACATCGGCGACCACGTCGTTATCGGGGCCGGAAGCAGCGTACTCGGGGCGGTAGATATCGGCGACCATGTGAGCATCGGGGCGAATTCCTGGGTAACAGACGATGTCCCGAACGAGACCAGCGTCTTCATCTCTAATCACCCCGATCAGGAGCGAAAACCGAACGGGTAACTGGCGGCTGACTACTCAGAGATCACCGAACTGAAGCGTACGATGTGAAAGTCGATATCGAAGACGCTGGCGAGACCGTTCGAACCCAGATATATCCGATTACTCCGCCCGGTCACTATTCTGCTGTGAACTGGCGGCAACGCTTATCGTTTCAATTATTCAATACTAGTTCCGGTGAGGGACAATGGCGTCTCAACAACGAACGAACGTCGAGATCGTCCGCGAAGGATACGAGGCGTTCAACGAGGGAGACTTTGAAACGGCGATGGAACGGTTCGACGACGACATCGAATGGATCTGCCCCGATGGTATCCGCTACGGTGGGACCTACCACGGCCCCGAGGAAGTGGGCGGATTCTTCGAGCGCGTCACCTCGGATATCGACGGCCTGCAGCTCGACATCGACCGCTTCATCGATGGCGGGGACACCGTCGTCGTCGTCGGGAAGACGCGGGGAACGGCCAGCGAGACAGGTGAGACTCTCGAGTATCCGTTCGCCCATGTCCTGGACCTGGAGGACGGCCGAATGACCCGGTTTCAGGAGTATCCCGACACTGCCCAAATGGAACAGGCTCTCGGACCGTAACTCGCCATCGAGCCGTGGTCGGCCTGTTCGGGCGTACACTCGTGCAGCGGTTCCCCGTCTTTGCGTTTTGGAATCTCTCGGACACTGTACACAGCGCCGCTGGAGCCGTCGATCAACCCCTCCTCAGCGTAATTGGTGGATGATCCCGAATTCCCGTGGCCCTAGGAGGGACCAATCTAGATCCCCTCTGTTGGTTCGACGAAATCGCCATATGGATTGTTAACGTATGTCACACCATGAGCGATCCACTCGACCAGATTCAGTATCTCGTGCTGTCGAAAAACCGCGTGCGGGTGCTCGAATACTTGAGCGAAGCGCCAGCCGATCGCGAGGAACTCAGCGAGCAACTGGATATCCCCCGATCAACGCTCAGCCGAGTGCTCGCCGGCTTGGAAGCACAAAACTGGATCGCACAACACGGTTCGGATTGCAACAGTACGCCGTTGGGCGCGGTCCTCGCCGACGAGTTCACATCGCTCAAGGAGGCCGTTGAGACGATGCAACACCTCGAAGACGTGATCGACTATCTACCGATGAACGAGACCGATTTCGAGCTGAACCGGCTCCGCGACGCGACGATCGCGACGCCGACCCAAACCGATCCGGGTGCTCCGGTCCGACGAGCTCGGGAACTGTTACACGAAGCCGACGAGTTCCGGTTTCTCACCAACACGGTAGTGTCCCCCCTCGTAGAGACCCTCCGGGAGCAAACCGTCCAGGGGGAGCTCACTCTCGTCGGCGTGATAACCGGGGACCTCCTCGATGCCGTCAGTGACTCGCCAGAGTTCCGCGAACGGACACGGGAAATGATCGAATCGGGGAGCGCCGAGTTCTATCGCTACGACGGCAGCGTTTCGCAGACGCTTGGGGTCGCGGACGAAACGGTGGCGCTGATTACGCAGATCGATCGGGATGGGAACCAGCGTGCTCAGATCGAAACCGATGACCGGTTCGTGTGTTCGTGGGTCATGTCGAGGATCGAGGAGCATCGCCGTGAGGCCGAGCAAATACGCGCCACCACCCTCGCGGAGTGATGGCGTCCTGTTCCGGGTGCGTGTCCACGGCGTGAACTGAATCCACCAAGTGGAATCGTTGCAGCGGGAATCGTTACCGTCTGACCCGCGCTACTCCTCGCTGGGCACTCATGCCGACCTACGAAGTCACCTATACGTTCGATGGTCACTACACAGGGACGCCGACAGAGGTGATCGAACGGTCCTTCGAAACACTTGCCGACCTGCAGGCCCGAACGAACGAAATCACGCACCTCGGTGGGACAGTCACGCTCAGTGCAGACGGGACGATATCCGAAGGCACATCCCGGTATGCTGCGCCGACGGAAGGCCATGTGGGCTGGCTCGCCGTCCGTGCACGCCTCCCGATTGGCGGCATTCGCCGGGTCGAGTCCCCGAGTACTGACCCGAACCGTGTCGCGGGAGAGGTCACGATCTGAGAGAGCGCACGCCCACATGATAGCGACCCACGTACCTGGGGGGATACTCCAGTGAGCACCGAACCGAAACTGTGACAGGGAGCGATACTGATAGCCGCCACTGGATGTGGGATCGTCGGGTACGGATCGACGGTCCTGTACACCGCCTACGTGGGACCGAATTCGAGCTGGGTGTGGACACCCTCGGTGGCGTCACGAGAACGGATCTCGAAGCGAACAACCCGGAGATGCTTCATTATCGCTGTTGAACTGAAATCGAGGAGCTCGAAACGGCATCGGCAGTCGTCGTCTCGTTTTCTCGTAGCCGGTACCGCAGGGTGATCTCCCAATGTTTCTCGAACTCCGGCGCCGGCTCGCCGGTTTGTCCGTGTGGAGGGCTATCCGCGTTCGTCGCTGAAACGGAGACCGCGATCTCTTCCGTTCCGAGGTCCTGATCGGTAACGACGAAATCGGCGTCTGCGTCGGGGGCGTCGTACACGTGGTCGGGGAACGTAGCGTCGTCCAACGTTCCAGCCACCTGAATACGGAACGCGGACTCTATGCAGGCAGGGAGAGTCGGGATCACCCTCGGCTCCCCGTCGGTCCCGGACAGCGTGTAGAGATCCCAGCTGTAATCAGTGAACTCCTCACGGATCTGCTCGCCGAAGTCGACCGTCCGCTGATACTCCGGCGGCTCCGGATCCTCTCCCGGCAAGTCGATCTCGATCTTCGGTTCAGATCGGTCATCTGTCATACTGGACGGATACCAGTTCAGAGTTCAAAGAAGGTTAGCAAATATTGTCCATTTGATACTTGTTTGCTTGGCAACGTTCCGTTCCATGTCCTCCCCGTCGGCTGACTCACGACTCGTTGAACCGAAGCGTGACACGCTCCTGGAGGTGTTCTCTCCGAGTCGTCGCTTCGCTCGTGAATCCGTCCGGACGGCTCGGCACACAGACCCCGCCGTCGCCGTCCGAGGCGCTCGCCCCGCTCGCCCCGCTCGCGCCTCGCTACTCGTCCAGGTACTCGTCGACGAACAGCCCGACGCGCTCGCGCGTCTCCTGGGGGACGGCCTCGGCGGGCGTGTTGATCGTCCCCTCGAGCGACCCGTGGGCCTCGCAGTCCATGTCGTCGGGGAAGGTTCGAACGGCCTCCTCGACGGTCTCTTTGATCGCCTCCTCGTTGGCGGCGGCGTTCTCCAGCACCTCCTCCAGGGTGACCTCGGCGTCCTGCTTCCACACGTCGTAGTCGGTGACGCCGGCGATCGTCGCGTACGCCATCTCGGCCTCGCGGGCGAGCTTCGCCTCGGGGATCGCGGTCATCCCCACGAGGTCCCAGCCCTGGCTCTTGTAGAACTCCGACTCGGCCTTCGTGGAGTACTGCGGCCCCTCGATGCAGACGTAGGTTCCCTCGTCGACGACATCGGAGTCGGAGTCCAGGGTGTCGAGCGCGCGCTCGGCGGCTCCGGCCAGATGGTCGGCGAGCTTCGGGGAGTACGGCCGCGTGAACGGCTGATGGACGACGATCCCGTCGCCGAAGAACGAGAGGTCGCGATGCTTCGTTCGGTCGTAGATCTGGTCGGGGATGACGATCGTCTGCGGGGGAAGCTCCTCCTTCAGGGATCCGACGGCGTTGCTGGCGATGACGTACTCGACGCCGGCCTGCTTCAGCGCGTGGATATTGGCCTTGTACGGCAGGTCCGTGGGCGAACGCTGGTGGTCGGGGCCGTGACGGGGCAGGAACACGACCTCGCGGCCGGTGTCCCCGAACTCGCCGATCTCGAGGTCCGCGGAGGGTTCGCCGAAGGGGGTCGTAACCGACTCGGTGCGCGTGTTCCGCAGCGGAAGCGCTTCGTAAATGCCGCTGCCGCCGATGAAGCCGATGGTCATTCGTGATTCACGGTTCCGGCGGTTCCGGCTAAAGGGATGTGGATCCGATCGGGACCGGGGGATCCGACCCGAACCGGGGGATCGGACCGGAGTCGACCGCCCGGGGGGACCGCCCCGACCACGGATCCACACGTCTTTGTACGACGACGCGGGAGAACAGTCGGATCATGCTACTCGCGGGAACCGTCGTCGCCGACCCCGAAACCGTCGTGGAGGACGGCGCGGTCGTCGTCGAGGACGACACGATCGTCGCCGTCGGCGACGACGCCGACCTCCGGGATCGCTACCCCGGGCACGAGCGACGCGAGTTCGGGATCGTCGCGCCCGGCACCGTCGGCGCGCACGTCCACTCCGTGCAGTCGCTCGGACGGGGGATCGCCGACGACGCCGCCCTCCTCGACTGGCTGGAGGACCACGTGCTCCCGATGGAGGCCGGCCTCGGCCCCGACGGGATGCGACTCGCGGCCGAGTTGGGCTATCTGGAGTGCATCGAATCGGGCGTCACCACGGTGATCGACCACCTGTCGGTCCACCACGCCGAGGAGGCGCTGGAGGCGGCGGTCGAGTCGGGTATCCGCGCTCGCGCCGGGAAGGTGCTGATGGACACGAACGCCCCGGACGGGCTGCGCCAGGACACCGAGCGGGCGCTCGCCGAGTCCGAGGGACTCATCTGGACGTACCACGGCGCCGACGACGGCCGGATCCGCTACGCCGTCACGCCGCGCTTCGCCGTCACCTGCACCGACGAATGTCTGCGCGGGTGTCGCGAGTTGGCGGACGCCTACGACGGCGTTCGCATTCACACCCACGCCTCCGAGAACACCGACGAGATCGCCGTCGTCGAGGAGCGCACCGGCAAGCGCAACGTCGAATACCTGCACGAGGTCGGCCTCACTGGCGAGGACGTGATCCTCGCACACTGCGTCCACACCGACGAACGCGAGCGCGAGATCATCGCCGAGACGGGCACGCACGTGACGCACTGTCCGTCCTCGAACATGAAGCTCGCCTCCGGGATCGCGCCCGTCGAGGACTACCTCGCGCGCGGCGTGAACGTCGCCCTCGGCAACGACGGCCCGCCGTGTAACAACACGCTCGACCCGTTCACCGAACTCAAGCAGGCGAGCCTGCTCGCGAAGGTCGACGCGCTCGACCCGACCGCCGTCGACGCCGAGACGGTCCTCCGGATGGCGACGGTGAACGGCGCGCGGGCCGCGGGCTTCGAGCGCGTCGGCGCGCTCCGGGAGGGGTGGCGCGCGGACGTGCTCGGCATCGACACCGACCTGACGCGGGCGACGCCGATCCACGACCCCGTGGGCCACCTCGTGTTCGCGGCCCACGGCGACGACGTGGCGTTCACGATGGTCGACGGCGCGGTGCTGTACGACGGGGCCGACGGCGGTCACCGAACCCTCGACGCCGAGCGGATCCGCCGGGAGGCGAACGCCTTCGACGTGCCCGGCGTCGACGCGTGAGACGATTCACGGGTCCGTCGTTCGTGCCGCTTCCGCCGCCTCGACGTACCCGCGGGTGAATCCGGGCACGTCGGCCTCATCGCCGTTGTCGCCGGCGAGCCGGTCGAGCGTGTACCAGTCGACGGCGGCGACCTCGTCGGGCGCGGCCGGGTACGGGTCGCCCGCCTCGTGCTCGGCGAGGCAGACGACGTTCAGACACGGCGCGCCGGTGTCCAGCGCGAACACGCCGCTCGTGACGACCACGACCTCGCCGACCTCGACGGCGACCTCCTCGCGGAGCTCCCGCCGGAGGGTCGACTCGATGGCGCCGGCGGCCCCGGGGTCCGCCGGGTCGTCGGGGCTCGTCTCCATCGTCCCGCCGGGGAGGCCCATCGTCCCCGCGGCGTGGTCCTCGTCGGCGCCGCGCTCGATCAGCAGGTACTCCGGGTCGCCGTCGCGGAGGTGGTACACCGCGGCGTCGACGTTGACGACGTAGCTGTCGACCATACGACCGCTCCCGACCGTTCCGTGAAAGCCGTTCGGTCCCCGTGTTTCGTGGTACCACGCGTGAGAAGCGTTCAAGTCCCACCTTCGCTTCGTAGGTGGTATGACCGATTCCCCCTCGACAGCGCAGGCGTCGGATCTCGTCGAGGGGGATCTGCTCCGGCCGATGTTGCGGGTCGCGTGGCCGCTGGTGCTCATCCAGCTGCTGCAGGTGATGTACAACGTCGCGGACACGTTCTGGCTCGGCCGGCTCTCGGCCGACGCGGTCGGTGCGCTCTCGCTGGCGTTCCCCATCGTCTTCCTGTTCATCAGCATCGGCGGCGGCTTCACCGCCGCGGGTGCGATCCTCGTCGCCCAGCACACCGGCGCGAGCGCCGCGGGCAGCGGGAGCGACCGCGAGGCCGGCAAGGTCGCCGGCACGGTGCTCGGGTTCGTGATGCTCGTCGCGATGGTGTTGGGCGCGCTGGGCTACCTCGCGGTCGGCCCGGCGCTGTCGCTCATCCCGGCCGACCAGGCGACCGCGACGGACATCGTGCCGCTGGCTGCCGAGTACATGCGGGTGTTCTTCCTCGCGACGCCGTTCCTGTTCGGCTTCTTCGTGTTCGTCTCGCTGATGCGCGGCTACGGCGACACGCGGGCGCCGCTTCGGGTGATGGTCGTCTCCGTCGCGGTCAACGTCGCGCTCGACCCGTTCCTGATCTTCGGGTGGGGACCGTTCCCCGCGCTGGGGATCGAGGGGGCCGCGTGGGCGACGCTGTTCTCCCGGGCGGTCGCGACCGTCGTCGGCTGGTACGTGCTGTTCGCCACGCCCGCCGGGCCGACGGTCCGACCGGGCGACCTCGTGCCCGACCTCGGGATCGTGAGGAAGGTCGTCCGCCTCGGCGTCCCCTCCGCGCTGGAGCAGTCGGGCGTCTCGCTGGCGTTCGTCGTGCTGACGGCGCTGGTGGCGACGTTCCCGCCGGCGGTCGTGGCGGCGTACGGCCTCGGCAACCGCCTCATCTCGCTGGTGTTCCTGCCCGCGATGGGGCTGGCGCAGGCGGTCAACACCGTCGTCGGCCAGAACCTGGGGGCGGAGAAGCCCGACCGCGCGTGGCGCGCCGTTCGGGCCGCCCTGGGCGTCGTCACCGCGGTGATGCTCCCGGTCGCGATCGCGACGGCCGCGTTCCCCGAACCCATCGTGCAGGTGTTCCTGCCGCCGGGGTCCCCCGACGCCGCGGAGACGATCTCGTACGCCTCGACGTACCTCCGGGTCGCCACGGTGATGTTCGTGTTCCTCGGGGTCTTCGAGATCAGCCGCGGGGCGTTCCGGGGCGCCGGGCGGACCGGCACCGCGCTCGCACTGTCGCTCGTGGCGGTGTGGCTCGTGCGGGTTCCGGTCACCTATGCGGCGGTGTTCGTGTACGACTTCGGCACCGCCGGCATCTGGTGGGCGGTCGTCGCCGGCGACGTGGTCGGCGCGATCGCCGGCCTGGCGTGGCTCCTCCACGGGACGTGGATGCGGTCGGTGGTTGAGCCGCCGTCGGGCGTCCCCGCGGACGATTGAGTCGACACGGATCCGTGTTTGTCACGAATGTTCCCTAGTTTTCTTGAATGTCACTAGCGGAACATCCTTATTCCCGACCAAGAGAGGGGCGACAATGAGTGATGGACCCGGAACGTCCGAACCGTCGCCGGACGGCGATCGACCGGTGCTCCTTCTGGCGCCCGCCCATCGACCCCCCGACGACGAGGCGTGCATCGACCTGCTCGCGGGTGAGGACCCGGCCGCGGCGAACGTCGTGAGCGTCACTCTGGAGGCGACGCCGGACGAGCGACTGGCGGTCTGGCAGCGGGAGGTCGGGGACGCGCTCCCGAACCGGGCGACCGTCGTCGACGCCGGCAGCGGCGCCGACCCCGAATCCCAGGCGGTCGCGTCCGACGAGTTCCCGCGGATGGACGTCGACGTGCTCCCGGAACACGCGGATCTCATGGACCTGTGTCTGTCGATCGCGTGCACGCTGGGGGAGTGGAGGAGCTCCGAGGGGCGGACCGTTCTGTGTCTGCACTCGCTGTCGACGGCGCTCCGGCGCTTCGAGCCCGAACGCGTGATCGGGTTCGTGAACGGACTCAACGCCCTCTGTGAGCGATTGGGCGTTCGCGCGCATCACCACCTCGACCCCGACGGACACGACGAGGAAACGATCGCGACGCTGCGCCCGCTGTACGGAACCGTCGTCGAGCACGTGCCCGACGACGGGTGGATCGTCTCCGCGGACGACCGGTCGGACGCCGAGCCCTCGTTTCGGGAGACGACCGCCCCGCCGGGGGGAGCGGCGCGGACCGACCCGGAGCGTCCCGAGACGGTCCCGATGCCGTACTCGTTCGACTCGGTCGTCGACCTGATCTCCCAGCCCCGTCGCCGCACCCTGCTCTACGTGCTCCGGTCGTGTCGGTGCGACCAGATCCCCTTCGACCGGCTGATCGATCTGGTCGACGAGCGGGAACGTTCGATCCCGAGGCGCCGGTCGGACCGGTCGCGCGGGGACCTCGAGATCTCGCTCGGACACGTTCACCTCCCGAAGCTGGACGACATCGGCGTGGTCGACTACGACGCCGCCGGCGGCGTCGTGAGGTACCACCGGAACCGGGGGCTGGAGTCGTGCGTCCGATACGTCGAGACCCTCGAACTCGGCTGAGTCGCCACGATCGGACCGGCGCTCCGCGGTGTCAGATCACCCACGGCGGTGTCAGATCAGCGCCCCTCCGTCTCAGATCAGCCCTCCGCCCTCCAACAGCGCGATCAGCGCCGTCAGCATCGGGATCGACGCCAGCGTCGTCACGAGGATCACGGTGCTCACGTACTCGGGGACGGAGACGCCGCCGATCTCGAGGTCGTCGGCGAACGCGCCCACGAGGATGAGCGGCGTCACCGCCGCCGGCATCGCCGACTCCAGGACGAACACGCGCGCGACGGTGGCGTCCTGGAAGCCGACGGCGACCGCGATCGCGACCGCGACCGCGGGCGCGACGACCATCTTCAGGATCGAGGGTACCGCGGCCTGCGAGAGCGCGGCGCCGTAGTCCGTGCGTGCGAGCTGGATGCCCAGGATCAGCAGCATCACCGGGATCGACGAGTCGCCGACGAGCTGGAGCGTCCCCATCGCGGTGCCGTCCGCGGGCGGGACGACGCCGAGCGCGCGGGCGCCGAGCGCGACGGGGACGGCCCACACCAGCGGGATCGTGAGCACGCGGCGGATACCCCTGATCCCGCCCCCGCCGCCGGCCCGGGAGGCGACGTACACGCCGACGGTGTAGATGAGCACCGACTGGATCGCGAGGTACAGGACTGCCGCCGGGCGGCCGCCCCCGGGGAACGCGAAATCCGACAGCGGGATGCCGTAGTTCCCCGAGTTGGGAAACGTCGCCGCGAGCACGAGCGCCGAGAGTCGGGGCTCCGACTCGCCGAGCAGCCGTCCGACGCCCTCGGCGACGACGAGCATCCCGAGGACGTACGCCGTGACCGCGATCGTCATCCGGGCGATCGTGGCGCCGGAGAAGGCGGCGGTCGCGAGGCTGTGGAGCACGAGCGCGGGCGCGAGCACGTACACGACGACCGTGTTCAGCGGGTCGGCGTCGATGTCGCTCGCGCGCCCCAGCGCGACCCCGACGGCCGCGACCGCGATGATCGGCAGGACCGCGCCCGCGAAGATGTCGAGAAGCGCCACGTGGGCCGTTCCTGCGGGCGACGCCAAGAGCGGATCGGCTCCGGCAGGCGCGACGGCCGCCGCGTCCCCGAGGACCGCTCCGATGGTCCGGGCCGGGTGTCCCGAACCACCGCCTCACGGGGTGGGGACTCGCGGTTCCAGCACGTCGTCACGGCTCCCGCACGTCGACGCCCGCGAACTCGAAGCGAGCGCCGCCCGCCCCGCTCTCGTCGACCCGGACCCGCCAGCCGTGTGCGTCCGCGATCTGCTCGACGATGTTCAGGCCGAACCCCGTTCCCCCGTCGGCCGTCGAGTAGCCGGCCTCGAAGACGGTGTCGCGCTCGGCGGGCGGGATCCCTGGGCCGTCGTCCGCGACGTAGAAACCGCCGTCGGTCCGGCCAACCGACACCGTGACCTCCTCGCCGACGTGCTCGACGGCGTTCCGGATCAGGTTCTCGAGGAGCTGGCGGAGCTGGTCCCGATCCGCCTCGACGACGGCGTCCGACTCGACAGCGAGCGTCGCGTCGCCGGTCGACACCGTCCCCCAGCAGGCGCCGACCAGCTCACCCAGGCGGATCGGTTCGACGGTCATCGCGTCCTCGCCCTCCCTGGCGAGCGTGAGCAGGTCGTCGGTGAGCGCGTCCATGCGGTCGAGCGCGTTCTCGACGGCCGCGACGTGCTCGCTGTCGGTCTCCTCGGCGACCAGCGAGAGATTCCCCCGCGCGACAGCAAGCGGGCCTCGGAGGTCGTGACTGACGACGCTCGTGAACCGGTCCAGCCGCTCGTTGCGGTCGACCAGCTCCCGCTCGCGGGCCGTCCGCTCGCTGATGTCGCGGTCGATGGCGACGAACCTGTCCTCGCCGTCGAGGTCGAGCCTGATGAGGTGGATCTCGATGGGGAACGTCGTGTCGTCACTGCGCTTCAGTTCGCCCTCGAACCGCCGCGGCGTGTTCGTGGGCAGGTCGGCCCAGAAGGAGCGCGCGTGTTCCGGGTCGACCGTCGGGTCGAGATCCCACACCCGCATCCCGACGAGTTCCCCCTCGTCGTACCCCACCTCCTCACAGAACCGGCGGTTCACGTCGCGGACGACCCCCTCGGCGTCGTGTATCACGATCATGTCCGGGGAGTTCTCGAACAGGGCCTCCAGCCGTGCGGTGCTCGCATGCAGGCGCTGCTCGCGCCGCTTCCGCTCGGTTACGTCGTTCTGGAACCCGACGAAGTTGGTGACCTCCCCGGTATCGTCGCGGATCGGAAAGACGTTGAGGAGGTTCCAGAACAGCTCCCCGTCGGCGTCGTAGTTGCGTATCTCCGTCGAGACCGGCTCGCCGGCGTCGACCGCCGCCCGGATCTCGGCGACCGTCTCGGGGTCGGTCTCCGGCCCCTGCAGGAACCGACAGTTCCGGCCGAGGACCGCCGACTCGTCGTACCCCGTCATCTCCTCGAACCAGTCGTTCACGTAGACGACGGGGTTGTCCTCCCGCGTCGGGTCCGTGATGACGACGCCCAGCTCGGCGGCGTCGAGCGCGTCGGTCTTGAGGGCCAACTCCGCCTCGAGCTCGTCCTCGCGGTCCAGCTCCTGCACGATGCACACGTGGCCGCCGTCGTCCATCTGCGTCAGGACCAGCCGCTCCGGGACCGGCCGACCGTCCTCGGCGACCCCGGTCGAGCGTCCCCGCCAGGTCCCCTCGGACTCGAGCCGCGGGAGGATCTCGTCGTTGAACCGCCGCGTCTCCTCTGGCGGGTACAGCACCTCCCAGTGTTCGCCGATCAGCTCGGCGCGGTCGCGGTCGTACACCCCCGCGTACGCCTCGTTCATGTACTGATAGACGCCGTCCTCGTCGATGATCCCGATCCCTTCCTCTGCGGACTCGATCGCCTGGAACCCCCGTCGGACCTGGGCCTCCGCCCGGTGTTTCTCGACCAGGTTCTCGACCTTGTTGGCGAGCACCGGGTACTCCTCCGGGCCGCCCTTCTGGAGGTACTCGTCGACGCCCGCCGAGATCGCCCGGCTCGCGATCTCCTCGCTCCCCTTCCCCGTGAACAGGACGAACGGCACCTCCATCCCCTCGTCGCGGATCTCCTCGAGCAGTTCCAGCCCGTCGGTCCCCGGCATGTCGAAGTCGCTGACGACGCAGTCGTACTCCGCCTCGCGCAGTTCCCCGAGCGCGGCCTCCGGGTCGGTTCGGACGGTCGTCTCGGCGTCCGCGAGCTCGCGCTTCAGGAACGTCGCGGATAGCTCGGCCATGTCCTCGTCGTCGTCCACCAGGAGGATCGAGATGCGTCGGCCCTCAGGCCCGAACAGCGCGATCTCGCTCAGCGGAGACGTGACCATGGGCCCACCGTTGTGCGTGCGATCGTATAATCGAACCCATTCCGTTCTGAATTAGTACATATCCGGTAAGCGGCCCCGTCCGGCCGACGGTCACTCGTCGCCGCCGTTGTCGAGCAGGCGGTAGCCGTCGGCCGTCTCGCGCACCACGTCGCGGCGCTCCATCTCGTCGAGCACCTCCTCGACCCGTCCCGGCTGGGCGATCTCCATCTCGATGCGGTCGATACCGTGGAACTCCGCGAGGTAGTGGCGCACGTCCTCGACGGAGAACGTCTCGGCGTCCGCCTGCTCCATCGCCCCCGAGGTCAGGTCGATCATGTCCTCGATGAAGTTCCAGGGGTACACCATCCACGTCCACTCCTCGAGCTGTTCGCCGACGAAGTCGGGGTCGAACTCCGAGGTCTGCAGCAGCTGGAGCGTCGCCGTGCGTACCTCGCCGCAGTCGCGGTCGGCGACGTACTCGTGGGCGCGTTTGATCGAGCCGCCGGTGTCGGCGATGTCGTCGATGATGAGCACGTCCTTGCCCTCGACGCTCCCCTCCGGCATCGGGTAGCGGACGGTCGGTTCGCCGGACTTCTCGGCGGTGCCGACGTAGTGCTCCATCTTGAGGCTCGTGAGGTCGTTCAGCCCGAGGAAATCACAGATACATCGGCCCGCGAACCAGCCGCCGCGCGCGAGCGCGACGACCACGTCCGGCTCGAAGTTCGCGGCCTTCACCTGATCGGAGACGTCCCGACACAGCCCGTAGATGTACTCCCAATTGGTGACCGTACAGTCGAAGTCGTCCGGGAGGTCGCTCATTACCGGCCTCTCGTGGCGGTGTTCGTATAAGGGTTTACAGCCGCGATCGCTCGGGCTCGGTGACGGTGCGGTTCGACGCGACCGGGTCACAAATTCGGCCCACAGGGAAACGCCTTTACTCGCGTCGGATCTGTACTCCAGTAATGAGCGAGACGCCGACCTCGACGCGCGCCGTCGCCGTCGAGCCCCGCGTCCGCCCCCCCTTCTCCGCGAAACCGAAACGTGTGTGAGATCGTCCCCGGCCTGGCGTAGCGGCCGGTCGGGGGTGAGTTTCGGCCCGCCCTTGCCCGCCCGCATCCAGAACACACCCGACGAACCCAGACACACCACATCCATGACGATATCCCACGACACCTTCGCCGGCGTCTACCCGGCGATGACGACGCCGTTCACCGACGGTACCGACGAGGTCGACCACGAACAGCTCGCGGCCGACGCCCGACGACTCGCCGACGCCGGCGTCGACGGGCTCGTCCCCGTCGGCTCGACCGGCGAGGCCGCGACGCTCACCCACGACGAACACGCCGAGGTCGTCGAGACGGTCGTCGACGCCGTCGACGTGCCCGTGATCGCCGGCACCGGCTCGAACTCGACGCGCGAGGCGCTCGATCTCACCGAGCGCGCGGCCGACGCCGGCGCCGACGCCGCCCTGCTCATCTCGCCGTACTACAACAAGCCCGAGCCCGCGGGCCAGTACGAGCACTTCGCGACCGTCGCGGACGCCGTCGACATCCCGCAGGTCGTGTACAACGTCCCGAGCCGCACCGGCCTCAACCTCGACGTCGACACCGTCGTCGACCTCGCGGCCCACGAGAACGTCCGGGGGTACAAGGCCGCCTCCGGCGACGCAAACCGGATCTCGGAGGTCATCGAGCGCACGCGCGACGAGGAGTTCGACGTGCTCTCGGGCGACGACGGGATGACGCTCCCGCTCATGTCGATGGGCGCGACGGGCACCATCTCGGTCACCGCCAACGTCGAGCCCGAGCGAACCGCCGGGCTGGTTCACGCCGCCCTCGACGGCGACTTCGAGTGCGCACGCGAGATCCACCACGAACTCGGCCCGCTGACCCGGGCGTTGTTCCGCGAGACGAACCCAATCCCGGTGAAGGAGGCGATGGCGATCCGCGGCTACGGACCCGCCGAACTGCGGCCGCCGCTCACTCGCGGCAGCGACGAGACCCTTCGCGTGCTGACGGAGTTGCTCGCGGAGCTGGAGGAAACAGCCGACACGGCGGCGACCGCGACGGAGGCCTGAGATGGCGGCCGAGACGGGCGACTCGATCCGGGTCGCCGTCACCGGCGCCGGCGGCCGGATGGGACGGGAAGTGATCGAGGCCGCGAGCGACCGCGACGACTGCGAGGTCTCGCTGGCGGTCAACCGCTCGCCGGTCGACCCCGTCGCCGGCGTCGAGGTCGCGGACGCGGCCGACCTACCGGCGCTGCTCGCGGGCGCCGACCCCGCGGTCGACGTGCTCGTGGACTTCACCGGCCCCGACTCAAGCGTCGAGTACGTCGCCGCCGCCGCCGGGGCGGGCGTCGCCTGCGTCGTCGGGACCACCGGCTTCGACGACGAGCAGGAGGCCGCGATCGCCGACGCCGCCGACGCGGTTCCCGTCCTGCGCGCGTCGAACTTCTCGCGGGGGATCGCGGCCCTGCGCCGGGCAGTCTCGGCCGCCGCCGCCGCGCTCCCCGGCTACGACGTGGAGGTCACGGAGACCCACCACAACGGGAAGGTGGACGCGCCGAGCGGAACGGCGCTCACCCTCCTCGACGACATCGAGGAGGCCCGCCCCGACCTGGACGAGCGCGTCCACGGCCGCGAGGGCGACGCCCCGCGGACGGACGGGGAGATCGGCGTCCACGCCCGCCGCGCGGGCGACATCGCCGGCGAGCACGAGGTGCTCATGGCCGGCGACGAGAACGTGCTGGAACTGACCCACCGCGCCGGCTCCCGGCGCGTGTTCGCCGCCGGCGCGCTCGACGCCGCCGCGTGGCTGGCCGGCCGCGACGCCGGCGCCTACGACTTCACGGAGGTACTCGAATGACGACGACACTGGAATCCGACATCGACGACCTGTGGCACCGCTACGACGACGGACTCACCGCGGCCGACGCGACCGCCGACGACCGACGCACCCTCGACGAGTTCCTCGACGCGCTGGAGGCCGGCGAGGTCCGCGCCGCGCGCAAGACCGGCGACGGCGTCGACTCCTGGGAGGCGAACGAGTGGGTCAAGCGGGGCGTCCTCCTGAACTTCGGCCTGCGCGAGACCGAGCGCCGCGAATACGGCGGCGTCGGCTACTACGACGTGCTCCCGCTGCGCGAGACCGAGGACCTGGCGGCCAGCGGGGCGCGCAACACCCCCGACGGAACCGTCCTGCGCCGGGGCGCCCACCTCGGCGACGACACGATCATGATGAGCCCGTCGTTCGTCAACATCGCCGCGTCCGTCGGCGACGGCACCCTCGTCGACTCCTGTGACACGGTCGGCTCCTGCGCTCAACTGGGCGAGAACGTGAAGCTCGGCGCGAACACGCTGATCGGCGGCGTGCTGGAGCCGGTCGAGGACGCGCCCGTGATCATCGAGGACGGCGTCTCGCTGGGCGCGGGCTGTCGCGTCACCTCCGGGTTCCGCGTCGGCGAGAACTCGATCGTCGGGGAGAACACGCTGCTCACCCCCAGGATCCCGGTGTACGACCTCGTCGAGGAGGAGGTCGTCTACGGTCACCTGCCCGAGAACCGCCGCGCGTTCACCCGGTTCGTCGAGTCGAGCGTCAGCGACCACGACCTGTTCGAGGGCGGCGCGTACAAGCCCGCGGTCGTCGCCACCGACGTGGAGACGGAGACGCTGGAGGCGACTCGGCGCGAGGACGCGCTGCGCGAATGAGCGACGAGCAGCTACGAGGGGCTGAGAACCCGCCGATCCGGCGACTCGCGGAGTGGGACGTCGAGCGACTGCGCGAGCTGGCGGGCGAGCACGACACCCCGCTGTACGTCACCGACCTCGACCGGGTCGCCGAGAACTGCGCCCGTCTCCGGGCCGCCTTCCCGGACGCGGACGTGAAGTACGCGGTGAAGGCGCACACGGGCCGCGCGGTGCTGGAGACGGTCCGCGAGGCCGGTCTCGACGCGGAGTGTGCGTCCGCCGGCGAGGTGCGGCGGGCGTTCGACGCCGGGTTCCCCGGCGCGCGCGTCGACTACACCGCGGTCAACCCTCCCGCTCGCGACCTCGATAGCGTGGTCGAGTGGTGGGACGACCACCCCGACCTCACGGTCACCGTCGGCGCGCGCGACACGCTCGACCGGCTCGCCGAGCGGGGCTACGACGGCCGCGTCTGCGTCCGGGTCAACCCCGGCGTCGGCGCGGGCCACCACGAGAAGGTCCGCACGGGCGCGGCGCCGAAGTTCGGCGTCCCGTACGACCGCGCGGCCGAGGTCGTCGCCGACGCGCGCGACCGATTCGAGGTCGTCGGGGTCCACGCCCACGCCGGGTCGGGCATCCACGGCGAGGCGGACCTGGCCGCCCACCGCGACCTCGTCGCCCGGATGGGCGAGCTGGCGCGCGAGATCGGCGACGACGAACTGGAGTTCGTCGACGTGGGCGGCGGGTTCGGCGTCCCGTACCATGAGGACGACCCGGC
This sequence comes from Halobaculum roseum, assembly GCF_019880245.1. Lineage (NCBI taxonomy): Archaea > Methanobacteriati > Methanobacteriota > Halobacteria > Halobacteriales > Haloferacaceae > Halobaculum > Halobaculum roseum. Next base: position 70,194 of record NZ_CP082286.1, read on the forward strand.
GCTCGACCTCGATGCGGTCGCGGACGCGACCCGGGAGGCGCTGGGCGACCTCGACGCGACGCTGGCGGTCGAGCCCGGGCGCTACGTCGTCGCCGACGCGGGCGTCCTGCTGACCCGGGTGAACACCGTGAAGCCGACGCCCGAGACGACGGTCGCCGGCGTCGACGCCGGGATGACGGACCTGCTTCGCCCGGCGATGTACGACGCGTACCACGCGATCCGGAACCTCGACGCCGGCGACGCCGGCGACGCCCGGGAGACCGGCCCGGTGACGGTCGCGGGGCCCATCTGCGAGACGGGCGACACGTTCTGCGACGGGCGGGAGCTGCCGCTCCCGGATCGGGGCGACCTGCTGGCAGTCGGCAACGCGGGCGCCTACGGCTACGAGATGGCTTCGACGTACAACTCCCGCCCGCGACCCGCGGAGGTGAGCCTCGCCGGCGACGTGCTCCGCGAGCGCGAGACGCTCGCGGGAGTTACCAAGCTGGAGCGCGGAGGGGCGGACGAATGAGCGAGTCGACGGAGCCGACCGAATCCGCCGGTTCCCGGACGGTGCCGGCGGCGAAGTACCACGGCACGGGCAACGACTTCCTCGTCGTGGACGCCGCCGACGCCGACGGGCGGGTGCCCGACCGCGGCGCCTTCGCGGTCCACCACTGCGACCGCGAGACAGGCGTCGAGGGCGACGACCGGACCGGCGCCGACGGCGTCCTGTTCATGGACATCGACGAGAACACGGTCGGCGGCGACGGTCCCGTCACGGCCACGATGACGCTGGTCCAGCCGGACGCGTCCATCGCGGAGATGTGCGGCAACGGCGCGCGCTGTGCGGCCGCGTGGGTGCGTGAGCGGACTGGCGCCGACGTGGTCGACCTGGAGACGCCGGCTGGCGTTCGACGCGCCGAGGTCCGCGTCGGCGACGTGGACGGAACCGACGGCGACGACCGCGCGAGCGACCCCGACGAGGTCACCGTCGAAGTGGAGATGGGTCGCCCGTCGTTCGCCCCCGCGGACGTGCCGCTGGCGGCCGATCGCGACGAACCGCTCGTCGAGGAGTCGATCGAGGGACTGACCGTCACCGCCGTCGACACCGGCGTCCCCCACGCCGTCGCGTTCGTCGACGGCGACGCCGGCGGCGTCGATAGCGTGGATCTGGAGTCGGTCGCGCCGCCCGTCCGCCACGCCGATGCCTTCCCGGAAGGGGCGAACGTCACCCTCGCGACGCGAACGGGCGAGGGAACCTTCGACCAGCGCACCTACGAGCGCGGCGTCGAGGGCGAGACGCGCGCGTGCGGCACCGGCGCGGTCGCCGTGGGCGCGGCCGCGCGCCGCCTCGGCCAGACCGACCGACCCGAGCTGTCGGTGTCGCCGCCGGGCGGCACCCTGCGGATCACGGTTCCCGAGGACGCGTCGGCGACGCTCACTGGACCTGCCGCGCGGGAATTCAGGATCGATCTGGCGGTCCCGGAGTCGCGGGCGGAGGCCGACGAATGAGTGACGGTGCCGGAGCGCCCTCGGCGTCCGCCACCGACTTCGACCCGGTCGAGTTCCTCGCCGACGCCGTCCGGATCGAGTCCCACGAGTCGGCCGAGGCGATGCGGGAGTTCCTCGTCGACATGCTCTCGACCCACGGCGCGGATCCACGGATCGACGCCGCGGGCAACGTCCGCGCGACGAAGCCGGCCGACACGGCGGACGCGTCGGCCGCGTCGGACGCCGCCGACGGTCCGCACCTCGTTCTGAACACGCACATCGACACCGTGCCGCCGCACGCCCCCTTCGAGCGCGGCGTCGACGACGAGGGACGCGAGGTGTTCCGCGGCCGCGGCTCCTGCGACGCGAAGGGGCCGCTCGCGGCGCTACTGGCCGGCTTTCTGGCCGTCGAACCCGCCCGCGGGACGGTAACGCTCGCGATCACGCCCGACGAGGAGACGTTGTCGACGGGCGCGGACGCGCTGGTTCGCGGCCGCGGCGACGACCACCCCGGCGGTCCGGTCGACCCCGTCGACGGCGACCTGTTCCTCGTCGGCGAGCCGACCGACTGCGACGCCTGCGTCGCCGCCCGCGGGCGCTTCGAGGGGACGCTCACGCTCACGGGCTCGGCGGCGCACGCGGCCGAGCCCGACTCGGGCGTCAACGCCGTCGCGGCGCTGGAGGACGCGTTGGCGGCGATCCGACGGTTCGACGACGACGCCGAGGCGCACCCGATGCTCGGGGAGCCGACGCTCGTCGCAACCGGCGTGACGGGCGGGGAGGCGACAAATCAGGTGCCCGCCGAGGCAACGGTCACGCTCGACCGGCGGTCGGTGCCGCCGGAGACCGCGGAGGGGTTCCGGGCGGACCTGGAGGCGACGGTCCGCGAGGCCGTCGCCGACGAGGTCGGCGCCTCGTTCTCCCTCACGGAGCGTCCGACGCCGTTCCTGGAGGCGTTCGACACCGACCCCGGGCACCCGTTAGTGAAGGCCGTGAGCGACGCGGCGCGGTCCGTCGGCGGCGGCGCCGACGGCGCCGACGGGAACGGTGGCGGCGACGGCGATCGCGACGCCGACGGCGAGATCCGGCCGTTCGGCGCGGCGACGGAGGCGTCGTACTTCGCGCCGGCGCCGACGGTCGTGTTCGGCCCGGGCCACCTGGCGGACGACGCCGGCGCGGTCGCCCACAGCGAGCGTGAGTACGTCCGCGTCGACCGCGTCCGCGACGCCGCCGAAACGGTGCGCCGGGCGCTCGACTCGCTGCTCGGGTGATCCGACCGCCGTCGCTTTGTCCCTCGGGCGGGTAGCCGACCCCATGTGTACGTTGACGCTGGCCTGGCGGGTGTTCGACGAGGCGACGGTCGTCGTGGCGGCCAACCGCGACGAGGCGTACGGCCGGCCCTCCGAGCGGCCGGCCGACCGCGGCGACGGCGTGATCGCCCCGCGGGACGCGAGGGCCGGCGGGACCTGGATGGGCGTCACCCGCGACGGCCTGTTCGTCGGGATCACCAACCGCTGGGTGGACGGCCCCGCCGGCGAGCGCTCCCGTGGGTTGCTCGTCGACGACTGCCTCCGCGCGGCGTCGGCCGATGCGGCCGCCCGGCTCGTCGAGGAATCGTGTCGCGAGCACGGGTACGACGGTTTCAACCTCGTGCTGGCGGACGCCGAGGCCGCACTCCTGCTGGAGTGGGACGGCCACCTCACCGTGACCGAGTTCGATCCGGGAGTCCACGTCGTCGGCAACACCGGTTACGACGGGCACTACTTCGAGCCGCCGGCACGGCCCGAGGCCGGGGCCGAGGAGGCGCGAAACGCGACTCGGCTCCGAACCGAACTCGCGCCGGAGTCGGGAGAGTCGGCGGACGCGTGGCTCGACCGCGCGGGCGCCGCGCTGGGCGACCACCGGTTCGGCGTGTGCGTCCACGACGAGGCGCGCGGGTTCGGAACGGTCTCCTCCTCGCTCGTCCGCCTGGGGTCCGCCGGCGAGATCCGCTACGAGCACGCTGACGGACCCCCCTGCGAGACGGCGTTCGAGCCCGTCGCGACCGACGGGTGAACGGTGGGGTCGCGAGGAGGACAACGCCGCGGCGACGCCGGGAACTTGATCCGTGTAGGTTGCCGCCGGACGAACTAAAAGGGAAAGGGTAAACGGGGGCGCGGTCCTTGTGGCGTGTATGAGCGCCTCCGACGCCGAAGCGAGCCTCGCCGAGGACGAGCTCGCCGGCCTCGAACTCGTCCGCGAGACCGGCGGCATCCACCAGTCCGACTTCTGGAAGGAGCTGGACGTCTCCTCGCGCAAGGGGAGCCGCATCGCCGAGAAGCTGGAGGACCTCGGGCTGATCGAGCGCGAGGACGCGGTCTACGACGGCCACAACACGTACTTCCTCGCGCCGACGGCGAAGGACCTTGACTTCTCGCTGCTCATGGCCGGCGACATGCTCTCGCCGTTCATCGGCGAGGAGGAGATCGACCCCAACTCCGACGCGTTCACGCAGTGGCTGATGAACCTCGCGTACGAGGAGTACTGACCGAACCGATCCCGACCCTACTGACGGCGTCGGTCGCGGACCCGCCGTCGTCCCGTTCCCTTCTGTCGTCGTCGTATCCGAGTCCGCGCTCCGGTCGCCCGAGCGACGGGAGGAACGGGACGGTCGCGCTGACAACGACACGCATTTCCGCGTCGTTCGGCTACGGGCGTCAGAATGGACGACCCGGCACGCGTGACCGTGGAGGCGGACGGCGAGGCGACACGGGAGGCCGTCTACGGCTCCGAGGGGGAAGTCGACGCCGGCGGCGCGACGTTCCGGTTCAGCGTCGGCGGGGCGAGCGACGGCGGAGCAGAGGGGGACGACGCAGAGGCAACCGAGACAGCCGAGCCTGCCGAGCCGGACGACGGCACCGCGACCGACGGGGAGGATCCCATGTTCGTAGCGTCGCTCTCGGAGGTGCCGACCGGCTCCACGATCCGGCGGACGGCGATGCGGCCGGACGACCGCCGGGGCGTGGGGTTCATCCTCCGGCGCGACGCCGAGACCGACGAGGTGTTCGCGTGGCGCAACTCCTGTCCCCACAAGCCGGAGGTGCCGCTGGACCCCGGTCGTGGGGCGCGCGTCGACGGCGGCGAGATCGTCTGTCACGAGCACGGCGCGCGCTTCGAGTGCGGCGACGGCCTGTGCACGTGGGGGCCGTGCGTCGGCGAGGAACTCGACCCCGTGGGCGTCGAGGTCCGCGACGACGACGTGTACCTCGACGACGAGCGGTTCGCGTCGGTGCGTCCGCGGTAGCGACCGCGATCAGTTCCCGTCGCCGTCGTCGTCCAACTCGTCCACGAGGTCGCCGCCGTAGCCGACGTAGCCGGCGGGCGTCAGCGCGTGCAGTTCCTCGCGGACGGACTCGTCCACGTCGAGGTCGTCGAACAGGTCGCGGAAGTCCTCGATGGTGACGCGCTTGCCGCGCGTGAGTTCCTTCACGCGCTCGTAGGCGGCGGTGTCGCCCTCGCGGCGGAGGATGGTCTGGACGGCCTCGCCGATCACCTCGGGGGTCGCCTCCAACTCCTCGCGCATCACCTGCTCGTTGGGAACCACCTTCGCGAGCCCGGCCGCGGTCTTCGAATAGCCGATGAGGCAGTGCGCCAGCGCGGCGCCGATATTTCGCTTCACGGTCGAGTCCGAGAGGTCGCGCTGGAGCCGCGAGGTGGTGACGTAGTCCGCGAGGAAGCTGAGATCGGAGTTCGCCTTCGAGAGGTTGCCCTCGCTGTTCTCGAAGTCGATGGGGTTCACCTTGTGCGGCATCGTCGAGGACCCGGTCTCGCCCGCGGCCGCCTCCTGGCCGAGGTAGCGGTCGGAGACGTACAGCCACACGTCCAGGTCCAGATCGAGGAGGACGTTGTTGACGCCGCGGAGGGCGTCGAAGACGGCGGCCAGGTCGTCGCAGGGGTTCACCTGCGTCGCCAGCGCGGTGTGGTCGAGGCCGAGCGAGGTCACGAACTCGCGGGAGAACGCCCGCCAGTCTACGTCCGGGTAGGCTGCGCGGTGGGCGGCGTACGTGCCGGAGGCGCCCGCGAGCTTCCCGGAGAGGTTCTCGGCCGCGCGCTCGACGCGCCCGAGCGCCGTCCCGAGACGGGCGGCGTAGACCGCTAGTTCCTTCCCCCACGTCGTCGGCGTCGCGGGCTGGCCGTGCGTCCGCGCGAGCATCGGCACGTCGCGGTGCTCGCGGGCCTCGTCGACGAGCGTGTCGCGCAGGTCGCGCAGCTCGGGCACGAGCACCGCCTCCACGGCGGGTTTCACGAGCAGCCGGTGGGCGAGGTTGTTCACGTCCTCGCTGGTGAGCCCGAAGTGGATCCACGGGTGGAGCCGCTCGGGCGTCTCCGTGCGCAGGAAGTACTCGACGGCCTTCACGTCGTGGTTGGTCGCCGAATACCCCTCGGCGCCCTCGGTCTCGAGGCGCTTGACGAGCCGGGCGTCGGCGGCCGAGAAGTCGTCGACGACGGCGCGCAGGTCGGCGCGCTCGCCGTCCGAGAGCGCCAGGTCGACGCCCGCCTCCTCGGCGAGCGCGAGCAGGTACTCGACCTCGACCTCGACGCGCGCGCGGATCAGACCGGCCTCGCTGGCGTACGGGACCAGCGGCGCGGTCCGACCGGCGTACCGCCCGTCGAGCGGCGAGACGGCTGCGAGGGGGTCCTCGCGGGGGATGTCCATGTCCGGCGGTCCACCCGCGCGCATGAAAGCGGTTTCGGTCGACCAGCGTGCGAACCACCACGAGTGTGCATACGACACCGCGATCGACCCGTACAGTTCGCGAATTCGATCCGGATTCGTGCATAATCGTGCCGCGAAGACCGCAACGCTCTTTCCGCCGGCGCGGGAGCGTTCGGGCATGAAGATCGCGGGCATGGCGAGCAATCGCGGGCGCAACCTTCGGAACATCGCGGACCGAGCGCCGGGCGGCGCCGAGGTGTCGGTCGTCCTGACGAACGACGCCGACGCGCCGGTGCTGGACGCGATGGGTAAGCGCGGCGTGGCGACCGAGGTCGTCGAGCGCGACGAGGGCGAGGCACGGGAGGCCCACGAGAAGCGCGTTCTCGACGCCCTCGCCGACCACGAGTTCGATGTCGTCTGTCTCGACGGCTACATGCGCGTCCTGACGGACACGTTCCTCGACGCCGCGCCGACGACGCTGAACGTTCACCCGTCGCTGTTGCCGTCGTTCCCCGGCAACGACGCCCACCGGCGCGTGCTCGACGCGGGCGTTCGACAGACGGGCTGCACCGTTCACGTCGTCACCGAGGAGGTCGACGGCGGCCCCATCGTCACCCAGGAGGCGGTGCCGGTGTACGAGGGCGACGATACGGATGACCTGAAGGAGCGCGTGCTGTACGAGGCGGAGTTCGCGGCCTACCCGCGCGCGGTGAAGTGGTTCGCCGAGGGCCGCGTGACGGTCGATCCGGACGCCCACGAGGTCCACGTCGACGGCGACGACGCCGGGGGCGACGGGGACGGCGGACGCTTCCCGTCCCGGCGGACGACCAGCGAGGACCGCGTCCGGGAGCTGCGCTACGGCGAGAACCCCCACCAGGACGCCGCCCTCTACGCCGACACGACCTGCGACGAGGCGAACGTCGTCGCCGCCGAGCAACTGAACGAGGGCGCCAAGAAGCTCTCGTACAACAACTACAACGACGCCGACGGCGCGCTCAACCTGGTGAAGGAGTTCGACGAGCCCGCCGCGGCGGTGATCAAACACACCAACCCCGCCGGCTGCGCCACCGCGGACACCCTCGCGGAGGCGTACGCGGACGCGCTCTCGACGGACGCGAAATCGGCCTTCGGCGGCATCGTCGCGCTGAACCGCGAGTGCGACGCCGAGACGGCCGAGCTGATCGTCGACTCGTTCAAGGAGGTCGTCGTCGCCCCCGGCTACACGGACGACGCGCTGGCGGTGCTGTTCGGGAAGGACAACCTCCGCGTGCTCGACGTGGGCGACGAGGAGACGTTCGCACAGCGGCCCGAGACGCTCACCGAGAAGCCCGTCGTCGGCGGCCGGCTGGTGCAGGAGCGCGACCTGCAGGCGCCCGAGCGCGACGACCTGGAGGTCGTCACCGAGCGCGCGCCCACCGACGGGGAGATCGAGACGATGCTGTTCGCGTGGCGCGTGCTGAAGCACGTGAAGTCGAACGGGATCCTCTTCGCCACCGGCACCGAGACGGTCGGCGTCGGCATGGGGCAGGTGAGCCGCGTCGACGCCGTCACGCTGGCGGCGATGAAAGCCGAGAAGGACGCCGAGGGCAAGTCCGCGGAGGGCGCGGTGATGGCCTCGGACGCCTTCTTCCCGTTCCCGGACGGCATCGAGGAGGCCGCCGAGGCGGGCATCGAAGCGGTGATCCAGCCCGGCGGCTCGGTCAACGACGACGACGTGATCGCCGCGGCCGACGAACACGACATGGCGATGGTGTTCACGGGCGACCGCGCGTTCCGCCACGACTGACTCCCGCTCGGCCAGCTCGCCCGAACGAGTATTCTCACTGAGATGTCGACCGGAGCAGTTATGAGAGCCGGGTACAGGCGTCGAGACAGCTTCGGATCCGCGCATGACTGAGGACGTGACCCCCATCGACGCCAGCGCGACCGCGCCGTCGACGTCGGTCCGGCTGGCGAACCTTCACGAGGCAACCCGGTCGATGATGCTCGCGGAGTCGCGCGAGGCTGTCGCGCGGACGGCCGCGACGGCCGCGACCGACGTGCTCGGCTTCCCGCTGAACACGGTTCGGCTGTACGACCCCGAGAGCGACCGGCTCATGCCGACGGCGGTGTCAGACGGGGTGGAGGAGCTTGCGGGCGAGCGGACGCCGTACGAGCGGGGGGAGACGATCCAGTGGGAGGCGTTCGACGGGGGCGAGCAGCTCGTGTTCGACGACATCACCGAGATCGACGACGACGTGCCACGCTCGGGCACCGGGAGCATGCTCGTCGCGCCGCTGGACGACCACGGGGTGCTCACCCTCGGATCGACGACCGAGGGCGGGATCGACCCCGCCGACGTGGAGCTGGCGCGCGTGCTCGCGGCGAACGTGGAGGCGGCGATGGACCGCGCGCGGCGGCGGGCGACGCTGGCCGAGCGAACCGAGTCGCTGCGGCGCAAGAACGAGCGCCTCGACGAGTTCGCCGCGATCGTGAGTCACGACCTCCGCAACCCCCTGAACGTCGCCCGTGGGTACGTGGACCTGGCGATCGAGGAGGACGACACCGAGCACCTCCCCGCGGCCGCCGAGGCGCTCGATCGGATGGACGACCTCGTGGACGCGACGCTGTCGCTGGCCCGACAGGGGCGCACCGTCGAGGAGACGGAGGAAACGGATGTCGGGCGGCTCGCGCGGGAGGCGTGGGCGGTCGTCGACGCGCCCGAGGCGACGCTGTCCGTCGAGGACGCGCCCGTCGTCACGGCCGACCCGGAGCGGCTGCGGACGCTGCTGGAGAACTGCCTGCGTAACGCCGTCGACCACGCGGGCCCCGAGGTGACCGTCGTCGTCGGCGCGACCGCGGACGGCTTCTTCGTCGCCGACGACGGTCCCGGGATCCCCGAGGGTGACCGCGAGAAGGTGTTCGACCGCGGGTACACGACCGCCGACGACGGCACGGGCTACGGACTCGCGATCGTCGCCGACATCGCCCGCGCCCACGGCTGGACGGCGGAGGTCGCCGAGAGCGGCGACGGCGGCCTCCGGCTGACGTTCGACGGCTCCCGGTAGTGACGTTCTACTGGTCCCGGTAGCGACGGTCGACGGCTCCCGTTAGCCATAAGCGCGCGCCGCGAATCCGTCCGGGTATGCGCTACTACGAGGCGGCGAACTTCCTCTTCGACCTCCGGCGCTTTCAGGTCAAGCCGGGCACCGAATCGGTGCGCGACCTGTTGGCGCACCTGGGCGACCCCCACGAGGGGATCGACTTCGTCCAGGTCGCCGGGTCGAACGGGAAGGGGAGCGTCGCCCGGATGGTGGAGTCCGTCCTCCGGGAGGAGGGCCGCCGCGTCGGCCTCTACACCTCCCCGCACTTCGAGGACGTCCGCGAACGCGTCCGCGTCGACGGCCGGTCGATCCCGAAAGCCGAGGTCGCGGCGTTCGTCGAGGCGGCCAAGCCGTGGCTGGTCGGCCGCGCGGCCGACGGCGAGCCGCTCACCTTCTTCGAGGTCGTCACCGCGCTGGCCCTGTGGCGGTTCGACCGCGCCGACGTGGACGTGGCGGTGCTGGAGGTCGGGATGGGCGGGGAGTACGACGCCACGAGCGTCGTCGACCCCGTCGCCGCGGCGGTGACGAACGTCTCGCTGGAGCACACGGCCGTCCTCGGCGACACGGTCGAGGAGATCGCGCGCACCAAGGCGAAGGTCGCTCCCGCAGGCGGTCCCCTCGTCACGGCGACGGAGGGTGAGGCGCTCGCGACGGTCCGGGAGGTCGCCGGCGATCGCGACGCCGACGTGATCACCGTCTCGGGGCCGACCGGCGGCCCGGACCCCGCGGACGCCGACCTGACGGCGACGTACGAGGGCGCGGTGAGTCCCCAGGAGTCGCGCGTCGCGATAGTCGGCGGCGGCCGGGCCGTCGAGACGCGGATCCCCCTGCTCGGGGCCTACCAGGCGACGAACGCGGGCGTCGCCGCCGCGCTCGCGCGGGCGCTGGGCGTCGAGGACGGGGGGACACTCGCGCGCGGGCTCCGGAACGCCCACTGGCCCGGGCGCTTCGAGGTGATGGAGTCCGAGCCGCTGGTCGTGCTCGACGGCGCGCACAACCCCGCCGCCTGCGGGACGCTCGGGGAGACCCTCTCGGAGCTCGACTACGACGACCTCCATCTCGTCTTCGGGGCGATGCACGACAAGGACCACGGCGAGATGGCGGCGGCGCTCCCGCCGACGGCGACGGTCCACACCTGCGCGCCGGCGCTGGATCGCGCGGAGGACCCCGAGGTGCTCGCGCGGGTGTTCGAACGGGAGACGGACGGGGCGGTGACAGCCGGCGACTCCGTCGCGGACGCGCTCGGGGCCGCACGCGAGGCGGCCGATCCGGACGACTGCGTGCTGCTCACGGGGTCGCTGTTCTGCGTCGCGGAGGCGCGGACGACGTGGACCCGACAGGTCGTCCCGAAGGACCTCGACGACGAGGCCGGCGCCCGCGAGACCCTCGCGGACGCGAACGTCCCGACACCGGAGATCGACGCGACCGCCCGCGAGAGCGTCCACCGGACGGTGAAGACGCGGGTCTCGGAGTCGCAGGCGACGACGCTCCGCCGGGAGGCCGCCCGTGCCGGCGTCGCCTGCGGCGTCAGCGGCGTGGGCGGCGGCGAACTCGCGGAGGTCGTGCTCTCGGGATCGCGCGCGGAGTTCGACGCGTTGGTCGGGGCGCTGGAGGGCCTCGGCGACGGACTCGCCGGCGTGGCGGCGGACCTCCGGGACGCACCCGACTCGGCGTCGGCGTCAGCGTCGGCGGCGTCGGCGTCGGCGTCGGCGTCGGCGTCGGCACCGGCGGAGGACTACCCCTGGACCGACGGCACCGCGGTGATGGGCGTCCTGAACGTGACGCCGGACTCGTTCCACGACGGCGGCGAGTTCTTCGACGAGGCGGACGCGCGGGCGCGGGCGGAGGCGCTCGCCGCCGCCGGCGCCGACATCGTCGACGTGGGCGGGGAGTCGACGCGGCCGGGCGCGGAGACGGTGTCCGTCGAGGAGGAGATCGCCCGCATCGAGCCGGTTATCGAGGCCATCGCCGACGTGGACGCGCTGATCTCGGTGGACACGCGGAAGGCGGCCGTCGCGGAGGCGGCGCTGGACGCCGGCGCGGACGTCCTCAACGACGTGACCGGCCTGGAGGACCCCGAGATGCGCTTCCTCGCGGCCGAGCGCGACGTGCCGGTGATCGTGATGCACAGCATCGACGCGCCGGTCGACCCCGAGAGCGACCCCGAGTACGACGACGTGGTCGAGGACGCCATCGCCGAGCTGGGCGAGCGCGTGCTCCTCGCGGAGAAGGCGGGCATCCCCCGCGAGAACGTCATCGTCGACCCCGGGATCGGCTTCGGCAAGTCGCCGCGGGAGAACTTCGCGATCCTCGGGCGCCTCGGCGAGTTCGACGCGCTCGGGTGTCCGGTCCTGTTCGGGCACTCCCACAAGCGTATGTTCGAGTTGACCGGCGAGACCGCCGGCGACGCGCCCCACGGCACCGTCGCGGCGACGGCGCTGGCGGCGGCCAACGGCGCCGACATCGTCCGCGTGCACGACGCCGCCGAGAACGTCGCGGCCGTCCGGGTCGCCGCGGCCGCCGCCGACCCCGAGGGGTTCGACGCGCCGCGACCCGACGGCGGCGAGGACGGCCGCGGCGACGATGACGGCGTCGCCGCCGACGGAAGAGCCGGCGACGGTGACGGAACCGGAAGCGACGGGGAGGACCCGTGACCGCGAGCGACCCGGGACCGTACGAGACCGCGTACGCCCGTCCCGACGGCGACGCGACGGCCGCCCGGCTCGCACAGACCGCGAGGCGATACGGCTACGACGGGCTCGTGATACGCACGCGCGAGACGGAGTTCGACGCCGACGCGCTCCGCGAGCGCTACGACGTGGACGTGGTGCCGGCGGTCGAGGTCGTCGCCGACGAGCCGCCATCCGCCAGCGGCGCGGTCGGGAACTTCCGGCCCGACTACCCCCTCGTGCTCGTGCGCGGCGGAACGGACGCGCTCAACCGCTTCGCCGTCGAGCAGGACCGCGTCGACGTGCTCGCGGCGCCGCTGTCGGGCGAGGGCGGGTTCAACCACGTGCTCGCGAAGGCCGCGGCGACACACGGCACGCGCGTGGAGTTCGATCTCGGCCCGGCGCTGCGCGAATCGGGCGGACGGCGGGTGCGCGCGCTGAAGGGTCTCCGGAAGCTCCGCGAGATCGTCGGCCACTACGACGCGCCGTACGTGGTGAGCGCGCGGCCGACCTCCCACCTCGAGGTGCGGTCGCCGCGGGAGCTGGTCGCCCTCGGCGCCGAGTTGGGGTTCACGGAGGAGTGGATCCGCGATGGGCTCGCGGAGTGGGGTCGGCTGGCGGCGCGCAACCGCGAGCGACTGTCCGCGGAGTTCATTTCCCCGGGGGTCCGAGTGGACCGGTGTGAAGAAGACGATCGCTGACCACGCGGCGCGGTTCTCCGAGGCCGCCGCCGACTACGACGACGAGCAGAACAGCGAGGAGTACGAGGCGTGCGCCGGGCTGGTCATCCGCCGCGCGGGGCCCGCCGGGAGCGACACGGTGCTCGATCTCGGCACGGGAACCGGGGCCATCGCGCTGGCGCTGGCCGACGAGGCCGGTCAGGTCGTCGGGCGCGACGTGAGCGAGGGGATGCTGGAACAGGCGAGAGGGAAGGCGGCCGATCGAGGGACCGAGAACGTCGAGTTCGGCTACGGCGAGTTTCGCGACCCGGGGTACGACGGCGACGCGCAGATCGTCACCTCGAACTTCGCGCTGCATCACCTCGCGGACGAGGAGAAGCGCGAGGCGATCGAGACGTGGGCGGGCCTCGACGGCGGGACGACGCCCAGCCGGAGCGACTCGGTCGGCCCGCGGCGGATCGTCCTCGGCGACGTGATGTTCTTCGGCGAGCCCGATCCCGAGGAACCGTTCTACAGCCCCGAGGTCGACGACCCCGCGACCGTCGGGACGCTCGTCGACTACTTCACCGACGCCGGCTACGCCGTGACGCAGGTGGACCGCGTGCACGACCAGGTCGGGGTGATCACCGCCGAGCGCGTCGTCTCCGGCGGCCGGGAGTCGTGATCGAACCGAAGCGAGTCGTGATCGAGTCGACCGCCGCAGTCGACCGCGCGTGAAGCACCTCCCCAAGCACCTCCGGCCCCGGTGGCGCTACCTCGTCGTCGGGCTGGAGTCGTGGCCCGACGCCGACCTCTCGCGGGGGCCGTTCCAGCGCGAGGTGTGGTACGCCGCCCAGAACCTCCTGGGCGACCCCGGGAGCGCGGACGCCGACCTGACGGTCGTCCGGTTCCGGTTCGAGGCGGGCCGCGGCGCGGCGATCGTCCGCGCTCGCCGCGGCGAGGTCGAGCGCGCGCGGGCGGCGCTGGCGTGCATCGACGCGGTCGACGGTCACCCGGTCGGCGTGCGCGTACGCGGCGTCTCGGGGACGATACGGGCCGGTGAGGAAAGCTATTTACGCGACGCGGGCGGATTCGTGGACGAGAGTACGGTCGAACTCACGGCCGACGACGCGAGCGGACCCGGCCGTCGTTGCCGCGACGGCGCGGTCGACGTCTCGACGCCGTCGGGGTACGTGGGCGCGACCGACGCAGACACTTCCCGACCGGGGCTGTCCGACCCGGACGACGACGCGGCCCCGGACGATCACTGAGACACGATGCAGGGACAATCCCAACAACAGGCGTACGACCGGGGGATCACCATCTTCTCCCCGGACGGTCGCCTCTATCAGGTCGAGTACGCGCGAGAGGCAGTCAAACGAGGCACGGCGAGCGTCGGGGTCCGCACGACCGACGGCATCGTGCTTGCGGCGGACAAGCGGTCGCGCTCGGAGCTGATGGAGCCCGCCTCCGTCGAGAAGCTCCACAAGATAGACGACCACGTCGGCATCGCCAGCGCGGGCCACGTTGCCGACGCCCGACAGCTCATCGACTTCGCCCGCCGGCAGGCGCAGGTGAACCGCCTCCGCTACGGCGAGGAGATGGGCATCGAGACGCTGACGAAGACCGTCACCGACCACATCCAGCAGTACACGCAGGTCGGGGGCGCGCGCCCGTTCGGCGTCGCGCTCATCGTCGGCGGCATCGAGAACGGCGAGCCCCGCCTGTTCGAGACGGACCCCTCGGGTACCCCGTACGAGTGGAAGGCGCTCTCGATCGGCGCGAACCGCGCGGACGTACGCGAGCGCCTCGAGGAGGGCTACAGCGACGAACTCTCCATGGAGGAGGGGATCGATCTCGCGCTCGCCGCGCTGGCGGAGTCCGGCGACGACGAGGGGCTCGAACCCGACGGCGTCGGCCTCGCGACGATCGGCGTCGACGACGAGGTGTACGTCGACCACGACGCCGCCTCGATCGAGGGCTACCTCGACGAGTTCGGCTACCTGGCCGAGGACGACGAGGGCGCCGAGGACGACGCTCCCGACGAATAAGGACCGTCGACCGTTTCCGCGGACGGCCCGGTTCGCTCCGCCTCGCCGGACCGCTTTTCATCCACACCCGCCACCCGCAGGTATGTGCGACGATCGGTACGATCTGCGTGCGGGTTCGCCGACGGTCGAGGAATTCCAGCGGCTGCGGGCGCTCGCAGGCATGAGCGAGCGCCCGCGCGCGGGGATCGAGCGGGGGCTGCCGAACAGTCTCTTTGCGGTCCGCGCCGTCGACACCGAGGGCGATCCGGACGCGCTCGGCGGCGGGAAGCCGGATGTCGACAACGACACGGCCGGCGTCGATGACTGGACGACCAGCGTCGACGACGGCACGGTCGTCGGGATGGGCCGCGTCGTCGGCGACGGGGGATCGGTGTACCACGTCTGCGATATGGCGGTCCACCCGGATCACCAGCGCCGCGGGCTCGGACGCCGGATCCTGGACGCGATCGACCGGTTCGTCGACGACGACGCGCCCGCCGGCGCCTACGTGAACCTCATGGCTGACGTGGACGGCTTCTACGAGGGCGCCGGCTACGCGGAGACGCGGCCGGCGTCGAAGGGAATGTACCGCCGAGTGGAGTGACGACTCGGCGGGTACTGGAGTGACGGCTCGGCGGGTTCTGGAGTGAGCACTCGGCGGCTACGGTCTCCGGACACCTCGTCCGCGACGCCGTGCGGGCGGCACGGCGCCGGTGCGGACGGGTGTGTCGGCACGGAACGCGGCGGCGACCCCAGACGTGGTGACAGTACTGTGGTGACAGACGGTGGAGCGTCGCGTGCTGGCCGGAGACGCTCCGTGGGCCGCCGCCGCTGACACAACTATTTACTCATGATAGAATAAGCCTTTTGGCGGCGCGCGTGGTACGACCGGGTATGAAAGCCATCGCCGTTCGCCGGGGGGAGGAGACCCCGTCCGTACTCGAGAAGCCGAGACCGGACCCGGCCGAGGGGGAGGCGCTCGTCCGGACGCTCCGCGTCGGCGTCGACGGGACTGACCACGAGGTCATCGCCGGCAGCCACGGCGGCTACCCCGAGGGGGAGGACCACATCGTCCTGGGCCACGAGGCCGTCGGCGTCGTCGTCGACCCGAACGGGACCGGGCTCTCGGCGGGCGACGTGGTCGTGCCGACCGTCCGACGGCGACCGAACGGCTCGAACGACTACTTCGCCCGCGGCGAGCCGGACATGGCGCCCGAGGGGTTCTACCACGAGCGCGGCATCGACGGCGCCCACGGGTTCATGTCCGAGTACTTCACCAGCCCCGCCGAGCACCTCGTGCACTGCCCGCCCGAACTCGCGGAGCTGGGCTTCCTCGTCGAGCCGGCGTCGATCACGGAGAAGGCGATCGAACACGCGCGGGCGAGCCGGTCGGCGTTCGAGTGGGACCCCGAGTCCGCATTCGTGCTCGGCAACGGGAGCCTCGGGCTGCTCACCGTGGCGATGCTGCAGGCGTCGTTCGACCGCCTCTACTGCCTGGGGCGGCGCGACCGCCCGGACCCGACGATCGACATCATCGACGAGCTGGGCGCGACGTACGTCGACTCCCGCGAGACGCCCGTCGACGAGGTGCCCGACGTCTACGAGCCGATGGACTTCGTGTACGAGGCGACCGGGTACGCGAAACACGCCTTCGAGACGGTCGAGGCGCTGGCGCCCAACGGCGTCGGCGCGCTGCTCGGCGTCCCGAGCGACTGGGAGTTCGAGGTCGACGGCGGCGCGCTCCACCGGGAGCTGGTCCTCCACAACAAGGCGCTCGTCGGCTCGGTGAACTCGAACGTCCGCCACTTCGAACGGGGTGTCGAGTCCGTCGCGGCCCTGCCGGAGTGGTTCACCGACGATCTGGTGACGGGCGTGTACGGCCTCGACGAGTTCGAGCGGGCGTTCGACGACGACGACACCACTATCAAGACGGCCGTGGAATTCGGGTCACGATGAAGAACGTCGACGACCTCATCGACGACGCGGCGGAGCTGGCAGAACGCGGGCTCTCGAAGGGCGAGATCGCCGACGAGCTGAACGTCTCCCGGGAGACGGCCTCCTGGCTCGTGGACCGCTCGGGCGCGACCCCCGGCGACGCCGCGGGAACCGACGACGCGGGCGCGACCGGCCCCTCGGGCCCGCAGGACATCCACGTCGACTGGTCGGCGATCGGCCGCGACTCCAAGCGACTCACCCACGTCGGCCGGGCGATGGCCGACCTGCTCGCCAAGGAGGGCGAGGAGGTCGACCTCACCGTCGGCATCGAGAAGGCCGGCACGCCGCTGGCGACGACGATCGCGCGCGAACTCGACACGGACATGGCGGCGTACGCCCCCGCGAAACACCAGTGGGAGGAGGGCGACCTCGACCAGACCGGCGGCGGCTTCTCGCGTAACTTCGCGACGATCCGCGGGCGGGAGTGCTTCGTCGTCGACGACACCGTCACCTCCGGCACGACGCTCACGGAGACGGTCGAGGCGGTGCAAGCGGAGGGCGGCAAGCCCAAGGCGTGCGTCGTCATCGTCGACAAGCAGGGACTCGACGAGGTCTCCGGCGTCCCCGTCTACTCGCTGATCAACGTCGTCGGCGTCGGTCGCGACTAGGTCCGGTCGGACTCCCGCGGGAGCTCACGAGGCGGTTCGTCACCGAAGACCACGGTGACCGATGGTCCTCGGGGTACGCGTACGCCGGATAGTCGAACGACGGTCGCGGATCCCGTCACAACGTCTATCAACCGGAGTCGCCTACGATATCGCATGGCATTTCAACCCGAAAGCGAGCTGACGGCCGAGGAGGCCGCCGAGCGCGTCGAGGAGGCGCTCGCGACCAACGACGTGGTGCTGTTCATGAAGGGGAACCGGCTGATGCCCCAGTGCGGCTACTCGAAGCGCGCGCTCGGGCTCATCTCCCAGCACGTCGAGGAGTTCGAGACGGTCGACGTGCTCCCCGCGCTGCCGGAGTTCCGCGAGGCGTTGGAGGCCGAAAGCGGCTGGGAGACGATCCCACAGACGTACGTCGACGGCGAGTTCGTCGGCGGCAGCGACATCCTCGCCGAGTTGGACGAGCGCGGCGAGTTGGCCGAAACGCTTGAAGTCGACGCGTAGCCGCGCCGAGCCGGCGGGGGGACCCGTACCCACGCGGCGACATCGGTCGGGGACAGGTGTTTTACGCATCGGGTGCGTAGATACCGGCGAGTAGGGTCGTACGGACGGCGACCGCGGGACGCCGCGGCGCTTCCTCGTCGCACCCACCCCACCACCCCACACATGTCAGGCCGCGTATACCGACTTCACTCGACGCTCGAACTGCCACTGGAAGACCTACAGGACCACTTCGCGTCCGACCCGGAACTCCCGGAGGGCGTCGAGGACGTCGACATCACACGCCGGAACAACACGCTGATCCTGAAGGCGGTATCGGACGACGAATCGATCGGCAAGTACACCCCGACCGCACAGCTGAAGGCGAGCGTCTCCGAGACGCGCGTGTACGAGGAGGAGCCGCCCCGTACCGGCGGCGGCTGGATGCAGGAGGAGGAGGAGGAGATCCCCTCAGAACTCGTCGAGTTCGCCTGCTTCAAGGGCGACCGCGAGACGGTGTTGCAGAACACCGCGCTGCAGTATCAGATGTTCCTCGTGCTCCGCGAGATCGCGCTGCTGTCGGAGAAGGGGACGCTCACCGCGATCACCGAGGTCGACGAGGAGCTGCACGCCCACCGCATCGTCGAGGGCGAGGAGCGCCCCGCCAGCGTCGAGGTCGTCGAGACCCCGAACCGCGACGCCGAGAAGGGCGGCGTCGAGTGGCGGGACAACAAGTTCATCAGCTGATCGCGACGCCGCATCCGGAACGGTCGCCCGCGTCGGTCCGGGCCGGACGGCAGACGGCGCTCGCGAGTCACTCGGATGCGCTCCCGACATCCGGGTAGGGTCACAAGAACTTTAGTCGTCTAATTATATCTCATTACCAGGCATGGCCGACTCACAACAGCAGTTCCCGGACTATCTGGACGTGGACTACACCGCCGGCGAGGGCGAGGAGCCCGGCGACTACCCCAGTATCGAGCACAAGCTCGAGAAGGCGCTGGAGGTCGTCGAGACCGGCCTTCGCGAGTACGACAACCCCGCGGTGATGTGGACCGGCGGGAAGGACTCGACGCTGACGCTGTACTTCGTGAAGGAGGTCGTCGAGCAGCACGACGAGCTGGAGCTGCCGGTGACGGTGTTCATCGACCACTACCAGCACTTCGACGAGCTGATGGACTTCGTTCGCCACTGGGCCGACGAGTGGGACCTCGAGGTCAAGTGGGCCCGCAACACCGACGTGGGCGAGTACGTCGACGAGAACGGGCTGGAGCCGGGCGACGACATCCCGGTGGAGGCGCTCTCCGAGCACAACCGGCACCACATCCGGAACATCCTGGAGTACGAGGAGGACACGTTCCCGTTCCTGCTGGACACGTACGTCGGCAACCACCTGCTGAAGACGGTCGCGCTCAACGACACGCTGGAGTCCGAGGAGATCGACGGCATCATCTCGGGCATCCGCTGGGACGAGCAGGAGGCCCGCGCCGACGAGACGTTCTTCTCGCCGCGCCACGACCCGGAGATCTACCCGCCGCACGACCGCATTCAGCCGATCCTCCAGTTCAAGGAGGCCGACGTGTGGGACGCCTTCTGGTACTTCGTCGTGCCGGAGACGGTGGAGGGCTACCCCGAGGACGGCTACGTCCCGCAGGGGTTCGACGACCTGCCGGAGGGCATCGAGATCGAGGACATCCCCGTCTCGCCGAAGTACTTCGCTGGCTTCCGCTCGCTGGGCTCGGAGATCTCGACGGACAAGTCCGCCGAGGAGCCCGCCTGGCTGCAGGACATGGAGAACACGACCGAGCGCGCCGGCCGCGCCCAGGACAAGGAGGACCTGATGGAGCGCCTCCGCGACCTGGGCTACATGTGAGGACGGCGAGCACCCGACGGTCGGACCGGACCGCGTAGCCTGTCACCGACACGCCCACCCTTTCTGACCGGGACTCGGATCGCCCACCAGGCAGCGATCGGTTCGCCGCCGAGCTACCGCTTCTCGATCGGGACCCGGGTCCAGCCGTCGCCCGCGCGGTCCGGACGGATCGGACGGAGGTCGTCGACGCCACGATCGGGCGATCGCCCGAGCGCCCCCTCGCGCTCGGCCCGCCGTCGAAGGCGTTCGATCCGTTCGTCCATCGGCGGATGCGTCGACAGGAGGCGGACGAGCGGCTGTTCCTCCCCGTCGCGGCCGCGGCGATACAGCGGCGCGAACGGAAACGGCGACCGGCTCGCACTGTCGATCCTCCGCAGGGCGCTCGCCAGCGCGAGCGGCCGTCCGGTCACCTCGACCGCGCGGTCGTCGGCTGCGTGCTCCCGCCGCCGGGAGTACGCGCGCAACAGCAGCGTCAACGCGATCAACAGCAGGGTCAGCGTCCGTGCGAGGCCGACGTGCAGCCGGCCGGGGAGCGTCCGGTGCCAGCGGTCCGGCGTGCCCCGGACGAGCGCGACCCCGCGGGCGAACCCGCCGGCGACGGCCGCGACCGGCGCGAGCGCGAGCGCGACGAGTCCCACGGCGGTGTGGACGACGCTGTGGCCGAGCGTCTGTACGAGGCCGTCGCGACCCTCGATGTGGGCGAGTTCGTGGGCGAGCACGCCCTCCAGCTCCGCGGCCGACAGCAGACGAAACAGCGAGTAGTCGATCACGAGCGCCGGAGTCGGGCCGCCGAGCGCGAGCGCGTTCGGCTCGCCCAGGCGGGCGACGAACACGCGCGGACGCGCCACGTCCATCCCGCCGGCGAGCGCGTCGACGATCCGGTGGACCGTCGGCGCGCGCCTGCGCGGGACCTCACGGGCGTCGAGGCCGACGAGCGTGCGACCGGTTCCGAACCGGTATGTCAGGTAGCCTGACGCGAGCGTCGCCACGATGAACGCCGCCGCAAGCGCGAGCGGGTCGGGACGGTTCGCCCAGACGAACCGCGCGAGCAGCCAGACCGCGCCGGCACCGACCGCGTAGACCGCGATGGTCGCCGCGCCCGCGACGACCATGGCCGTCCGGAGTCCGAGGGGGGGGTCCGGGGCCGTCGACATGAGTCGTCGGTCCTACGCCGCGTGCGCTCAAACCGATGTCGGCGCGGGCGACGGGACGCCGCCGCCGACCGTCACGGGTAAGGCCGGGTCGGCGCGTATCGACGGTATGAGCGACAACGATGGCGGCGACACGGCCGCCGGCGGCGACGGCGACGGCGCCTACGTCGGGCTGTTCTCCGGCGGGAAGGACTCGTCGTGGGCGGTGTACCGGGCGCTGGAGCGCGGGCTCCCCGTCGAGCGACTGCTGACGGTCCACCCCGCGGGCGACTCGTACATGTACCACGTCCCCGAAACGCGCCTGGCCGCGTTGGCGGCCGAGAGCATCGGGCTCCCCCTCGTGGAGGTGGAACCCGAGGACTTCCACGCCGGCGAGGCGACCGACTCGGGCGCGCAGGGCGACAGCGAGCTGGAGCCGATGGAGGCGGCGCTGACCGACCTCGCGGCGGACCTGCCGCTCGCGGGCGTCACCGCCGGCGCCGTCGAGTCGGAGTTTCAGACGAGCCGGATCGAGGCGATGTGCGACCGCCTCGGGATCGACCTGTTCGCGCCGCTGTGGCAGCGCGATCCCCGGACGCTGGCCGAGGAAATGATCGACGCCGGGTTCGAGATCCGGATCCTCCAGGTCGCGGCCGCGGGGCTCGACGAGTCGTGGCTCGGCCGTACCATCGATCGCGAGGCGCTCGCGGAGCTGGAGCGGCTCAACGACGAGTACGGCGTCCACGTGCTCGGCGAGGGCGGGGAGTTCGAAACGTTCGTGGTCGACGGCCCGCACATGGACCGGCGGATCGAGGTAGAGTACGACACGGAATGGGACGGCACTCGGGGACGGATCCGGGTGACGGACGCCCGGCTGGCGGAGTAAACGGGCGAGCGAGTCGGAGCGATTCGTCGGCTCAGCTTTCCTCGTTCGTCAGCCGCGAGTGCGCGCCGATGAGGGCGCCAGAGAGATCGAGCCCGTCGACGACGGTCTCCTCGTCGATGATGCTCCGGCGCACGTCCGCGTCGCGGACGGTCGCGTTGCCGAAGACGACCGACGAGTCGAGCGAGGAGTCGACGATCTCCGCGCCCGCGAGGACGTACACGTCGTCGCCGATCTCGGAGTTCTCGACGGTCGCGTCCGGGTGGACGACCGACTCGCCGTCGAGGTACCACGAGACGGCGTCGAGGTAGCTCTCGGGGGTGCCGATGTCGAACCACGCCTCCTCGAAGGTGAACGCGTGGACGGGCTGGCGCGACTGGAGCCACTGGATGAACCAGCCGGGCTCGTCCGGGTTGTTGCCGTCAGAGAGGTA
This sequence comes from Halobaculum roseum, assembly GCF_019880245.1. Taxonomy (NCBI): domain Archaea; kingdom Methanobacteriati; phylum Methanobacteriota; class Halobacteria; order Halobacteriales; family Haloferacaceae; genus Halobaculum; species Halobaculum roseum. The sequence goes on from NZ_CP082286.1 coordinate 92,203, forward strand.
TTCCTCGAAGTCCGGAAGCGTCTCCTGCGGGAACGCGTAGCAGGCGATGGACACGAGCGTGCTCTTGGGGTCCTCGGGCTTCTCCTGGAAGTCGACGACGCGGTCGCCGTCGAGTTCGACCAGGCCGTAGCTCTTCGCACGCTCGCGCGATCCCACGTCGTAGGCCGCAAGCGCCGGCGTCCCCTTCTCGGCGAAGAAGTCCACGAACTCCGCCACGTCGAAGGAGATCAGGTTGTCGCCGGCGACGACGACCAGGTCGTCGTCCACGTTCTCGCGGTCGATCAGCTGCGCGAGCGCGCCGACGACGCCGAACTTCTCGGACTCGGCGCTGGTGTCCTCGACGGAGACGGTCGGCTTCTCGAACTCGGCGTCCGCGAGGTAGTCCTCGAACTCCCCGGCGAAGCGTTCGTTCGTGGAGACGAACACCTCGTCGATCCGGTCGTCCGCCTCCAGATCGCCGAAGATCTCGTCGATGACGGTGCCGTCGCCGACCGGAAGCAGCATCTTCGGCCGGTTGCGAGTGATCGGCCACAGCCTCGTCGCGTACCCCCCAGCGAGCACAACTGCCTTCATGGACTCAGGGTTACGCCCGACCGACAAGGGTTTTTCCTCTCTCGGTTCACGTTCCCGACAGGTTATCGCCGGCACCGACCCGGACGGCGGTCGCCCGAAACCGATTCCCGCGGCGGCGACCAACGATCGGTATGCCCGATCGGACGACCCGCGAGCGGATCGCCGAGACGCTGCGCGAGCGGGCGTGTTCCGGCGGCGCGCTCGCCGCCGAGTTCGACGTGCCCCGTTCCGTCGTGTACGACCACCTGGACCACGTCGCGGAGTCGCTGCCGGAGAGCGAACAGTTTCTGGTCGCGCCGCCGACGTGTCGCGACTGCGGCTTCGACGACTTCGACGACCCGGTGAACGCCCCGTCGCGGTGTCCCGAGTGCAAGGGAGAGAACGTCGAGGAGCCGCGGTTCGTGATCGAGTCCGACTGACGCCGACCGGCGTCGCCTACGCGGTCGTCTCGCCTACGCCGTCGCTTCGCCTACGCCATCGCTTCGCTCACGCCGTCGCCTCGACGCCCAGCTCCGCGAGGAGCGTCTCGGCTGCCTCGCTCGACGAGCCGGGCCCGCGGGCGGTGATCAGGTCGCCGTCGACGGTGACGCTGGTCTCGGCGTCGAGTTCGGCGTCGAAGGTCCCGCCGGCGGCGACGACCTCGTCCTCGACCCAGTAGGGGAGCTTCCGCCCCTCGATCCGGTCGAGGTCGTCGACGATCCCCTCCTCCCACTCGTTCGGGAAGCCGGTCACGTCGCGGCCGTCGACGAGGAACTCCCCGTCCGCGTTCCGAGCGAACGCGAGGATCCCGACGGCGTGACAGACGACCAGCGCGACCCCGTCGTCGCCGGCGACCGCCTCCCGCAGCGCGCCTCGGGCGTGGCGGTCCTGGTTCACGTCCCAGACGGTGCCGTGGCCGCCGGGGAACACGACGGCGTCGTGGTCGGCGGCGTCGACCGTCGCGATCGGTTCGGGATCGCGAAGCCGGTCGTCGGTCTCGTGGATCTCGCGGTACCGTTCGACGGTCTCCTCGCCCACGTCCTCGGGGTCGAGCGAACGCTCGTCCACCACCGGCGGCGACCCGGACGGCGTCGCCACGGTCACGTCGACGCCGGCGGCGTCGAGCGTCGTGAGCAGCTCGATACACTCCTCGGCCCAGTACCCCTCCTCGCTGACGACGAACAACGCCGTAGTTTCGCTCATGCGTCCGAACGGTGGACCCGAACTCCGGAAAACGTGTCGCCGGCGGAACCGGCTCCACTGGCGGGCGGCCGTCCCGCCGTCGCGAGGGCGACCGCGGCGGCGGACGACTTATCGCCCGCAGTGGCGCCCGGGTCGGCCGTTCCCGGGTCGCTTATGCCGACCGACCGACAACGTGGACCCATGGCAGTGGGTACGCGGACGGTGCTCGCCCTCCTCGGCGGGGTCGTGCTGACGGTGGGGGTGTACCTCCACGCGACCGAGCGCGAGAGCACCGGCTACGCGGTGATGGCGCTCGGGTTCGCGACCGCGGCCGCCTGGGCGTTTCTCGGCATGGAGCTGGCCCGGCTCGGCAGGGCGTCGACGCCAGAGACGACGTACCTCTCGGGCGCGATGGCCGCCGTCACCCTCGCGATGTACTTCGGGATGCGCGCGCGAGCCCTCACGAGGGGCGAGTGAGCGGTCGAACGGGGCTCTCCCCGCGCCGAACACATTCTCAAAACTACAATAAATTCATCTTTCGTTTACGGCGGTTTTCGCGAGGTCACGATCGTCGAACGTAATCGGCGACTAATTCACATTCGTGAGTTCTGTGCCGAATTACTGCGGAAACAACGGTACAGATAGGTGAAATACTGATTTCAGTGATCTGCTTCGTTGTGCGAGGATCCCACATACTTAAGTTTGGTATTCCATAACGAAAGCGCGTATGTCAGACAACCAGTCCGGTTCCAGCCGGCGTCGGTTCCTCCAGGGAACTGGCGTCGCGGCGGTCTCCGCGGGCCTCGCCGGCTGCTCAGGCAACGGCGACGGTACCGAAACCTCCGGGGACGACTCGACTCCGACCCCAGAGCAGACGCCGACCGAGGTAGAGAACACCGACGACATCCCGACCGGCGGGATCTTCGACTTCGGGATGGGGACCTCGCCCAACACGCTCAACGTGCTCGCGAGCTCCTCCGCGTACGTCGGCGTCATCACCGACCGGATCTACGAGTCCGGCGCGGCGATCGACCCGGTCAACTTCGAGATGCACCCGAACGTCTTCACCGACTGGGACTACGAGGTGCTCGACGAGACCGGCGAGGACGACCAGCCGAACGTCGAGGTGTACTTCAACGTCCGCACGGACGGCCTCACCTGGAACGACGGGGAGGAGTTCACCGTCGACGACGTGCTCTTCTCGTACAACTACCTGATGGAGCAGAACCCCGGCGGCTACGCCGCGTCCATCAACCCCATCGTCAGCGTCGAGGAGCACGACGGCGACTGGGACTGCGTGATGACCCTGAGCCAGCCGAACGGGACGTTCGCGTACGACCAGCTCGGCCTGCCGATCCTCCCGGAGCACCGCTGGGGAGACGTCGACGACTACCAGACCTACGAGCCGGCCGACACCGACTTCGGTCCCGTGGGGCTCGGCCCGGGCGTCGTCACGCAGTACGACCCCGACACGGCCGTCGAGGTGTCCTTCGCGGACCGCGAGGGCGAGTACAACCTCTCGGAGCTGAGCTGGCGCGAGGAGGTCTCCGGCATCATCGCCGGCGGCCCGTTCATCGACGCCATGCGGATCCGCGTGTACTCCTCGACGTCCGCGCTGCACCAAGCGCTGTTCCAGGGCGACATCGACTCCCTGTACGACGGCGTTCGCACCTCGCGGATCGAGGACGCCCAGGACGACGAGGACATCGAGCTGCTCGACGGCTTCGACACCGGCTACAGCCACTACTCGTTCAACCTCCGTCGGACGCCGCTTGACGACCTGCCGTTCCGGCAGGCGCTCAGCTTCGCGTTCGACGACTTCTACTGGACCCAGCAGCTGCTTCGCGGCTACGCCCAGCAGGGCGACTTCGTGATGCCGCCAGGCTACACGGCCGTGCGGCCGGAGACGGGGTCGGACCAGGAACTGCTCGAGGGGCCGTCGACGCAGGCGTTCACGTTCCGCCAGTCGAGCCCGAGCGTTCCGAACGTCGAGGCGATCCGCTCGTTCCTCACGGAGGGGCAGATGATCACCGGCGAGGAGGGGACGTTCGTCGGACAGGAGTACCCCGGCAGCCTCACCGGCGTCACCGCGAGCCAGACGGAGCCGAAGCACGACTACAGCTTCGGTCCCGTCGAGTCCGAAGTGCTCCAGGAGTCCGACGCGGAGCCCGATCAGGAGATCCGCGTCAACGGCGAGACGCTCACCGAGGTCCACGACGGGCCGCTCACGATGCTGCTGTCGCCGGCGCAGGAGGCGCCCCAGACGGCCCAGATGGTCTCCGACTGGATCACCTCCCTTCACGAGGTCGGCATTCCGATCGACCGCGAGGTCGTCTCGTTCAACACCCGCGTGACCCGGGCGTACGGCTCGGAGGACTTCGACATCTTCAGCATGGGCTGGGTGAACCTCTCGCCGTTCGCGACGAACACGCTGTACAGCCTGTTCCACTCCGACAACGCCGACGACCACTCGGTCGCGGAGACGGAGGGCGACGACGAGAACACCTCGACGCTGCTCAACAACGCGATGGGCTACGGGCTGTTCGATGACGCGGGCGCCGACGAGCTCATCGACGAGGCGCGCACCACCCTCGACGCCGAGGCGCGCAACCAGACCTCTCGTGAGGCCGTCGAGCGGATCTACCTCGACTTCCCGACGATGGTGACCAACTACGGGGTGCCGAAGTGGCCGATCAACTCCTCGGAGTGGACCGGCGCCATCGAGAACATCCCGGGCCCGGGTTCGACGTACCTGGGAACCCAGATCCTGCAGATCCACCAGAACGAGTAACGCCCCTCGAAACGATCGCCGCGTCCGACTGACGCGCGGCGTCGGGCACCCCGCACCGCCCTCGAACCGATGGGGCGGGGCGGGGCCCCTGACGGCGTCGCCCGTCGGGTATCGGACGATTCAACAGGTTCAAACGGCCGCCTTCGTGATACAGTAGTACGCGGAACGGTCCCACAAAACGCATGACCAGAATCAGTGGAAAATACCTCGCAAAGCGGATCGTCGTTTCGTACCTGACGCTCCTGGTGATCATGTCGCTTCTGTTCGTCCTCCTGCGGAGCATGCCGGGCTCGTTCATCACGAGCATGATCAGCTCCGGCATGACCGCCGAACAGATCGAGCGGATCCGGGAGACGTGGGGACTGAACGAACCGCTGTGGAGACAGTATCTCGACTTCATGATCAACTACCAGACCGGCAACTTCGGCCGGTCGCCCACGTACAACGCCCCCGTCGCGGACCTGATGATCCGCCGGATGCCGCGGACGCTGATCCTGTTCGGATCGACGTTCCTGATCGGCTTCATCATCGGCCCGTTGGTCGGGATGTACCTCGGCTGGTGGCGCGGGTCGAAGAAGGACAAGTCCATCTTTAGCACCTCGCTGCTGCTGTACTCGATGCCCAGCTTCTGGATCTCGTGGCTGTTCATCTGGGTGTTCAACTACGAGTTCGGCCTGTTGCCGAGCGCGTACATGTTCACGCAGTTCCCCGAGTTCCAGTGGACCGCCTTCACCGTGATGCGCGACGTGCTGTACCACATCGCGCTGCCGATAATGAGCCTCACGTTCATCGGCTGGGTCGGGTCCATGCTCATCATGCGCCCGACGATGAACCAGGTCACCGACGAGGGGTACGTGTTCCTCGCGCGGGCGAAGGGCCTCTCGGAGCGGACGGTGATGATCAAACACGCCGCGCGCAACGCGCTCATCCCGGTGGCGACCGGCGCGGTCGTCGGACTGGCGTTCCTCATCGACGGCTCGATCATCATCGAGAACGTGTTCAACTGGCCGGGCATGGGGCAGATCATCGTCACGTCGGTGCTGGAGCGCGACTTCCCGGTCGCACAGGCCACGTTCTTCCTGCTGGCCGTGCTGGTCGTCATCATGCGGCTGCTCACCGACGTCGTGTACACGTACCTCGACCCCCGGATCAAGTTCGGGGAGGGTGAATAATGGCAACCGGACAAGGAGACACCGAGACCGACGGCGAATCGTACGCGCGGCGCTGGGGGCCGCGGATCGAGCGACTCAAGCGGGGCTGGAGCCGGTACACCGAGCACAACATCGGTATCCTCGGGCTCGTTATCCTCGCGATATTCAGCCTGTGGGCGGTGATCCCGGGCGTCTTCGCGCCCCATTCCCCCGATTGGATCGCGTACATCGGCGAGCCCCCCATCGAGAGTCGACTCACGGCCGACCAGGTCCGCTCGCTCCCGCACCCGCCGGCGTTCGGGGACCCGTTCTTCGCGCCGCTGGGGACGAACGCGAACGGGAACGGCATCCTCTCGCTCGTGATCTACTCCGCGAGCAACGCCATGTACATCGGCCTGGCCGCCGGACTGCTGTCCAGCCTCGTGGGCGTCCCGCTGGGGCTGATCTCCGGGTTCTACGGCGACACGTGGATCGACGAGGCGATCCAGCGGTTCGTCGACATCATGTACGGCCTGCCGTTCCTGCCGTTCCTGATCGTCCTCGTCGCCATCCGCGGGATCACGACGACGAACATCATCATCGGCATCGCGGTCACCTCCTGGCTCAACAACTGTATCACGATACGCGGGGAGACGCTCTCGCTGAAGGAGCGGTCGTACGTCGAGTCCGCGAAGGTCGCCGGGGCCTCCGACACCCGGATCATCTTCCGGCACATCATGCCGAACGTCCTCCCCATCTCGTTCGTGTTCCTCGCGCAGGACGCCGCGGGCGCGGTCATCGCGCAGGCGTCGCTGGCGTACCTCGGGCTGGCGGACTTCACCGCCAACTCGTGGGGGATCATGCTCGAGAACATCAAATCGCAGGGATACATCTTCGACGCCTGGTGGTGGCTGCTGCCGCCGGGCATCGCGCTGATGTTGATGGCCGCATCGTTCTACTTCATCGGCTTCTCGATGGAGGACGTGACCAACCCGCAGCGGTGATCTGATAGCACATGACACTACTCGAAGTAAACGACCTCTCGATCCGATACGCGGTCGACGACGGCTCGTCGGTTCACGCCAGCGACGACGTGAGCTTCTCCGTCGAGCCCGGCGAGACCTACGGGCTCGTCGGCGAGTCCGGCTGCGGGAAGACGACCCTGGCGAAGAGCCTCGTGCACCTGCTCGACGACAACGGGTACATCGAGGAGGGGGAGGTGTGGTTCGACACGACGCTCCCCCAGTGGGCCGACGAGAACGGCGATCCGAAGCAGTCGGTCATCGACGACCCGGACAAGCCCGTGCGCGAGGACGGGAAGACGGACCTCGCGCGGCTCGACGACAAGCAGATCCGCGACATCCGCTGGCGTGACATCGCCATCATCCCGCAGTCGGCGATGAACGCCCTGAACCCGGTGTACAAGGTCGGCGACCAGATCGTCGAGGCGATCCTCCGACACGAGCCGGAGACGACCGCCGAGGAGGCGCACGAACGCGCCCGCGACCTGCTCGAGCGCGTCGGCATCGAGCCGGACCGCGCCGACGACTACGCCCACCAGTTCTCCGGCGGGATGAAACAGCGGGCGGTCATCGCCATGGCGATGGCCTGCAGCCCGGACCTGCTGATCGCGGACGAGCCGACGACGGCGCTGGACGTGATCATTCAGGACCGGATCCTCGAGGAGCTGGAGGCGCTCCAGGAGGAGTTCGGCGTCTCGATCCTCGTCATCAGTCACGACATCTCGGTGATGGCGGAGATCTGCGACCGGATGGCCGTGATGTACGGCGGGAAGGTGATGGAGTCGGGGCGCACGGAGGACATCTTCGGCGAGACGGCGAACCCGTACACGCTCGGGCTGAAGAACTCCTTCCCGACGATCACCTCGACGGATCAGGACCTCGTTTCCATTCCGGGGACGCCGCCGACGCTCCGTGACCCCGACGAGGGCTGTCGCTTCCGCGACCGGTGTCCGTTCGCCGTCGAGGAGTGTCACGCCGCGCACCCGCCGATGTACGACGTCGCCGCCGCCGACGAGGACGGCCGGACGGTCGAGGCGACCGACCGGCGGGCACACGCGACGGCCTGCTACCGAATCGACGACCTCGAACAGCTCCGAACCGACGCACTCAACGAATCCACATGGACCGACCAGACGATCGAGAACCGTTAGTAGAGATCGAGGGGCTCCGGAAGCTCTTCGACCAGTCACAGGGCATCATCGACACCGTCCTGGGTCGCGAGCCGCAGCCGGTTCGCGCAGTCGACGGGGTGTCGCTCGACATCTACCCGGGCGACACGGTCGGCATCGCCGGCGAGTCGGGCTGCGGCAAGACGACCCTCGGGAAGCTGCTCGTGAAGCTGTACGAGCCCACGGAGGGGTCGATCAGCTTCGACGGGGAGGAGATCACCGACATGACCCGCGAGGACGAGCGCGAGTTCCGCAAGCGGGTCCAGATGATCTTCCAGGACCCGTTCGAGTCGCTCAACCCCCGGATGACGGTGTACGACACCATCGCCGAGCCGCTCAAGATCAACGAGATGACCGAGGGGTACGACGAGCGGCGTGCGCGCGTGAAGCAGGTGCTCGAGGACGTCGGGCTGGGTCCCGCCGAGGTGTATCTCGACGCGTTCCCGGACGAGCTGTCCGGCGGCGAGCGCCAACGCGTCGCGATCGCTCGGGCGCTGGTCGTCGACCCGGACTTCATCGTCTGCGACGAGCCGGTGTCGATGCTGGACGTGTCCATCCGCGCGGGCGTGTTGAACCTGATGCAGGAGCTGCAGGACGAGTACGACCTCACCTACCTGTTCATCAGCCACGACCTCTCGCTCATCCGCTACATGTGCGACCGTGCCGGGATCATGTACCTCGGTAACATGGTCGAGCAGGGTCCCACGGACGACGTCATCGACGACCCCAAGCACCCGTACACCGAGGCGCTGTTCGACGCGGTGCCGGACGTGGAGTTGGGCGAGGACCGCCGTCGCGCCAACGCGACCGGCGAGGTCCCCTCCCCCCGGAACCCGCCGAGCGGCTGTCGGTACCACCCGCGGTGTGCCCACATCATCCCGCCCGACGGCTGGGGCGGCAGCCAGGAGGCGTTCCGGCGGGCGTTCCAGTTCAAGCTGAAGGCGAAGCGCGGCGAGCTCGACGCCGACGCCGCGCGCGACGACGCCGGCGACGCCGGCGACGCGGTCGAATCCCTCGTCGAACAGGGGCTGACGCTGGACGTGCCCGAGGAGTACCGCTCGGAGACGGAGATCGAGACCGGCGGCCACCGCGTCGACGCGTCGACGCTCGATCTCCCGTCGGACGCCAGCGCCGCCCTCGAGGAGTCCGCCGAGGCGGTGCTCGACGGCGACGCCGAGGCCGCCGTCGCGGCGCTCGACGACGTGATCACGACATCGTGTGCAACCCGCGAGCCGCGGCCGCTCCCGTCGGGGACGCGCGAGGTCGCGTGTCACCGGTACGAGGACGACGGCGTCGAGGGGATCGGCGGCTCCGACGGCGGGCTCAACGCGGCCCCCGCGGAGGACTGACGGGTGGTCAGGTCCCCACGTACCCAGCGCGCCCTCCTCGTCGCGCTCGCCGTCGTGCTCGCCGTCAGCGCCGCCGCGTTCGTCGCGACCGCGAGCGCACAGCTAGCGTGGCAACAGCGCGACAGCATCGACTTCCGGGCGACCGACTACGAGCTCGTCGACGGCGAGGACCCGCGGCTACGGGTGACTATCGACGTGCGGAACCCGACGAGCGTCGACGCGCGCGTTCGCGCCGGCTCGCTGGTCGTGTACGACGGCGACCCAGCCGACGGCGAGGCGTTGACGGTTCCGCGAAGCGAGCGGCTGACCGGCGACCGTGAGGCCGCGGTCCCCGCCCGCGGAACGACGACGGTGACGCTCGTCGCGGAGGTCCCCGCCGACACGGTCGAACGGGCGCGGGCGGCCATCGAGGCCGACCGCGCGGTCACGTCCGGAACCGTCGCCGTGACCATCCGCGGGCGGAGCTACGAGGCCAATGTCTGAGCGAACGTCCGGATTGGCCGCGGCCGTGATACGGCCCGCGCGCGCCTCCTACGGGTCGCGCAGCGAGCGGATCGCGTCGGCGGTCACGGTCGGGCTGCTCACCGGGCTGGCGACCGCGATGGCCACGTACACGCTGTGGCAGACCTCGCTCGCCCCCGGGTGGGCCGGCGACACCGTCATGGCGGCGCTCGTGTTCGCGGCGGGCGCGCTCGTGAAGCTGCTGTGCCAGAACCTCGAGACGAGCGTGCTCGCGCTGTCGATCGCCGTCGTCGCGGGCGCCGCCCTGACGGCGGCGGCCGGGGTGGCCCCGTATCTGCTGCTCGACATCGGGACGCTCGGTGGGATCGTGTTGCTGCCGGAGCTTCGCGACGTGATCACGCTCGTGGTCTTCGGACAGGTGCCGCTGCTGTTGTTCGGCTACCTCGTCGCGATCGTCTACGACGGCGCGACCGCCTGAGGGGTCGCGCCGGCGACGCCGACGACGACGGCGACGACAGGCCTTTACTCCGCTGTCCGGTACGCGAGGGTATGCCCAAGGAGATCCCGACCGACGAGAAGTCGGTGCGCGAGCGCGGGACGTACGCCAACGACGGCAACGACCCGACGCTGGCGTCGTACCTCTCGTCGCTGTTCTTTCTCCTGTCGGTGCCGGCGTTCGTGACGCTCGCGTACGTCGGCTACTGGGCCGGGCTCTACGGGGAGTCGACGGTCGTCCCCGCGTTCGCGGGGCTGCTCCTCGCGGGGCTGGCCGGCGTGTTCGCGGTGATGCACTACACGACAGGCAGGTGAGGCCGACCGCCAGGCGAGGCACGGGTGCCCGCGGTGGGGAGTCCGGTTCAGCTTGGGCGTCGCGAGCGACTCGGACGGAACGCGGAACCGAGGAGCGTTCAGAATCGAATCGAGTCGAAGCGAGACGGCGTGAGGACTTACTGTGCGGCCGCGAACGGGATCAGTACCACTTGTCCTTGTACACGCACTGGAGGGGTTCGGTGACGACGTTCGTCGCCAGCGCCATCGAGACGATCTCGACGGCGTCGTCGTACTCGCCGGGGTCGACCGCGTCGTCGTCCCAGGCGGCGGTGCCGACGCCCAACTCGACGTGGTAGTCGTACACCGTGATCAGCCACTCGTCGGGAAGCGTCCGTTCGTCGGCGTCGGACTCGTTGATCACCCGGAGGAGGTACTTGAACGTCGTGTCCTCGCGGTCGGAGAGGTCGTCGCCGGCGTCGTAGCCGGGGACGTTGGGCGTGCCGAACAGCTGCACGAGCCGGTAGAGGGCGGTGCCGATGTCGTCGTGGCTGCCGCGCTCGGTCGGGTCGGGCTCGAGCTCGACGTGGACGTCGTTGCGCGCCTCGCGGAGGTTCACCTCACGGAGGGAGGCGCCCTCCTCGCGGCGCGACAGGATCTCCTCGCGCGATATCGGGACCATCGTGAACTCGCGAAGCTCCTCGACCGGTGGCGACTGCGGATGGTCTCGGATGTCGTACTGCATCTCAGTACGCGAACCCCATGAACCCCTTCCAGCCGATGTACCCGGCGACGATACAGGCGACGCCGGTCGCAGTCACGGTCAGCGCCTCCAGGTTGGAGATCCCCTCGATCCCGTTCAGACCCAGATACAGCGTGATCCCGAGCATTGTGAAGATGTAGCCAACGACCAGCCCCAGGATCATGACGCCGAGCGAGGCGGCGCCGAGGGGACCTTTGAGGGGATCGGGGACACGATTGCTCACGGACATTCGTACGTGTCGGTAGCGGATTCGCGGGTCTTAATTCCCCCGTTACGCGGTGGCATGGTGTCGGCCGAGCAGGGTCGGCGCAGTCGGGGCCGGCGGCTGTTACCGGTCGTTGTCGCCGCCGTTGCCGCGGCCGTCGCGTTCGGCGGCTCCGGGTTCGGCGTCGCCGAGGGGGCTCATCTCGGGGTCGAACGCCGACTCGTCGTCGGCCGGGCCGTCCCCGGCTGCGGAGGGCGACCGGTCGCGACGCTCGTGTTCGCCGCGTTCGCGGGCATCGGTGGTGAGGGCGTACTCCTCGGCGATCGGCTTACGGGCGCGGTAGCCGATCGCGATGGCGACGACGCCGGCGACGCCGTACACGACGACCGGCGTCGAGGTCACGCCCACCTCGCCGGTGACGACCGAGAGGTGTAGTGCCTGGCCGATCGAGAGGGCGCCGACGACGAGCATCGACGTGGAGATCACGCCGAGAAAGCGAGTGGAAACCATGCCGCTAGTGGGGTCGCCGTCGTGAAAAGCGCGGGGGAGTCGGCCGACTCAACCGTCGCCGTACTCGTCGACGACGACGACCTCGCCGTCCTCGACGGTGACGTTGATCAGCGTCTTCACCGAGTGGTCGGTGTCGTCGAGCTTGTTCGGGCCCGCCTTCTTGATCACCGCGACCACGTCGACCACGTCGGCGCCGATGTGGGTGAGCGCGTCGAGGATGCCCTTCATCGTGCCGCCAGTCGAGAGCACGTCGTCGAGGACGAGCACGCGGTCGCCCTCGAAGACGTCGTTGATGTACATCTCGCCCTCGGAGTAGCCCGTCTCCTGCTGGAGCGCGACCTCGCCGTCGAGGCCGTACTCGCGCTTGCGGATGACGACCAGCGGGATGTCGGTCATCAGCGACAGCGCGGTGGAGATGTGGATCCCCATCGCCGCGGGGGTGACGATCTTGTCGACGTCCTCGATCTGGGCCTTCCGGATGATCCGGATGACGATCTCCCGGAGGAGCTCGGGTTCCAGCATCGGAACGCCGTCGCTGATGGGGTGTACGAAGTACTGGTACTCGCCCTTCTCGATTATCGGCGCGTCCAGCAGGGACTGGCGCAGGCGGTCCATGTCGCCGGTACCGCCACCGAGGTGAAAAGCGCGGCGGATCCCCGCAGCGGTCGAGTGAGCGTCCCGCGGTACGACGACGCACGGTCGCCGGCGACGCCCGTTCGCGGCCGCCGGCTCACACCAGCAACAGCAGCGCGACGACGACCAGCAACACGACCAGTAGCACGCTCGTTCCGAACCCGGCTCGGAGGTCGACCTCCGTCCGCTCGCGTGCGCCGTTCGTCAACGCGTCGTCGCCGGCGATGACGCCGACCGCGCCGAACCGGTCGAGCGTCCCCGCGGGATCCTTGACGGCACCCGCGATAGCCCCAGAGGTCGCGACGACCGCACGGTCGACGGCCGCGTACAGCTCGGTGACGCCGACGACGAGCGCGCGGGTGCCGTAGAAGCCCGCACGGTTGTACAGCGCGTCCACGTCGGGGACGCGGCCGACCTTCGAGAGCGGCTTCTTCACGATCGCGAAGCCGACCACGCCCAGCGCCGCGAGGATCAGGCCCTCCTGCACGTGGGGAACGGTGTAGGTAGTGTACTCGTAGCTTCCCGTGTCCGGCAGCACCGCGAACAGCGCCGGCGGGTAGAGCCCGAACACGACACAGAGCACGGCGACCGAGCCCATCGCGAGCTTCTGGCCGACGTTCGCCGGGCGCACGTCGTCGCCGCCGTACTCACCGTGGAGGAACACGTAGTACCCCAGCTTGATGAACGAGAGGAAGGTGCCGACCCCGCCCGCCAGCAGCAGGTACCAGATGATGTCGTAGTGCTTCTTGTGCGCGGCCGCGATCACCATCCCCTTCGAGACGAAGCCGTTGAACCCGGGGAAACCCGCGATCGACAGCGCCGCGATCAGGAACGCGACCGCCGTGACGGGGAGGTGCCGCCAGAGGCCGCCCAGCTCCTCCAGGTGTTCCTCGCCGGTGCGGTAGATGACGACGCCGACGGTCATGAACAGCAGGCTCTTGTACAGGATGTGGTTGAACACGTGGCCGAAGGCGCCCGCGGTCGCGAGCGCGCCGCCGAGGCCGACGCCCGCGACCATGTAGCCGACCTGGGACTGGATGTGATACGAGAGGAGCCGGCGCATGTCGCCCTGCAGCAGCGCCATCCCGGCGCCGAAGACGGCCATCAGCGCGCCCATGTACGCAACGGCGATCTCCCCCTCCGGGAACGCCCGGAACATCCCGTACACGCCGGTCTTCGTCGTGTACACGCACAGGAAGACGCTGGCGGCGATGTGCGGACGCGGGTACGTGTCGGGCAGCCACGCGTGCAGGCCGATGAAGCCCACGTTGACGCCGATGCCCACCGCCGCGAGCACGGGGGCGACGACGCCCGCGAGCCCGTCGCCGGTGAACAGGAACGTCCCCGCCGCCACGTAGTGCCAAGCGATCGCCCCGAGCAGGAGCGTGCCGCCGACGCCGTGCAGGAGGGCGTACCGGAAGCCCGCCCGCACCGCGCGGCCGCCGTAGTGCCACACCAGCAGCGTGCTGGTGACGGCCATCAGCTCCCAGAAGAGGATCAGCGTGAGCCAGTCGCCGCCGAAGACGGCGCCGAGGCTCGTGCCGACGTAGCCGAGCGCGAAGGCGGTCTGGCGCTCGTCGGCGCCGCTGGCCCACGAGTACAGCACCGCGATCGCGCCGATGAAGCCGAAGATGACGCCCATCAGCCGCGAGAAGCCGTCCACGTTGAACAGGACGGCGTCGAACCCGAACAACAGCGTCGGGAGGTGCGCGCCGCCGGGCACGAACCACACGTACGGCACGACCGCCGCGGTCGCGAGCACGCCCAGCGCGTGGCCGGCGCGGCGACCCAGCAGCGGGACGACGAGCGCCGCCGCCAGCACGAACAGGAACGGCGGGATCAGCGGGTCGACCGCGACCATCAGACGCTCACCCCCGTGGCGCCCGCGACGATCAGGCGGACGACCCTGAGGAACACCGCGCCGTCGGGGACGATCCCGAGGGCGACCGAGCCGAGGGCGGTGACGAGGATCGGCGCGAGCATGAACCACGTCGACTCGCCGCCGGTCCAGCCGCGGCGCTCCCAGCCGCCGCCGTGGACGTCGCCGTGGCCGTGGGCGTCGGTGTGGTCGTGAGCGTCGCCGTGCCCGTGAGCGTCGGTGTGGCCGTGAGCATCGCTGCTGTCGTGGTCCGCCTCATCGCCGCCGTCGGCGACCGCGTCAGTGTCCGTTCCCGCGTCGTCGGCCGCTTCGGCGGCGGCCGCGCGACCCCACGATAGCCGGCCGCCCAGCGGCCCCTCGACGAGCGGTTTCTCGTCGCTCTCCTCGGGCGACTCGAAGAAGGCGGTGTACACCACCGGCCAGAAGTAGCCGATGTTGAGCACGCCCGAGACGAGCAGCGCGACCGCGAACAGCGTCTCGCCCGCCGAGATCGACCCGATGAGCAGGAAGTACTTGCTCACGAAGCCGGCGACCAGCGGGATGCCGGCCATCCCCGCCGCGGCGACGGCGAAGGCCGCCATCGTCAGGGGCATCCGTCTCCCGATGCCGGCCATGTCGGAGATGTCGTCGGTGTGGGTCTCGACGTGGATCGCGCCGGCGGCGAAGAACAGGGTGATCTTCATGAACCCGTGTGCCGGGATGTGCAGCAGGCCGCCCACCAGCGACGTGGGCGCCAGTACAGCCAGCCCGAGCACGATGTACGACAGCTGGCTCACCGTCGAGAAGGCGAGCCGACGCTTGAGGTTGTCCTGCCTGAGCGCGATCACCGACGCGACGACGAGCGTGAACGCGGCGACCGTCGCCAGCGGGAGCCCCATCCCGAGGTCGCCGACCGTCTCCGGCCCGAACACGTCGAGGACGACGCGCGCGATGCCGAAGACGCCGCTTTTCACGACCGCGACCGCGTGCAGCAGCGCCGACACCGGCGTCGGCGCGACCATCGCGTCCGGCAGCCACGAGTGCAGCGGCATCAGCGCGGCCTTCACGCCGAACCCGGCCGACAGCAGCGCGAACGCCAGGCGGGCGAACATCGGGTCCGCAGAGGCGAGCCCCTCGATGCCGCCGGGCGTGAACGCGACGGTTCCGGTGAGCCAGTAGACGAGCGCGGTCCCCGCCAGCACGGCGACCCCGCCGCCGAAGGTGTACGCGAGGTACTTCCGGGCGGCCGAGCGCGCCTCGTCGGTCTCGTCGTGGGCGACGAGCGGGTACGTCGCCACGGTGAGCAGCTCGTAGAAGACGAAGATCACCAGCAGGTTCGACGCGAACGCGACGCCCACCGCCGCCGACACGCTGGCGGCGAAGGCGGCGAAGTAGCGCGTCTGGGCGTGTTCGTCGAGCCCGCGCATGTAGCCGATGCTGTAGCTGCTGGTGACGATCCACAGGAAGCTCGCGAGCAGCGCGAAGAGGATGCCCAGCGCGTCGGCCTCCAGCGCGAACCGGGCGCCGGGGAGGAACGATCCCAGATCGGTGACGTACGTGTCGCCGGCGAGGACGCCGGGGACCATGCTGGCGACGATGCCGAACTTCGCGAGCGCCGCGACCGCGGTCCACGACTCGCGGAGGTTCGGCCGGCTGCCCGACAGCAGGATCGGTCCGACGGCGACGGCGGAGACGAGCACGGCCGCGAGCGGTCTGAGTGAGGTAATATCGGTCATGAGAGGAGCACCTCGACGGTCGGGGCGAGGGCGGATTCATATGCCGGGACGGCCGCCCCGAGGCCGACGGCGAGCAGCGCCGCCGCGAGGACGGCGGCGACCATACCGAGCGAGACGCCGCGGTCGGCGAGCGTGTCGCCGACATCGCCCGCGTCGCGTCCGTCACCGCCGTCGGCGACGGCGGCGTCGGCGTCGGCAGCCGAACCGGTCCCCGCGGGCGCCTCGCGGAAGAACATCCGTTCGAGCAGGCGCGCGAAGTACGCGAGCGTCAACAGCGTCGACAGGAGGATGACGATCGCGAGCCCCCACGCGCCCGCCTCCAGGGTGCCGACGACGATGTACCACTTGCCGAAGAAGCCGATCGCCGGCGGCACGCCCACCATCCCGAGCGCGAGCGTCCCGAAGCCGGCGGCGGCGACGGGCATCCGCGAGCCGAGCCCGTCGTAGTCGGCGACCGAACGGCCGCCGACGCCGGTGGCGACCAGCCCGGCCGCGAGGAACAGCCCGCCCTTCATCACCGCGTGGCCCACGAGGTGGACCGCAAGCCCGACCAGCGCCGTCGCGTTCGTCACCGACAGCGCGGCGACGACGAGCCCGAACTGCGACACCGACGAGTACGCGAGCATCCGCTTGATGTTCGTCTGGGAGACGGCCAGGCCGCTCCCGACGACGATGCTGACGGCCGCGGTCGCCGCCAACAGCGGGCGCGCGAACGCGACCGCGTCCAGGAACTCCGGCGTGAACACCGTGAGCACGATCCGGACGAGGGCGTACGCGCTCACCGTCGACACGAGCGAGGCGATGAGCGCGCTCACTGAGTCGGGCGCGCCCGCGTACGCGTCGGGCTGCCAGGTGTGCAGCGGGAACATCGCGACCTTGACGAACAGCCCGACGACGACGAACGCGAACGCCGCCCGAACCAGCGGCGACCCGTAGCCGACTGCAGCGAGCTCGGTCGACAGGTCGGCCATGTTCAGCGTCCCCGTCGAGATGTACGCGTAGCCGACGCCCAGCAGGTAGATGGCGGCGCCGAACGTGCCCACGAGGAGGTACTTCAGGCCGGCGACCGCCGAGCGTCCGCCCTCGCCGCTGGCGACGAGCGCGTAGGCGGTCAGGCCGGTGATCTCGAGGAAGACGTACATGTTGAACGCGTCCCCGGTGATCGACATCCCCGTGAGCCCGGTGACGAGCAGGAGATACGTCGAGTAGAAGCGGTTCGAGCGGGGCCCGGCGCGGCGCGCGTACGCGAGCACGCCCAGCGCGACGACCGCGACGAGCACGACCATCGACGCCGACAGGCCGTCGACGAGCAGCTCGATGCCGTACGGGATCGTGAAGTCGCCGACCGCGTAGCTTCCGGGGGCGCCCGAGAGGCCGTCGGCCGCGAACGCGACCGCGCCGGCGACCTGCACGGACAGCGTCGCCGCCGCGACGTACCAGCCGGAGCGGCCCCAGCGGATCCCCGCCAGCAGCGACACCAACGACCCCAGGATCGGGAGGACGACGAGCAGCGCGGGAAGGTCACTCACCGTCGTTCACCTCCGCGATCAGGTCCGCGCGAAGCGTCCCGTACTCCCCGTAGATGCGCACGATGAGCCCCAGCGCGACCGCGGTGAGGCTCACCCCGACGACGATGGCCGTCAGGATGAGCACGTGCGGCAGCGGGCTCACGTACGGGCCCGGCTCGGACAGGAGCGGCGCGGACGCGCCGGTCACGTACGCCGAGGCGATGAAGAACAGGAAGATCCCCGTCTGGAAGACGTTCATCCCGATCACCTTCTTGACGAGGTTTCGGTCCCCGATCAGCATGTGGGCGCCGATCCCGAGGAGGAGGAACGCGACGACGAAGTACGCCCGGTCGACGAGCACGTCGATCATTCCTCCACCTCCTCGGCCTCGTCCGTCGCGTGGCCGGCCGCCAGCGCGAAGAACAGGCCGACGACGGTGCCGGAGACGATGATCCCGATCCCGACCTCGACCAGCTCGATGCCGTACTTGCTGGAGTGGGACACCGGGATCGCGGCGTATTCGAGGAACGCACCGCCGGAGGCGACCGCGGCGAGTCCGATCCCCATGAACAGCGCGACGCCGGAGACGACCAGCGCCGTCAGGAACGACGACGAGAGCCAGTCGCGGGTCGGGCCGACGCCGAAGGCGATGGCGATCATCAGGATCACCGTTCCGACGATGACGCCGCCCTGGAAGCCGCCGCCGGCGGAATCGGCGCCGTGGAACATCACGAACGCGCCGAGCGTGAACACGAACGGCGCGACGACCCGGACGGTCGCCATGATGATCGGGCTCTCGACGTACGGGCGGGCGGGGCCGTCGCCGACGGCGAACTCGTCGTCGCCGTCTGCGGTCGACGGCGAACTCATGCCAACACCCCCCGGTCGAGCACGACCAGCAGTCCCATGAGCGCGGCGAAGACGACGACCGCCTCGCCGAGGGTGTCGAACCCGCGGTAGGCCGCAAGCACCGCCGTCACGGCGTTCTCGACCTCGGTCTCCGTGTAGGCGTTCTCCAGGTAGTAGTTCGTCACCCGGGAGGTCGCCACCGGCGTCGACGCCGACCCGACCGCCGGCAGCGCCGACAGCGTCGTCGCCAGCGCGGCCACGAGCAGCCCGGAGACGCCGAGCGCCCTCACGTCGATGTCGACGAACAGGTCGTCGCCGGCGGGCCTGACGGTCTTGGCGATCGTCAACAGGAACAGCACCGTCGTGACGCCGGCGCCGACGGCGGCCTCGGTCAGCCCCACGTCCGGCGCGCGCAACAGCAGCCAGACGACGGCGATACCCAGGCTGTAGGCGGCGAAGGCGATGATCGACGCGAGCACGTCGCGAAGCAGCGCCGTCGCGAGCGCACAGCCGAGCACGAACGCCAGGATCGCCCACTCGACGGGCGTCACCGGCGCTCACCCCCGTCGGTGGCGGCGCCGTCGGGGTCGCCGTCGGCGAGATCGCGACCGGCGTCCGCCGCGTCGGCGGCGGGCGCGTCGGCCTCGTCGGCGTCCCCGTCGGCGTCCTCGACGGTCCACGGTTCGATGCCCTGATCCGCGGCCGCCCGCGTGATGGCGTGGGCGGCGGTCGGGTTGGTGATGAACATGAAGACGATCAACAGCACGAGCTTGAGCGTGTCGACGCCCGCATCGAGCGCGAGCGCGGCCGCCCCGAGCGTGAGGACCGCCCCGAGCGTGTCGCTCTTGGAGGCGCTGTGGGTCCGAGTGTAGAGATCCGGCAGCCGTATCAGGCCGACCGCGGCGACGACCCCGAAGAAGAGGCCGCCCGCGAGCAGCGCGATCACGGCCGCCTCGACGACGGTCACCATCTACAGCACCCCCCCGCGCTCGACGGTGAACTTCGAGATCGCGATGCTCATCAGGAAGTTGAGCAGCGCGTACACGAGCGCGATGTCGAGCGCGCCCGGCGTGTCGGTCGCCGCGGCGAACAGGGCCGCGATCACGACCGTGTTCGAGCCGACGACGTTCACCGCGATGACGCGGTCCTGCATCGTCGGGCCCTTGACCGCGCGATACAGCACCACGATCGAGACGAGCACGAACCCCGCGGCAGCCGTCAACAGCGCGTCGGCGACGAGCGTCACTCCTCCACCTCCTCGCGTTCGCTCGGCGTCGGACGGCGGGCGGCCGAACGGCCGTAGAAGACGAACCGAACGGCCCGTTCGAGCTTCCCGTCGAGCAGGTCCTCGCGGGCGCCGGCGGTCAGCGAGTGGATGGTGAAGTGCCGACGCTCCACGTCGACGGTCAGGGTCCCGGGAGTGAGGGTGATGCTGTTCGCCAGCGTCGCCGCGGGGACGGTCGACCACACGTCCGCGTCGAACTCGACCACCTTCGGGTCGATCGGCAGCGACGGGTGCAACACGACGTACGCTATCTGGAGGTTCGCCTTCGCGATCTCCCACAGCAGGAAGACCGCATACAGGCTCAGCCGGCCGAACTGAACGGCCAGCCGTCGCGGCTCGACCGCGCCGGTGAAGGAGACGTGCCACAGCGTGGCGGCGACCGCGCCGGCCGACGCCGCGCCCGTAAGGAGGTTGTACGGCGTGAGCGACCAGCCGGCGAGGAACAGGTAGAACCCGGCGGACAGGCCGAACAGCAGCAGGAACTGCCCGACGCCGGACCGACGGACGAGCCGTCCCCGCCGAGTTTCGCGCTCGACCGTGGCCTCCTCGACATCGAGCCCGGTTCCCTTGATCTCCCACTCCAGCGCCGGCAGCAGCGGCGTCGCGCCGGTCGGACGGTACTCGGGGTCGAGCACGACCCGGCGCACGCCCCTCTCGTCGGCGTACTCGGCGATCGCGTCGGCGTAGTCGCCGGGGCTGAACAGGTACTCGTCGGCGCCGACGACCGCGGTCTCGACGGACACCAAGTCGCCGTTGTCGCCCCGGTCCTCCTCGACCCACAGCTCGATCCGTTCGAGCAGGTCGTTCGCCCGGTCGTACTCGTCGCCGACCGCGCCGCGGCTCGACAGCGGGAACACGAAGTGAAGCGTCGACGGCTCGCCGGACTCGACGGCCTGTCGGACGACGAACCCGACCGTGTTCCGGAGCGTGCTGGACTCCTCGACGGGAACCACGATATCGCCGGATGGCGGGGCATCCTCGGCGGATGCGGCGTCGCCGTCCGTCACGGCGTCCCCTCCGGTTCGAGGCGGGCGGCCCGGTCGGCGCGGGTGCGTCGGCGGTAGCTGGTTGGCATCACTGGCTGTTGTGCCGTCGTTGGAATGAGCGGATCAAAACCGTTGTGATCCCGCGTACGCGAGAGCGCGACCACGGGTGTCGATCGTCAGCCGATCACGGGCGCCGATCTCACCCGAGCACGGCCGCGAGTTCGTCGGCGACGCGGAGCCCGAGTCCGAGCTTCGACCCCCGGTAGGCGTCGACCCCTTCCCCCTCCGGGCGCACGACGAGCGCCCGCGTGTCGGCCGACCCCATCACGCTCGCGTCGTTGGCGACGACGAACGCGAGGCCGACCCGATCCAGCGTCTCGCGCGCCTTCGCGGCGAGCGCGTCGTCGTCGCCGCCGGGTTCGGCCTTGAACCCCACGAGCGGGAGGTCGGGATACTCCTCCCGAACCGTATCGAGCAGCTTCGGCGTCGGCGTCAACTCCAGCGACAGCGACTCCGCACCCGAGCGGATCTTCCCCTCGGACGCCTCGACGGTGTAATCGGCGATGGCCGCCGCCGAGATCAGCGCGTCGGCGTCCGCACAGGCCTCGACGGCCGCGTCGGTCATCTCCGCGGCCGACTCCACGTCGACCACCTCGACGTGGGGAAGCTCCTCGACCTCGGACGCGCGAGGGGCGTCCGCGTCGTGGAGCAGGGTCACCTCGGCCCCGCGGGCGACGAGCGCGCGAGCGACCGCCCGCCCGGTTCGCCCCGACGCGCGGTTCGTGAGCACGCGCACGTCGTCGACCGCCTCGCTGGTCGCGCCCGAGGTGACGACGACCCGCTCGCCCGCCAGCGGTCGGTCGCCTGCCGTTCGCGCGGTCGCCGTGACGATCGCTCCCTCGGTGGCGATCTTCGCCTTCCCCTCCTCGATGCGCGGGTCGACGAACTCGACGCCCCACGACTCGACGCGGTCGATCGCGTCCAGCACCCCGGGATGGTCGTACATCGGCTCGTGCATCGCGGGCGCGCACACGACCGGCACGTCCGCCCCCAGCGCGGTCGTCGCGCACGTCGTGACCGGCGTGTCGTCGACGGCGGCCGCGATCTTCCCGACGGTGTTGGCGGTCGCCGGCGCGAGCAGCAACACGTCCGCCCAGCCGTCGCGTCCGCACAGCTCGACGTGCTCGACGCTCCCGGTGATCTCGGTGACGACATCGTGCTCGGTCGCGAACTCGACGGCCCACGGGTGGACGATCCCCGTCGCGGCGTCGGTCATCACCGCGCGGACCGAGGCGCCGTGGCGGCGAAGCTCGTGGGCCAGTTCGACCACCTTCACGGCCGCGATGGAGCCGGAGACGCCGAGCGCGACGTCGGTGTCGGCGAGAAGGTCGCTCATTACCGGGGTGCTTGGCGGGTACGGGTGGTAAATCCTCGCGGTGTGACTCGGCCGACCGCTGTCGCGTCAGTCGTCGCTCTCGATCGGCCCGTCGCCGCCACTGCCACCGTCGCTGTCGCCACCGCCACCGTCATCGTACCACTCTGGGTCGACCCGGCCGAGGTCGTCGTCGACGAGGCTCGGGTGGGTGCGCTGGCGTTCCGGGTGCTCCTCTGCAAAGTAGGCCCGCATCGTCTCCCGGGACTCGGCGGCGCGGCGCTCCTGTTCGGCGGCCGTGATCTCCTCACAGCCCGGCGGCACCTCGCGCCCGCGGTCGGTGAAGTACCCCTCGGGGACGACCCAGTCGTGGTAGAAGGGGACCTCGGCGTCGTGGAGCAGGGTGATCGCCGCCTCGGCGCCGTGGCCCGCGGCGACGACCGCCTGGTGATAGCGCTCGGCGATCCGACCGGCGGCGTACACGCCGTCGACGGAGGTGCGACTGAGCGCGTGCTCCTGCGCGTAGCGCTTGCTCCCGGCGTCGCGAGCCTCGACGCCGAGGCCGTCGAGGTAGTCGAGGTCCGACCAGGACGCCGCGACGACCCGCGCGGCCGTGACCGCGGTGCCGTCGTCGACTGCGGCGGTGAACGCGTCGATCTCGCCGGTGACCCCCTCGACGTGCCCGGCCCGGATCTCGGCCCCGTTGCGCTCGGCCTGGTCGCGCAGCATGTCCGCGAACAACCGGGGGTTCACGCCCGCCGGGAAGCCGGGCACGTTCTCCAGATGGGCGTTGCGTCGGAGGATCGACTCGTCGCCGTCGACGACGAGCGTCGCGAGGTCGGCGCGCGCGAGGAACGTCGCCGCGGTGAGGCCGGCGACGCCGCCGCCCACGACGAGCGCGTCGTAGTCTGCGTCCGTGTCGAGCGTCGTGTCGGGCATGGCCGACAGGTCAGTTCACGCCGGCTTCAGTACCACGATCCGTCCCGCCGTGGCGGATTCCATCGGTCGTGGGAGCGTGGGAACGCCTTTCGGCGCGAGTCCCCTATCGTGAGGTATGCCTACGTACACCGTGCTCGCCGACGCCAACGAGACGCAGTTCCAGAACCCGCAGGAACTGGTGTCGATCTGGGGCGACATCCGCGAGGACATCGAACGACTCGGGGGCGAGCTCGGCGAAAGCTATGCGCTCATCGGCGAGTACGACTTCCAGCTCACGTTCGAGGTCGAAGACGAGGATGCGGCCCTCCAGATCGCGATCGCCATCGAGGGACACGGGCTGGACACCGAGACGATGCGCGCGGTCCCGATCGAGCGCATGGGCGAACTCGTCGAGGACGTCTGACCCTCGGCGTCGACGCTGCCACTACCCGGCCACCGCCGTGGCTCAGTCGTCGTCGCCTGCGGGGCCCGGAAGCGTCTCGGCCTGCCGCTCGCGCGCCCGCTCGACGAACTCCTCCGGGAGCGACTCGATCTCGCCGGCCTGGACGCCCCAAAGCTTCGCGTACAGCCCGTCGGCGGCCAACAGCTCCTCGTGGCCGCCGCGCTCGACGACCTCGCCGCCCTCCAACACGAGCACCTCGTCGGCGTCCTTCACCGTCGAGAGCCGGTGGGCGATGACGAACGTCGTCCGGTCCTCCGCGAGGCGGTCGAGACTGCGCTGGATCAGCAGCTCGGTCTCCGTGTCGACGGCGGAGGTCGCCTCGTCGAGGACGAGCACGTCCGGGTCCTGGAGGACGACGCGGGCGATGGACAGGCGTTGGCGCTGGCCGCCCGACAGCTTCACGCCGCGCTCGCCGATCCGGGTGCCGTACCCCTTCGGGAGGTTCGTGATGAACTCGTGGGCCTCCGCCGCCTTCGCGGCATCGCGAACCGCCCCGTCGTCCGCGTCGAAGCGCCCGTATCGGATGTTCTCAGCGACCGTCCCGTCGAAGAGGTAGGTGTCCTGGCTGACGTAGCCGACCGACTCGCGGAGGCTCCGAAGCGTCACATCGCGCACGTCGTGGCCGTCGATCCGGACGGCGCCGTCGTCCACGTCGTACAGCCGCATGAGCAGCTTCAGCAACGTCGATTTCCCGGCGCCCGTCGGCCCCACGAGCGCGACCGTCTCGCCCGGATCGACCGCGAAGTCGATGTCCCGGAGGACGAGGTCGTCCTCGTCCTCGTAGCCGAAGTCGACGTGGTCGTATTCGATCGCACCCTCCAGGTCGTCGAGGGCGACCGCGTCTGGCGCCTCGGTGACCTCCGCCGGGATG
Organism: Halobaculum roseum; assembly: GCF_019880245.1. Classification (NCBI taxonomy): domain Archaea; kingdom Methanobacteriati; phylum Methanobacteriota; class Halobacteria; order Halobacteriales; family Haloferacaceae; genus Halobaculum; species Halobaculum roseum. Next base: position 116,585 of record NZ_CP082286.1, read on the forward strand.
TCCTGGAGACCGAACACGCGCTCGCATGAGGCTTTGGCGTTCTCGTACTGCGAGACGATGTTCGACACCTCCGCCAGCGGCGTGACGAACCGCTGGGTGAGAAACAGGAACGTGACGAAGGTACCGGCCCGAAGCTCGCCGGTCAGCGGTCCCGGCGCGGTGCCGGAGACGATCCACAGGCCGCCCACGACGAACGTCGCCGCGAACGCGATCCCGGCGAACAGCTCCATCCCCGGCCGGTAGACGTAGTTGAGACGAAGCATCGCGAGCGTCTTGCGGAAGTAGTCGTAGGAGGTGTCCTCGACGCGGCTCGTCTCGTAGTCCTCGGTGCCCGTGGTCTTCACCAGCTGGATGCCCCCCAGGGCGTTCTCCAGGCGGGTGTTGAGGTCGGCGACGGCCTCGCGCTGGGCGGCGTAGCGCGGCTCGACGGCCTTCATGAACCAGTAGGTGAACAGCACCATCCCGGGGACGACGACGAGGGTGACGAGCGCGAGTTGCGCGTTGCGCTCGAACAGGACGATCCCGATCCCGAGCAGCATCACGCCGAGGCGCACGGAGTTCTGGAGCGCGTCGTCGAGGAAGCGTTCGAGGTTCGTCGCGTCGTTGTTGAGGACGGACATGACCTCCCCGGTCTGCTTGTCGTCGAAGAACGTCATGTCCAGGTCCTGCATCTTCGCGTAGGAGTCGGTCCGCACGTCGTGCATGACGCGGTGGGCGAAGTTGTTCGCGGAGACGCCGTACACCCACGTCAGCGCCGCGGTGACGGCGAACGAGCCGACGATCAGCCACGCGGAGAACCAGAACTGCGCCACGTCGGGCGCGGTCGTCGGGAGCCACGCGGCGGGCACCAGCGGCAGCGTGTACGGCTGGTCGCCGGTGAACGCGGCGTCGATGGCGACGCCCAGCACCAGCGGCGGCAGCAGGCTCGCCCCCCGGGCGATCACGTTGGCGGTCATGCCGACGAGGAGCCACGGCCACTTGTCGAGCCCGTACTCCGTGAACAGGCGGTACAGCGGCCGATCGACGCGGTCGCGATACACGTCGAAGGCGCTCTCCTCCTCGGTACTCATTACGAATCGAAACCCGCGGGGGCGACTTAGGCGAACCGGTGTCGCATCAGGGACCGACCAGCCACAACACGGGCAACAGCGTCGCCGCCGAGGCGACCGTCGTCGCGAACACGTTGACCGACGCGAGCCCGTCGTCGCCGCCGAGCGCGCTGGCGTACACGAACGTCGAGACGGCCGTCGGCATCGCGAACATGACGGCGCCCGCGCGGACCGTCGAGGGGTCGCCGCCGAGCCCGGAGAACACCGCGAAGGCGATCAGCGGCATCGCGATCAGCTTCGTCCCCGCCACCGCGCCGACGGTCGGGTAGTCGATGGAGACGCCCTCGAGCACGAGCGACGACCCGACGCCCAGCAGCGCGATCGGCAGCGCCAACTCGGCGGCCCAGGACAGCCCCGTCGCGACCGCCGCCGGCGGCGCCCACCCGACGGCAGCCGAGGCGAGGCCGGCGGAGAGGGCGACGAGAACCGGGTTGCGGAGGAGCGAGACGGCCTCGCTCGCGAGGTCCGCGTCGGCGTCGTTCACGAGCGAGAGGATCGTCACCGTCGCGGGCACGTGGACGAGCGCGCCGACGCCGAGGATCACGCTCGCCTTCCCCGCCTCGACGGCGCCCGCGCCGAACGTCGCGGCGACGAGCGGGAGGCCGAGGAACCCGAGGTTCGCGTGGTAGGACTGAACGACCGCGACGCTGCGGGCGGCGGCGTCCGACCGCCGTCGGTGGACGAGCCAGCTCAGGCCGATGCCGACCGCCAGCGCGCCGACCACGCCCGCGACGAGGCGGACCGACAGCACCTCCCCGAGCGGCTGCGCGTACGTCGAGCTGTACACCAGCGCGGGCAACGCGAGGTAGAAGGCGGCGTCGGTGAGCGCGTCCCGGCGACGCGGCGTCAGCAGCCCGATCCTCCGGGCGGCGACGCCGGCGGCCAGCAGGGCGAGCATGAACGCGAGGTTCGAGGCGACGGACACGGGAGTCGGCGGCACTCGGCGAGGCCGACGGTTTACGGTTGCGTTCCCGGCGAAGAAGGCGGTCGGACGTCGGCGCCGCGGCTCACTCGTCGATCGCCCGCCGCGGGGTGACGCGGGGGCCGTTCGGGCCGAAGCCGACCTCGGCCTCGACGCCGAACACGTCCCGGAGGAGGTCCTCGGTGACGACCTCGTCGGGCGGCCCCCACTCGTAGGGCTCGCCGTCCCGGAGCGCGATGAGGTTGTCGGCGAACCGGGCCGCCTGCCCGAGGTCGTGGAGCACCACGCAGACGGTGACGCCGTGGTCCTCGTTCAGATCGCGGACGGCGTCGAGCACGCGGAGCTGGTGGTGGAGATCGAGGAAGGTGGTCGGCTCGTCCAGCAGGAGCGCGTCCGTCTCCTGTGCGAGCACCATCGCGAGCCACGCGAGCTGCGCCTGCCCGCCCGAGAGACCGCCGACCTGCCGGTCGGCGAGGTGTTCGACGCCGACGCGCTCGATGGCGCGGTCGACCGCGCGGTAGTCCTCCTCGCGCATCCCCTCGAAGAACCTCCGGTGCGGGTAGCGGCCGTGGGTCGCCAGCTCGCGAACCGTCGTCGACTCGGGGGCGACGTGTTCCTGCGAGAGCAGGCCGAGCCGTCGCGCCAGCTCGGTCGTGGCGAACTCCTCCACGTCGCGCCCGCCGAACGTCACCGCGCCCCGGTCGGGGCTCAGTTCCGCGTTCATCGCCTTCAGCAGCGTCGACTTCCCGCTGCCGTTGGGCCCGATCAGCGCGGTGATCTCGCCCGCCGGAACCTCCAGCCGTTCGGCCTCGACGACGGGCTCGTCGTCGCCGTACGACAGCGCGATGTTCCTGATCGACAGCGGCGGCGAGTCCTCGGGTGACTCCCCCGCCGTCGCGCTCGCGTCCGCGCTGCCCGCGTCCACCGAGTCGCCGGCGGCGTCGACGGTGTCGGCGTCGGCGGTTTCGGCGGCGTCGGTGCCATCGGCGGACGGTGTATCGTCGGCGCTCATAGGTCCCCCAACCCGTCCTGCTTTCGCATCAGGTACAGGAAATACGGGCCGCCGATGAGTCCCGTGACGATACCGACCGGAAGTTGTGCGGGCGAGAGCGCGAGCCGGGCGCCCACGTCCGCGAGGGTGACGAGCGCGGGGCCCGCGAACACGCAGGCGACGACGAGGCGCTTGTAGTCCGAGCCGACGAGCTGCCGGACCATGTGCGGGACGATGAGGCCGACGAACCCGACGATGCCGGCGATGGCGATGGCCGTCCCGGCCGCGAGCACCGCGACCGCCGAAAGCGCGAAGCGAACGCGTTCGACGGACATCCCGAGCGACCGGGCCGTCCGTTCGCCCAGCAGGAGGACGTTCAGCTGTCTGGCCCCGACGAGGGTGAGCGGCACCGCGATGAACGTCCACGGGAGCGCCATCCGCACCTGCTCCCAGTCCACGCCCGTCAGCGACCCGGTCGTCCAGGCGATGGCCGACTGGACGACGCCCAGGTCGTCCGCGAAGAAGAACAGCGCCGTCTGAAGCGAGCCGAACACTGTCGAGACGATGACGCCCGCGAGCACGAGCCTGACGGGATTGGTTCCGCCCTTCCACGCGATCGCGTACACCAACAGGAACGCCACCGCGCCCCCGCCGGCGGCGATCAGGGGGAGGACCGCCGTGAGCCCGCTGAACACGATGAGCGTCAGCAGGATCGCCAGTCCGGCCCCCGAGGAGACCCCGAGGATGAACGGGGACGCGAGCTCGTTGCGCGTCACAGCCTGAAACACCGCGCCCGAGACCGCCAGGTTCGCGCCGACGATGACGCCGACGATCACCCGCGGCATCCGGATCTGCCAGACGATCAGCGTCTCCTTCGGGAGGTCGACGGCCGCCGTCGAGAACCCGAGCGCGCTCGCGACCCCGTTGCCGAACCCCTCGCCGAGGAACAGCCGCAACAGTACCTGCGGGTTCGTCCACACGAGCGGGTCGAACACGGCGCCCCACGCCGTCGTGACCGACATCGTGAACGCGCCGAAGCTCACCTGCACGAGCCCGGAGATCACGACGACGATCGTGCTGGCGGCGATCGTCGTCAACAACGACGAATCGACCCACGAGAACGGGCCATCGAGTTCCGGAACCGCCTCGCCTACCTCACTCGCCACTCCGATCCCTCCGTCCGAACATGTGTTTTAGGTCGCCCTAACTGTTAAAAAGGGTGTCGAACCGTCCGGCTACTCGACAGCGGACGTTCCGGCCATCAAACGTCGCCCGCGACGATGTCGCGCACGCGCTGGCGGTCGAACAGCTGCCGTTCCTCGGGCACCTCGGGGAACGACTCGGGGTCGAACTCGCCGAACTCCTCGGGGTACAGCTGTTGGGCCTTCATCTCCGTCTGGAGGAGGTTGACGATGGGTCCCTGTTCGCCGAACGCGCCGGGGTAAACGCGTCCGTTCTGTACGGCGGTGAGCTGACCGCCGACGCCGTCCTCCTCCATCGGCCGGACGTACTGTTCGCGGAACGCCTCCGCGGAGAAGCCGTCGGCGTCCGGTCCGGTGGTGCCGATCCCCCAGTGGACGATGATGATCTCCGGGTCGACCTCCAACAGTTGCTCGTAGTCGGCCTCCCCGGCCGCCTCCATGTCGGTCGAGAAGGCGCTCTTCACGTCGAGGTCGCGGTACGGCTTCATCTCGTACCCCTCGTCCTGCGTGTGCAGGGGGTAGAACACGCCCTTCTCCGGGTTCGAGCCGCCGTTGATCAGGCCGATCTCGGGGCGCTCCTCCTCGGGCGGCAGCCGCGACTGCACCTCCGCGAGCAGCTCGTCGTGCAGGTCGACGAACGCCTCGTATCGCTCCCGTTCCTGGAACGCCTCGGCGAGCCGCTCGAAGGCGCCGTAGAGACTGTAGAGCTTGTAGTCGTGGAACTCCCGGCGGCGGCGACAGTTGTTCCCGAAGAACGGCGCGACGTTCTCGCGGATCTCCTCGGTGTCGGACTCGTCCCAGTCGTCGTCCCACCCCGTGTCGTGGAGGTAGTTGGGGTCCATGAGGATCACCTCGGGGTCGAGTTCGTAGAAGACCTCCTTGCTCCAGCCCCCGCCGCTCCAGTTCGCCAGCGCCGTCAGGTCCTCCTGCGGGGGAACGTCCAGCCCGAACGGCTCGAAGAAGAACCCCGGGATCATGTTGCCCGCGGTGAGGAACCCCTCGCGCCGGCCGAGCGCGAACGCCATGTCCGCCCAGCCGCCGTTGTAGCACAGCCACGTCTCGGGCACGCCCTCGAACTCGACCTCGCCGACCGGGACGATCGACGCAGTGTACGACTCGTCCGACGCCGTGGACTGCTCGGTCTCCGAAGCGCCGTCGCCGTCGGCGGTCGTCTCGGACCCGCCCTCGTCGGCGGTCGTCTCGACCGCGCCGCCGCTGCCGCCCGTGCAACCCGCGAGGCCGGCGCCGAGCGCGGCGCCGACCGTGCCGATGAACTGCCGTCTGTGTCGTGTCACGGTTTTAGGCTAGCCTAAAAAATTGAAAAGGGTGTCGGTTCGTCCGTCGAGATCGGTAAGGAAACCGAACGTTGCGTCGGTGTACGGCCGGTTCAGGCCTCGCCGGTGATCGCGGCCGACAGTTCGGCCCGCGAGAACAGCTCGCCGGAGAACCGGTCGGGGAAGTACAGCGTCGCGAACCGTTCGAGGTTGAACAGGTGCTGGAGCGGGCCCTGGTAGATGGGGCCGCCGCGGAACACGCGCCCCTCCCGGACGGCGGTCAGCTCGGAGGCGACGGAGTGCTCCTCCATGAACGAGACGACGGTGTCGCGGAACTCCTCCTCGGTCTTGCCCTCGTGGCCGCGGACGAGGATCGAGTCGGGATCGACCTCCAGCATCGTTTCGAAGTCGATCTGGCCGCGGTCGTTCGTCGAGAGCCCCTCGACGCCGGTGCCCGCCAGCGCGTCGGACAGACCCAGGTCGTGGAACTGCTTCTTGTTCGTCCCCTGCCCGGAGAGCCGGTACGGCGAGAACGCCTCGGGCTCGTTGCCGGCGCCGAAGCACAGCAGCGCGTTCGGGCGCCGGTCCGGAGCCGGCAGCGACGCCTGCACGTCGGCGATCAACCGGTCGTGGACCGCCTTGACGGCCTCGTAGCGATCGACGCGGTCGAAAACCTGTGCGACTTTCTCGAACGCTCCGTACAGGGTGTAGTAACGGTAGTCGTGCCAACTGTCCGTTCGGCGGAAGATCGTGTTGCCGACGAACGGACCCACGTCCTCGACGACGGTGTCGATGTCCGACCGCTCAAGTTTGAAGAACCCGTTGTTGATCAGCCACTGCGGGTCGATCAGGTGGACGTCGCTGTCGAGTTCGTAGAACAGCTCGCGGTCGATGGCGTAGGAGTCGCCGAGCAACTGCGTCGGCTCGCTCGCGACGGTCACGCCGTCGAGGTCGTCGTAGTGGTCGGTGTGGAAGCGCGCGGTGTTGCCGACCGCGAGCAGGTCCTCGCCCTTCCCGAGCGCGACGCCCATGTCCGCGTAGCCGGACTCGTAGGCCGAGAACGTCTCCGGAACCTCCTCGAACGTCACGTCGCCGACGGGCGCCATCGACACGGTGTAGCTCGTGTCCTCGGGCGTGCTCGTCTCCGTCTCGGAGTCCGACCCCGACGAGGCGGTCGGCGTCGACCCGTCGCCGGTCGTCTCGGTGCCCTCCGAGCCGCTTCCGCCGGAACAGCCGGCGAGGAAGCCGCCCGCGGCGACCGCGCCGCCGTACATCACGTAATCCCTGCGCGACATGGAGCCGTCGTCTCCGTGCTGGTCGTCCATACTCCCACGAGCGGCCACCTGACTGAAGATGCTTTCGGTCTACCTAAAACACGGCTTCAGTCTGCCGGAGCGCCCCGGAATCACACACGTCTGGGCGACATTACACGCGCCTCGTGATCTGATCGCGGAGGGTCTCCCGGACGTCCTCACACCGCTCCAGGAGGTCGGTCCCGGCGGCGAGGACGGGGTACGTCGCGTCCAGCGACTCGTAGAGGTAGCGGACGACCTCGCGGTGGTCGATGTCGAACGCGCCGGTCCCGCCCGCGGGCTGCTGGAGCAGGTCCTGGCGCGCGTCGAGCGCCTCCCCGCATCGGTCGCGGACGCGGCCGAGCTCCTCGTGGCGCCCGCGGAGCGTCTCGAAGCCGAGCCTCAGCGGGTCCCGGTCGCACGCGGTCTCGACCGTTCGCTCTGCGTCGGCGAACAGGTCCGCGGCGGCGTCGAGGCTCTCCGCCTCCCTCGCCAACACGGACTCCATCGAGTCGAGTTCGTCCCGCCGCGTCGCCGCCAGGGTTCGGAGGTGCGCGCTCGTCTCCGGGGTCAACCGGCTCCCCGGCTCCGTGAGGAGTCGCGCGACGCCCGCGTCGAACTCCGCCTCGATGGTCTCCGCCAGCGTCTCCGTCGTCCCCGAGGTCTCCACGTCGACGAGGCTGTGGGGACGGATCAGGGTCGCGAACCGCTCGCGAACCGTCCCGATGCGCGATCGGGCGTCGCGGACGGCGGGCGCCCGGCACGCAACGGAGCCCGACGCGCTCGAAGCGCCGGCCGTGACGCCGCCCGCCGCACCGTCGTCGTCGACACCCTCGACCGGGATCCGGGCGATCTCGCTGCGGAACTCCTCGTACGCCTCGCGCTTGGCGGCGACGGCGTCACGCTCGTCGGCCACCCGGTCCCGGGCGGCCGACAGCGTGGCCGCGGCGTCGTCGGTCATCGCTCCCCCTCGACCGTCGTCAGCCCGGTGGCCTCGTCCGGCGGGTTCGTCGTGACCGTGAGACGCCACGCGCCCGAGGGCTTCCGCGTCGCGTCGGTGACCGCCACCGCCGAAACCGACGCGCGTCCGAACAGGGTGACCACCACCGGGAGGGTGACGATGCGGTCGGGGTCGCCGTGGTCGTCAGAACCAGAATCGGCTACGAGAGGGTCCCCGCCGTCGACGAGGGCGTAGCCGTCGAGTTCGACGCGCCACCGACGGGTCTCCCCGTCGAGGTCCACGGTCGCGGGCGAAACGGCGTACGACCGGAGCATCCCCGCCGTCCGCAGGCGCGACAGGGCCGCCTCGAGGGGGTCGCCGTCGAGCGGCGCCGGCAATAGTCGCGTGCCGGCCTCGCGGAGCACGGCGAGCGTCTCCTCGTCGTCGAGGTGCTCGGCGAGGCCGTCGGCGACGCTCGCCAGCAGGCGGAGACACAGCTCGTCCGGGCCGTCGACCGACTCCGCCGCCGCGAAGTACGTCTCCATGACGGCGTCCTGAACCGCCGTGTGCGGGGAGTCGGCGACGGCCTCGAACACGACGCCGACGACGGCGTGACACAGGTCGATCGCCGAGTCGGACGCGTATCCGTCGAGCGCGTGGCGCTCGGTTGCTCCCCCGCTGTCGAAGCCTTCGTCGGTCGCGTCGTGGGGGGAACCGTCCGGCTCGACCGCCGGCGCGTCGGCCCGCTCGACGGCGACGAGGTCGTAGAACGGGACCTGCGGGTCGTACCGGCGCAACGCGGCGCGGTACTGCTCGCCGCAGCGCGCCGCCGCCCGTGCGGTCGCGCGGGTGTCGAACGCGAGCCCCGCCACGGGGACCGGGCGCTCGCCGGTGCGGGCACAGCGGAGGCGGTAGGCGCCCGTCGGGTCCGCGAGCGATTCGATGTGGCGTCTGAGGTCGCCGAGGGTGGTTCCGATCATGGTGGGGTGTGGGGGTTGGAACGGAGGGGCCGGTGGCGGGACCCGTTCGCGGTCCCGACTACTCGACCTCGCCGCGGATCGCCGCGGCGACGCGCTCGCGGTCGAACAGGTGCTCGTCCTCGGGGGTTTCCCCGACGCCGCGCCACTCGCCGAACTGCTCGGGGTAGAACTGCTTCGCGGCCACCTCCGTCTGGAAGAGGTTGATGATCGGCCCCTGGTAGGAGGTGCCGCCGCGGTAGATCCGGTCGTTTCGGACCGCGGAGAGCTGCTCCCCGACCGGGTCCTCGCGCATCCGGTCCATCCGCGCCTCGAACTCCTCGTCGGAGACGTGCGAGAAGCCGTACTGGAACACCAGCACGTCGGGGTCGACCTCCAACAGTTGTTCGTAGTCCCACTCGGCGTAGCTCCCGTCGATCTCGTCGTCGAACGCGCCGCGCATCCCGAGGTCACGGTACTGCTTGTGCCCGTTGCCGTCGTGGACCGGGTACGCGTAGAAGGACCCGCCCTCGAAGTCGGAGTTCACCGACAGCAGGCCGACGCTCGGGCGGTCGTCCTCCGGCGGGAGGTCCGCCCGGATCGTCGCGAGCGTCTCGTCGTGGACAGCCCGCACGGCCTCGTAGCGTTCGCGTTCGTCGAACACGTCCGCGATCTTCTCGAACGCCTCGTACAGCGAGTAGTACGGGTAGTCGTGCCAGTCGTCGCCGCGGCGTCGGATGGAGTTGCCGACGATGGGGCCGACGTTGTCCACGACCTCCGCGAAGTCATCGTCGGTCCAGTTGTCGTCCAGCAACTGCAGGAAGTTCGGGTCGAACAGGTGGACGTCGCAGTCCAGCTCGTAGAACGCCTCCTTGTCGATGGTTCCCTCGCCCATGAGCTGCGGAACGTCGGAGAAGTCGACATCGACGCCCGGGAGCGCGTCGAAGAACCTCATCGGCCAGTTCTCGGTGAAGACCAGGCCGCGGAGGCCGTCGAGCTGGCCGAGAGCGATCGCCATGTCGCCGTAGGTGCTGAAGTACGACATCCAGCGCTCGGGCGTCGAGTCGAATGTGACCTCGCCCATCGGCTCCATCGTCACAGTGTAGGGAGCGTCCTTGCCGGTGGCCGTCGGTGTCTCGCCGTCGTCGCCGGCGGTTCCCGTTTCCGTCGGGTCGCCGGCGGGTCCCGTCTCGGTCGAATCGCCGCCGGTCCCGCCGGTACAGCCGGCGAACAGGCCGCCCGCGGCGACCGCGCCGCCGTACTTCACGTACTCCCGCCGGGTCGGTCCGTCGCCGTCTCGGTCTGCGGTCTCTCTCGGCATGTGATTTAGGCCAGCCTAAAAGTTGAAAACGGTATCGGTTCGCGGGGGCGACAGCCGGGCGTCGGCGTTCGGAGGCTGATTCGCTCGCTACGAGCCCCTACTCGCCGGTCTCGGCGGAAGCGTCGGTCGAAGTGGCGATCGCCGCCCCGTCGTGGTCACGTCCGTCGAGGTACGCACGGATCGTCCCGTCGTCGATCGCGTCAAGCAGGTCCGCGGCGTCGTGCGCGTCGACGACGGCTTCGGGGTCGAGATGGCCCGCAAGCGTGCGGTGGCCGCTCGCGGCCCGGGCTTCGATCTCGTCGTCGGGCAGATACGGCGAACGCCCCTCGTCGAGGTACGCCTCGCGGACGCGTCGGAAGCGCTCGGAGTCCACATCGACGGGCGCGTGCTCGGCGTGGTGTTCATCGAACCACTCGACCCAGCGCTCGCGCTCGGCCCACTCGCTCGTCAACTCCGCCTCACGTCGGACCCAGTCGACGCCCTCGGCGGCCTCCGGCCACCAGCCGTCGGCGATCCGCACGTCGGCGAGCACGCGCCGCGCGACCATCGCGCCCCGGCCCGCCGCGGCGATCGCCTGGGCGTCCGTCTCCGGCGACGGCGACGCGACGTACAGCCCCTCGACGGGCGTCGCGCCCTCGTCGTCGGCGTAGTCGCGAGCGAAGTGTCGGTGCGTCTCGCCGTCGTGGTCGTGGGTCTCGAACATCGCGTCCTCGTCGTCGAGGCCGCGGAGGAACTCGCCGTCGTAGCGGGCGGCCGCGACGACGCGGGTCGCCGTGATCGGGTCGCCCTCCTGCGGCGTCACGCGGAAGCCATTTGCCTCGTCGCCGGCGCGGTCGCAGTTGCTGTCGTCGCGGTCGCCGTCGTTGTCGTCGTCGCCGCCGTCGCCGTCGCCGTCGATGCGCTCGACCGATTCGACCATGTCGTCGACGAGCGTTCCGCCGGCGGTCTCGATGTGGTCGTGTGCCAGCGCGTAGAACGTCTCCACGTCGATGCCGGCGGGGAAGCCGAGGTAGTTCTCGAGGTGCGCACACCGGCCGATCGATGAGCGGCCACGGTCGTACACGACCGTATCAAGTCCGCTTCGGGCGAGGAAGACGGCGGTCGAGGCGCCGGCGGGACCGCCGCCGACGACGGCCACGTCGTGGTCAGTCATCGTTACTCCGCCCCGGCGACGACGGCGCCGCCGGATCTCGCGTGCTCCCTGCGCATGGGTCGGTCCCCGCGTCGCTCGTCGTTCGTCATGTGATTTAGGCTCGCCTAACTGAGTAAATCGGTTTCGGTTCGCCTAAAGAAACCGGTCCGCCCGAACGGGGATCAGCGAGGGGATCCGCACACCGGGCAGATCGGGGCGGTGTCGGGAACGTCGGTTCCGCAGTGGGGACAACGGGTCTCGTTCGGCCGTCGGATCGCCGTCACGGCGGCCTCGCTCGTCGCGCGGACGCCCTCGACCGTCCCGACGGCCGCGTCGTCCCCGCACGTGTCGTCCTCGGGGGCGTCGTCCCCGAACACGCCTTCCGGTTCCTGACCGGGGTCGGCGTCGGACTCCGGGACGAGTCCCGCGTCCACGCCGGCGGCCGACGCCAGCGCGAACCGTACGCGGTCGGCCACGAACCTCGTGGCGTCGCCGTCGGCTTCCTCGACGCGAGCGGCCGCCCGGAGGTCGTCGGCGACGCCGGCGACGGCATCGGCGCCACCCCCGGCGTCGTCCTCGATACCCTGCGCGCCGTCCTCGGTTTCCTCGGCGTCGTCCGCGCGGGCGAGGAGCCCGAGCGCCCCGGCGGCGCGTCCACGGACGTACGGGCTCTCGTCGTCAAGCCGCGCGACCAGCGCTCCACGCGCGTCCGTCAGCCGCCCGGGATCGACGCAGCCGACGACGACGAGCGCGGCGAGCAGGTGATAGCGGACCGTTTCCGCGTCGTCGTCGAGGTGCTCTGCGAGGTCGGCGACGCGGTGGCGGAGCCGGTCGGGGTCCGCGAGCGCGACGTGCTCCAGCGCCTTCGCCAGCTTCTCGCGCACCTCCCGCTCGTCGAACGCGAGCCCGATCCGGAGGTCGGCGAGCAGCTCCGGCGACGCGACCGCCGCCGGGTCGGCGACGGCGGCGTAGCCGAGCGCCTCCGCCGCGCGGGCCCGAACGTAGTAGAACTCGTCCTCGTCGGCCAGTCGCTCGGCCAACGCGTCGCGGACCCGGACCACGCGCTCGGGGGAACGCTCGGCGACGGCGACGAACACCTTCGCCGTCGAGAGCCGGACAGCGCGGTCGGGGTCGGTCAGGTACGGGACGACCGCGTCGGCGACGCGGCCGACCGCCGCGGCGTCGTCCTCGGCGGCCGAACGGAGCGCCCGGAGGAGGTCCTTGCGCTCGCGGGCGTCGCCCTCGCGTCGGTCGGCGAGGCGGGCGCGTACGGCGTCCGTGTCGTCTCGGTCGAGCAGCGTCGTGATATCCGTCATCGTCGGTCGGTCCGGCCGGGCGTCCGCCGGGTCGACCGCGGGTTTCGCCCGGCGGTACAAAACCGCACCGCAGGCGGGTGACCGACCCCCGGTCCGTGGCAGAGCCCGAACCCTTACCTCCGGTCCGGCGGATCCGATGACATGGACGAGCTCGTCGTCTCGACGGACGTGTACGTCGCCCCCGAGGAGGCGTACGAGTTCCTCCTCGAGTTCCCGCGCTACGAGCGCTACACGGAGTACCTCGACCGCGTCTCGCGAACCCACGGCGACGGCGGTCCGGGGTCGCGCTACGCGATGCGGTTCTCCTGGTGGAAGCTCACCTACACCGCGCGCTCGGAGGTGACGGAGGTGACGCCGCCGACGCGGATCGACTGGCGCGTCCTCAAGGACATCGACGCCCGGGGCGCGTGGCTGATCGAGCCGTTCGACGAGCTGCCGGCGGACGCACCCGCCGACGCGACCGAGGGCTGTCGGGTGACGCTCTCGATCCGGTTCGACGCCGACAGCGCCGACTCCTCGTCGGTGTCGCTCCCGCCGCTGGTCTCCTTCGGGTGGGTGCTCGACAAGGTGAAAGGGCTCGTCGCCGAGGAGGCCGAACGCGTCGTCCGTCGGGCCGTCGCGGACCTGGAGGGACGCGAGCGGGAGGTCAGCCTCACGGTTCGGACTGACTCCGAGGCGCTGTGATCCGCCGATAGCGGAGGGATAGGCGGTCGACACGAGTCCGGAACGCTCATTCCCCTCGGTCGAACAGGTGGGGACATGACTGGGGTGGCTCCGGCGTGCGGGTGCTGATCATCGGCGCGGGGCAGGTCGGCGAGAGCATCGCGGCGGACCTCGCGGACGGCCACGACGTGGTGGTCGTCGAACGGGACGCCGAGCGCTGCGACGAACTGACGTACTCGCTGGACGTGCTGACGGTCAACGGCGACGGCACGGCCGTCTCGACGCTGGAGGAGGCGGGGATCGCGGACGCCGACATGGTGGTCGCCTCGACCGACGACGACGAGACGAACATCGTCGCCTGTTCCACGGCGAAGGCGGTCAGCGACGCGTTCACGATCGCCCGGATCAAACACACGGAGTACCTCCGGACGTGGGAACGCTCCCGGCAGGCGTTCGGTATCGACTTCATGGTGTGTACGAACCTCCTCACCGCCGAGTCCATCGTCCGCGTCATCGGCCTGCCGGCCGCCCGGGACGTGGATCCCTTCGCCGACGGCAAGGTGCAGATGGCGGAGTTCGTGGTGAGCGAGGGGAGCCCGCTCGTCGGCCAGACCGTCAGCGAGGCCGACCGGTTCGACTCGCTGACGTTCGCGTCGATCATGCGCGAGGACGAGGTCGTGATCCCGCGCGGCGAGACGCTGATCGAGGCGGGCGACCGCGCCGTCGTCATCGGCTCGCCCGACAGCGTCCGCGGGTTCGCCGCCGACGTGGCGCCCGAGGAGCACGTCGGGACCGGCGAGGAGGTGGTCATCCTCGGCGGGTCGGAGATCGGCTACCACACCGCCCGGCTGCTCGGCGAGCGCGGGTTCTCCCCGCGGCTGATCGAGCAGAACGAGGACCGCGCCCGGAAGCTGGCGGAGGAGCTCCCGGAGACGGTCGTCATGCAGTCGGACGCGACCGACGTTGGCTTCCTCGAGCGCGAGCGCGTCGGCGACGCCGACGTGCTCGTGGCGGCGCTGGACTCCGACGAGAAGAACCTCCTGTCGTGTCTGTTGGCGAGCCGGCTCGGCGTCGAGCGGACGGTCGCGGTCGTCGACCGAACCGTCTACGTCGATCTGTTCGAGACGGTCGGCATCGACGTGGGCGTCAGCCCGCGTGCGGTCGTCGCCGAGGAGATCTCCCGGTTCACCCGTGAGGGGAGCGCCGAGAACGTCGCGCTCATCGAGGACGACCGCGCGGAGGTGCTGGAGGTCGAGGTGACCGAGGAGTCGCTGCTCGCGAACCGGCCGATCAGCGAGTCGATCCACGACTTCCCCGACTGTCTGGTGATCGGCGCGATCACCCGCGCCGGGGAGCTTGTCACCCCGCGGGGCGACACCGTGATCGAGCCCGGCGACCACGTCGTCGTCTTCTTCGAGGAGAGCGTCGTCGACGAGGTCTCGAGCAAGATCTGACGCGTCGCGGCGACTACTCGACGGTGATCGTCCGCTCGGGCATTCCGTCCTGGAGGGCGCCGAAGGCCGTCTCGTACCCCTCGTGGCGGGCGACCTGCGGCCAGACCGTCGGCGTCAGGGTCAGTTCGTCGCCGGACTCGACGCTCGCGCCGTCGAGGGCGGCGCCGTAGTGGTAGGAGAGGTCCGGATCGAGCGTGCGGGTGAGCTCTCCGGAGAACACCGTCTCGCCGCCCCGCGCGTGAGTCGCCTCCAGCCCCATCGCGGGGATCAGCATCCGGTTGTACGGGGTCCGCGCCGACACCGCGAGGTACGGGCCTTCCGCGTCGATCCCCTCGGGCGGCTCCTCCAGCACCGTGGCGACGAGGACCGCGTCGTTGCTGTTCGCCTCGCCGACGACCTCCCCGGGGAGGTCGTCGGTCGCCGGCGCGGTCGCGTCGGGCACCATCTCCATCCGCATCGGGTCGACGGCGTCGCGCTCGCCCGCGTTCTCGAGCGTCCGGAACATGATCTCGTCGCGCGCTTCCTGGCTGTACTCCACCTCGACGGGGATGTCCGCCGGCGACTCGAAGCGGCCGGCGTACGCCCCCGTCCGGCGGGTGCGAACGGCGCCGACGGAGACGTTCACGGTGTAGGTGCCGTCGCCGTCGAGCGGGAAGTTGCCGCCGTAGTGAAAGCCCATCGGCTGGGAGAGCATCGGGTAGATGACCTCCTGCGTGACGAGCGAGCCGTCCTTCGTCACCTCGATCGAGAGCCCAGTCTCGGGGAGCACCTGCCCGGTCTCGGGGTCCCAGACGCTCGCCATCAGGTGCACGTCGTCGTCGGACTCGATGTCGGTGCGCTCGACCTCCGTGCCGTTGACGTTCCAGAACCGGTGGGCGTACGAGTAGAACACGCCGACCTGGTAGTCCCCGTCCTTCCCCATTCCGCCCATCTCCATCCCCTCGACGTGGCTGGGCAGGTACACGCCGTCCGGACGGTCCTCGACGATCGGCGGCGCCCGCGAGGCGCTCCCGGTGGCGAGTTCGAAGCCGAGACACCCCGAGACGCCGCCGATACCGGCGGCCGCGCCGCCCGCTGCCGCGCTCCTGAGGAACGTACGTCTGTCCATACGGACACTCGGTGACGCCTACGAAAGGGGATTCTGGTACGCCCGTCGAACGGCCGCTCCGTCCGACGGCTGCCCCGTCGAACCGCCACCCCGACGACGGGTACCCCCCATCGAACCGGCAACCGACAGTGTCGCTACGGCGACCGGGAGCCGTGGTCGAAACCGTGTTATGCGCGCCGACCGTCACCTCGACCGATGAGACGGAGATCCGCCGTCGCCGCGCTCGCGGCGGCGCTCGCGTTCGCGTCGCTTCCCCGGAGCGTGCTCGCCCATCCGGGCCACCCGGCGGCGACCCCGAGCGGACCGCTCGCCGGGGCATCCCCCACCGGACTCGGGATCGGACTCGCGGGGGTGCTGTTGGCCTCGGGGGTGTTACTGCTCGCTCACGAGGGCGTCCTCACCGAGCGTACACGAAGCGCCGGCGTCGGCGTCGGTGCCGTCCTGACGGTTCTCGGGGCGTTCGTCGCGTTCGTTCACTTCTAACCGGACCCGGTCCGGGATCCGAATCGGATCAGATCGGACCGGAGCGGGTCATCCCTCGTCGCCGGCGGGGGTCGGCAGCGCGCGCAGCGACCGCGGCGGGACGAGGAAGTAGCCGCGGTGGCGCAGGAAGATGTACTCGAGGATGCCGTTGTTGACGCGCTGGCGGACCGCCGGGGTCGCCTCCGTCGCGTCGACGCCGTTCATCGACCGCCTGACGGTCTCGAACTGGTCGATGGAACGCTGGAGCGACGGGAAATGCAGGCTCGCGATGTCGTCGTCGGCCGACTCGAAGTGCCGGCGAAGCAGGATCGGGTTCCCGTCGTCGTCGCGGTTGTCGCGGGCGGCCTTCTGCGCATGGCCGACGCGGCCGTACTCCTTGGCGTCCTCGACCACCGAGTCGAGGAAGCGATCGATCCCCGAGTCGTCGCCGAGGTTCGTTCCGACGCCCTCGACGAGGTTCTCGGCGGCGTGGCCCGGCGAGAACATCTCCATCACCTGTTGCTCGAAGTCCTGCTCGCCGTACCAGTCGTCGAGCCGCTGGCGCCAGTTGCCGACCGACTTGGTCGTCCCCTCGGCGAACGGCCCCTCGCCGATCGCGACGGAGTCCTCCGTCGCCTGGTTGCCCCGGAACCCCGCGGCGAACCCCATGAACAGCGGTGCGTCCTCCGGGACGGGGTTCGGGTCGGGAACGCCGGAGAGTTCGTCGGCCTTCTCGTGGGGCATCCCCGGGTCGAAGAAGCCGGTCCGGCGGTCGTCCAGGTCGAGCGCGTCCGTCAGCGCCGACGGGAACGTCACGCCGTTCGCCTCCTCGCGCTCGCCGAGGAGCGCCTCCTCGGCGGCCAACAACCCGTCCGGGCGGTCCGACGCGAGGTGGACGAGCACGTCCTGGGTGTCGAACTCCGGGGTCTCGAAGTCCGCCAGCGGCGTCGGCTCCGGGAGCGACACGTCGTCGGGCACCGCCAGCTCCGCCTCGAAGCGGTCGAGGTACGACGGCGAGTACGCCGCCGAGTGGAGCAGCCCCTCGTGGCTCCAGGCGTACGCCTCGTCGAGCGCGTCGAGCGCGCCGCGGACGGCCTCCCGCTCCTCCGCTCCGGGGGTACCCTCATCCGGCAGCGAGAGGTACAACAGCGTTTGGTGACGGGGGAGCTGCCAGTTGCCGGCGTCGTCGGTTCGCACGTAATCGTTCCAGGCGTACTGCCGCTCCGGGTGGGCGTCGGCGCCGTCGCCGGCGGGGATCGGCTCGGCGCCGTCGAGTCGGTCGACGCAAGCTGCCAGCCCGGCGGCGCCGCCGACGGCGACGGCCGCCTTCAGCGCCTCTCGGCGGGAGAGCCCGTCGAGCGACGGTGCATCGGATGCGTCGGCGTCCGCGTCGGTCATACGCGTCCTAGCGCGCTCCCGGAGAAGGGGATTGTGGTGTGGGCGTCGAACGCGGCCGTGGCGGCATGGTAACGCGCAGCGACCCCCACCGCACGACGTTCGCCCGCCGACCTCTGCCTGCCGACATTCACTCCCGTCCTCCGGAGACCGTCGAGACCCCGACCCCGGCGAACGCGCCGACGAGCGCCCAGAGTCCGGAAGCGACGATCCCGAGGACAGTCACGGCCCACATGTCTGGGCCGAAGCTGTCGACCGCGAAGTCCGCCGAGCCCACGAGTACGATCGGCGACGGAATTGCGCGTCCCTGGACGAGCGCGCCCAGCACCGTCCCGACGTACCGGCCGATCACTCCGGCAGCCAGCGACACGGCTGCGACGGCCCGGACCGACGCGGGAGGCGAAAGGTCGCCCCGCCCGACCGCGGCCGCGACGAACGCAAACGGCAGCAGCGCGTGGAGATACTCCCCGAGTCCCCCCACGAGGACGGTGAGCGCGATCCCCCTGACCGGGGACCTCACGACGGCGAGTTCGAGCAGTTCGGTCGCGCCGCCGGCGACGCCGGCGGCGACGAACACGGTCGCGAACAGTGCTGACGACGGAGTCTGCGGTCGGAGCGAGTCGACGGAGGGCACACGGGAAGGGTGTACCATCCGGACTGAAAAACGGGGCGGCCGCAGTCCGGTTCGGCGCTACTCCAGGAGGGCGTCGACGAGCCGCGTGAACCGGTCGAGCAGCCGGTCGGGGAGCGACGGCTCGATGCGGCGCAGCGATCGGGCGGTGGCCTCGGGGTCGGTCAGCGCGAGCGTCACCCGGCCCCTGTTGTCGCGGCGCTTCTCGACGACGCCGGCGTCGACGAGGCCGTCGAGGTGGTGTTCGAGCGTGCTGCGGGCGACGCCGACCGCTTCGGCGACCGCGTCGGGAGGGGCCGGCCCGTCGAGGAGTTCGACGACGGCGTCGCGGGCGGTCTCGCGTCTGAACAGCGCGATCCGCCGGCGTTCCAGCGGGTCGAGCGCGGGGTCGAAGTAGTGCGTGCGCCCGGAGACCTCCTCGCCGACGACGCGGTCGGCGCGGGCGAGCCGCCGGAGGTGGTACTGCGCCTGCCCCGGCGCGAGATCGAGTCGGCGAACCAGCTCGTTGAAGTGGAGCCCGGGGTTGGCGACCACGTAATCGGCGACGCGCTCGCGGGTGGGGCGCCCGCCCGCCGGCGTCGCGCGGTCGCTCACGAGGCCGCCTCCGTCCGGATCGTCCGTGCGTAGTACACCGCCGCGACGACGAGGCCGGCCATGACCACGTCGAGGACGTGTTCGCCGAAGTGGTGCGCCTCCGCGCCGACGAGGCCGAAGGCCGTCGCGCCCCCGAGCCCCGCCCGGAGCGCGAGGGTGCCGAGCGCGAGCGCCACGAGGAGGTACGACCGCGACCGACGCCTGAGGAACGCCGCGAGGCCGAGCCCGAGCAGCCCGGCGCCGGCGAGCCCGCCGAGGGCGACGACGAGCGCGTAGACGACGCCGTGGGCGGCGGGCGCGAGGTGAAGTACCGTGTCCATACACGGGTTCGCTCGCCGAGCGACTTGACCGTTGCGCGGTCGGTCGCCCCCCGACCGGCTAGCCGCTGAACGGGGAACCGTAACGGGACAACGGAGACGGGAGAACGGCGACGGGCGGACGACGGGCGGAAGACGACCGGAGAGCGACGGCTGGCGGCCGGCGACGAGAGAACGATACGTTGAACACTGACGCGACCGCGCGATTCGAGAGTGAACCTCCGCGTCGAGTACCGGGCGAGCCTGAGCCTCGTCGGCACCGTCGTGCGCTACCTCTCGGTGCCGCTTGTGGCGCCGCTTCTCGTCTCGGTGTACTACGGCGAGTCGGTCGCTCCCTTCCTCGTCACCATCGCGCTCGCGCTGGCGGTCGGCACCGGACTCGAACGCCTCGATCCCGAGCCCGATCTGGGCGCCCGCGAGGGGTTCCTGATGGTCGCGACCACGTGGCTGGCGGTCGGGCTCGTCGGAGCCGTCCCGTATCTGATCGAGGCCCACGGGATCCCCGGGATCGTTGCCCCGCTCGCGCCGGCATCGACACTCGCGAACCCCGTGAACGCCCTGTTCGAGTCGATGTCCGGCTTCACGACGACGGGCGCGACCGTCCTCGGCGACATCTCCTTCGACACCCACGGCCGCGGGATCATGCTGTGGCGCCAGCTCACCCAGTGGCTCGGCGGGATGGGGATCGTCGTCCTCGCGGTCGCGATCCTCCCCGAGCTCTCCGTCGGCGGCGCCCAGCTCATGGACGCCGAGGCGCCCGGCCCGGGCATCGAGAAGCTCACGCCGCGGATCGCCGAGACCGCCCGCGTGCTGTGGGGCGTCTACGCAGGCATCACGGCCCTCGAGATCGTCCTCCTGTACGGGATGCACCTCGCCGGGCCGGCGCTCGGGATGCCGGGGCTCGCCCCGAACATGACGCTGTACAACGCCGTCGCTCACGGCCTGACGACGATGCCGACCGGCGGGTTCTCGCCGGAGGCGCGCTCGATCGAGGCGTTCTCCGCGGCCGTGCAGTGGGTCATCATTCCGTTCATGGTCGCCGCCGGGATCAACTTCGCGCTGTTCTGGGGCGTCGTCACGGGCGACCCGAGACGGATGCTCCGGGACGTGGAGTTCCGGACGTTCATCGGGGCGATGGGCGTGATCGCCGCACTGGTGACGGGGTTGCTGTTCGCCGGGGCGTTCGTCGCCGCCGCCCCGGCCGGCGAGACGTACGACGCCGCCTACCTTTCCGCGGTTACGGGCGCCATCTCCGGGAGCATCGAGCCCTCGCTTCGGCACGCGGCGTTCCAGACGGTCTCGATCGTCACGACGACCGGGTACGCGAGCATGGACTTCAACACCTGGTCCGCGCCGGCGCAGTACACGCTGCTTTTCGCTATGTTCATCGGCGGCTCCGCCGGCTCGACCGGCGGGGGGATCAAGGTGATCCGGTGGGTGGTCATCCTGAAGTCGCTCCGGCGGGAGCTGTTCACGACGGCCCACCCCGACGCAGTCCGGCCGGTCAGGCTCAACGGCCGCGCGCTCGACGAGCGTGGTGTCCGCGGCATCTTCGCGTTCACCCTGCTGTATCTCGTGTTGTTCCTGGTCTCGACGCTGGTGTTGTTCCTCGACGGCACTCGCCTCCCGGAGACCGTCTCGGTCCTCGAAACGATGAGCGCGGTCGCGGCCACCCTCGGGAACGTCGGCCCCGGGTTCGGGGTCGTCGGGCCGATGGGGAGCTACCTCGGGTTCACGGACGCGAGCAGACTCTACATGGTGTTTCTGATGTGGATCGGCCGGCTGGAGATCATCCCGGTCCTCGTGTGTCTCACGCCCGAATACTGGCGGCGGTGAGTCGGGAGGAAGGGGCAGGGGGTCGCGCCGTCTACTTCTCGACGGCGCTGCCGGCGCGGATGACCGCCTCCTCGCCGAAGGCGGGGCCGACGAACTGCATCCCGACGGGGAGGCCGTCGGCCTCGCCCGCCGGCACCGAGATGGCCGGGAGGTTCGCGAGGTTCACCGGCACGGTGTTGGCGTCCATGAGGTACAGCGAGAGCGGGTCGTCGAGGCTCTCGCCGCGCTTCGGGGGGAGCACGGGCATCGTCGGCGTCGCCAGCACGTCCGCCTCCGAGAGCGCCTCGTCGAAGTCGCGCTTCACCCACGCTCGGGCGTCCTGCGCCTTCTTGTAGTACTTGTCGTGATAGCCCGCCGAGAGGGCGTACGTCCCGAGCAGGATCCGCCGTTTCACCTCGTCGCCGAAGCCCTCCTCGCGGGAGCTGGCGAACGACTCGTTCCAGTTGCCCTCGCCGCCGTCGACGCCGTAGCGGACGCCGTCGAAGCGCGCGAGGTTCGAGGACGCCTCCGACATCGCGATGACGTAGTACGCCTGCACCGCGTGCTCGACGGAGGGGAGCGACACCTCGACGGTCTCGACGCCCTTCGCCTCCAAGTCCGCGAGCGCGTCCTCGAACACCGCGACGACCTCGTCGTCGGCACCCTCGACCAGCTCGGTCGGGACGCCGACGGTCATGCCGTCGACGTCGCCGTCGGCCGCGGCGGCGTACTCGGTCGCGTCGGCGGGGTGGGTGTCGTCCGGAACGCCGGGCGCGTCGGCCGCGCCGCCCTCGGCGGCGTCGTAGCGCGTCGTCGCGTCGCGTTCGTCGGGGCCGGCGATCGCGTCCAGCAGCGCGGCCGCGTCCTCGACGGTGCGGGCGAAGGGGCCGATCTGCTCCAGCGAGTTGGCGTACGCGACGAGTCCGTACCGCGAGACGAGCCCGTACGTCGGCTTGATCCCGACCACGCCGCAGAACGCGGCGGGGTTGCGAACGGAGCCGCCCGTGTCGGAGCCGAGCGCCAGATCCGCCTCGCCGGCGGCGACGGCGGCCGCCGAGCCGCCCGAGGAGCCGCCCGGGACGTGCTCGGGGTCGACGGGGTTCTTCGTCGGTCCGAACGCCGAGGTCTCGGTGGTGCCACCCATGCCGAACTCGTCCATGTTCGTCTTGCCGACGATCGTCGCGCCGGCCTCCCGGAGGCGTTCGACGACCGTCGCGTCGTACGGCGGCACGTACTCATCGAGCATCGCCGAGCCGCAGGTCGTGCGGATCCCCTCGGTGGAGATGTTGTCCTTCACCGCGACCGTCCTGCCCGCGAGCGGCCCGTCGGCGTCGCCATCGACGGTCACGCGGGTGACGAACGCGTTCAGCCCGTCGGCCGCCTCGCCGTCGGGGGCGTCGTCGGCGCTCATGAGACCTTCGGGCCCTTGAAGAAGCCCGCCTCCGAGTCGGGCGCGTTCGCCAGCGCCTCCTCTTGGGTGAGGCCGTCGCGCACCTCGTCGGCGCGCATCACGTTCACCAGGTCGGGCTCGTCCTCGACCTCGGGCACCTCGTCGAGCGCCGCGAAGTAGTCGAGCACGTCCGCGAACTGCTCGGCGAACGCCGCTGCCTCCTCGTCGTCGAGGTCGACCCGGGCGAGGTCGGCGACGTGGCGGACCTCGTCTGGGTCGACGGCGTCCGCGTCGGCGGCCGACGCGTCGCCCTCGTCCGTCGCTGTCATGTGCGATGGGTGCCGCGGACCGCGAGTAAGGGTTTCGATACCCCCGACCCACGGCCCTCGCGGGGGCGGTTCGCTCGCGGCAACGCGGGTCCCTCACGGCGGCGGGGACCTCGACGGCGGCGCGGTTACTTCACGTGATCCGGCTCGCCTCGGGCGGTCCCGACACCCCGCGGCTTCTCGGGGGCGAACGTCCTGCTCGGGGACTACTCAACCCCGTCAATATCATAACGCTTAGGAGGCTTAGCGCGCCGTTCGTCGCGACCGGACCGCGTCGAACCGCCCCGTCGCGGTCGGGTAGATTTTGTCGATGACCCGGCGCAGTCAGCCAGCAGGTATAAGTGACTTGCGGACCTGTACTGGATACAGCGAATCAGGCAGAGAGACGCCTCTCTGGCTTTCGTTCCCCAACCCTACAATGAGTGAGAACGTCCGAAGTTACACGGACGACCGATCGAGTACGGCCACCGTCGACGAGGACGAGTCGGCGTCCGAGTCGGAGGGAGAACAGCTCGAGTGTCCCGAATGCGGCGGCGACCTCGTGAACGACACCGAGCGCGGCGAGACGGTGTGTCGCGACTGCGGTCTCGTCGTCGAGGAGGACGAGATCGACCACGGGCCGGAGTGGCGCGCGTTCGACTCCAAGGAGAAGGACGAGAAGTCCCGCGTCGGCGCCCCGACGACGAACATGATGCACGACAAGGGGCTGTCGACCAACATCGGCTGGCAGGACAAGGACGCCTACGGCAACCAGCTGTCGGGCCGCCAGCGCGAGAAGATGCAGCGCCTGCGCACCTGGAACGAGCGCTTCCGCACGCGCGACTCCAAGGAACGGAACCTCAAGCAGGCGCTCGGGGAGATCGACCGTATGGCGAGCGCGCTCGGCCTCCCGGACAACGTCCGCGAGACCGCCTCGGTCATCTACCGCCGCGCGCTCGACGAGGATCTCCTCCCTGGCCGTTCCATCGAGGGCGTCGCCACCGCGAGCCTCTATGCGGCTGCTCGACAGGCCGGGACGCCCCGCAGCCTCGACGAGATCACGAACGTCTCGCGGGTCGAGAAGGACGAGATCGCCCGGACGTATCGCTACGTCGTCCGCGAACTGAAGCTGGAGATCCAGCCGGCCGACCCCGAGAGCTACGTCCCGCGGTTCGCATCCGACCTGGACCTGTCCGACGAGTCCGAACGTCGCGCCCGCCAGCTCCTCCAGACGGCCAAACAGGAGGGCGTCCACTCGGGCAAGTCGCCGGTGGGACTCGCCGCCGCGGCCGTCTACGCCGCCTCGCTGCTCACCAACGAGAAGGTGACCCAAAGCGAGGTGAGCGAGGTGGCGAACATCTCGGAGGTCACCATCCGGAACCGGTACCACGAGCTGCTGGAAGCCGAGGAACAGGTCCAGCTCGGCTGATTCTGACGGATCTCTCGTCGCCCCCGAACGCGCTCGCGCTTTCGTAACGCCGAAGCCACCCACCCGCCAGCCACGGGTATGGAGACGACGCGCCACTTCACCGCGACGGTCTATCTCGTCCACGACGGCGCGACCGCGCTGCACGTACACCCGAAGCTCGGGATCCGCATCCCGCCGGGCGGCCACGTCGACCGCGACGAACTCCCACACGAGGCGGGGCTGCGCGAGGCGCGCGAGGAGACCGGCCTCGATCCGACGCTCGTGGACGACACCCCCGATATCGGGGCTCCCGCCGGCGAGACGCTCCCGGCGCCCCGGCACACGATGCTGTACGACATCAACGTCCACGACGACGGAACCGTCGGCCACCAGCACATCGACTCGATCTACTTCGCCGCCGTCGACGGCCGCCGGATCGATCCGAACGGCGACGACGAGGTCTGCGCCGACGCCTGGGCGTGGTACACCCCCCAGGACCTCCGCGAGAGCGACATCGACAGCGACACCACCCGGATCGGAATCGAGGCCATCGAGACCGTCGCCGCCGCGAGCGAGGAGTAGCGAACGGAAGTCGGTGTGGGCGATCGCCGCCGTCGGTCCGCGGCGCGACCGTACCGGTGTCGCCGCGAACCTTCTTCGGGGAAGCCGGGACCACGGCCGCCATCGAGTGACCCAAGACGGGCGGCGCACAGCGGGTGCGCGACACCGCGTCGCCCGGCGGTGGCCCGCGAGGCCGTGTCGACTGTCAGCCATCGATCGACGGCGAGCGGCGCCTAGGCGTCGCCATCCGTCGGGTACTCCTCGCCGCACAAGTCGGCGACGTAGCGTCCGACGTGGTCGTCCATCCGCCGTTTGAACCCCGCCTGTCGGGCGAGGCGGTCGAGTTCCCGCGAGACGTAGGTGCCGTACTGGACGGCCTTCTTCTCCGCCGAGCGGACGCGCTCGGGGACGAGTCCCTCGGCGGCGGCGCGCAGCGCCACCTTCCGCTCGCCGTCGGCCACGAGCAGGTGTCCGGGCAGCGCCAGCGCCGCGGCGACGACGCGGTCGTGCAGCAGCGGCGCGACGGGCTCGACGCCGGCGGCCCGCAGCGCCAGCACGTCGCGCTCCAGTTGGTCGGGGAGCGTCGCGACCGTTTCGCGGCGGGCACCCCGGACGGTGTCGGCGTCGACGCGGGGGTCGTCAGCCGGGTCGACCAGCTTCGCGTAGCCGCCGAACAGCTCGTCGGCGCCCTGACCGACCGCGAGGCGGTCGTAGCCGTCGGCGGCCGCACGTTCCCCGACGAGATACAGCGGGAGCGCGATAGCCACGTCCATCGGGTTGCGCCGTCCCGTCGCGTCAACGATCTCGGGGACGGCGCGTTCGAGATCCGCGTGCGAGAGGGTGACCTCCCGCAGGTCGCGGTCCATCGCCTCGGCGGCGTCGCGAGCGGCCGCCACGTCGTGTGCGCCCTCGAAGCCGGCGACGTACAGCGGTGCCCCGGGGACGCCGGCGGCGACGACCGCCGAGTCGACGCCGCCGGAGAACGCCACCGCGAGGCCGTCGGGGTCGACCGCGTGAACGCTCGTGTCGACTGCGTCGGCGACCGCGCCGAGCGCGGCTTCGTCGCCCGGCGGATCGGGGTCGGGAAGCGCCCAGACGCGTCGCTCGCCGTCGCCGTCGAGCGCGTGTCCCGCCGGAAGCGACCGCGGGCGTTCGAGACCGCCGGGGCTGCGACTCCAGCGGTCCGGGTCGTCCGCGTCGACGAACAGCGGTCGACGACCGAGGACGTCGCGAACGAGCGTCCCGTCGACGACGCCCGCGAACCCGTCGGTCCCGGGCAGCGGGTCGCCGTCCGCGAGCGCGGTGCGGACAAGGGCTGGGTCCGTGGCGTCTTCGTCGCCGTCGAGATCCGTCGCCGGGGACCGACGCTCGCGAGTCACAGGAAGTCGGCGACTCGGCGGCCGATCCGGCGCTTGGCGCCGCCGGCGGCCTGCCGGAAGGAGATGTACCACGGCGTCCGCTTGCCGACCACGCTCGTACGGCCGTCGCGGATCGCCTCGAGGATCGCGTCGACCGAGCGCTCGTCTGCGCCTACCTCGGTGACGGCCTGCCCCACCATCTCGGCGATGTGCGCGTCGCTTCCGGCGGTCATCGGGAGCCCCCGGTTCACCGCGAACGTCTCCGCCTGTCGGTTCGAACGACCCGTGAGGAGCCGGGAGTTGTACACCTCGATCGCGTCGGCGCTCGCCAACTGGTCGTCGGTGATGTGCGGCGCGACGCCGTGGCGCGACTTCTGAAACGGATGCGGGACGACCGCCAGGCCGCCCTGGTCGTGGATCCGGTCGAGCGTCTCGTCGTAGTCGAGGCCGGCGGGGATCAACTCCTCGATGCCGAACGCGAGCACGTGGCCCGCGGCGGAGGTGATCTCCATGCCCGGGATGCCGACGAGCCCGTAGTCGTCCGCCATGTCGGCGGCCTCCAGGCTCGCGTCGAGTTCGTCGTGGTCGGTGACCGCCAGCGCGTCGAGCCCGACGGCGGCCGCCTGTTCGAGGAGCATGTCGACCGGGTCGCGGCCGTCGTGTGAGAGCGCGGAGTGACTGTGCAGCTCGACCGATAGCACGGTCGCGGATACTCGTGGACCGTAGAAAAGGAATCCGGTCCGATCGACCGCCGGTCGCTCGCGACCCGAATAGACACGACCGTGCACATAGAAAGCCATTTGAGCGGCGATGTTGACCGTACTCGTGAATGCCCCTCGCCGACGCGGACCGCGAACTGGTGGAGGCGGAGCTCGGACGGGAGCCCACCCGAGCCGAGGCCGCGCTGTTCGAGAACCTCTGGAGCGAGCACTGCGCGTACCGCTCGTCGCGCCCGCTGTTGGGCGCCTTCGAGAGCGAGTCGGAGGACGTCGTGATCGGCCCCGGCGACGACGCCGCGGTAGTCGCGCTCGACGAGGACACGTACGCCACGCTCGGCATCGAGAGCCACAACCACCCCTCGTACGTCGACCCGTTCGACGGCGCCGCCACGGGCGTCGGCGGCATCGTCCGCGACACGATGTCGATGGGCGCGTACCCGATCGCGCTGGCGGACTCGCTGTACTTCGGGGACTTCGACCGCGAGCACTCGCGATACCTGTTCGAGGGCGTCGTCGAGGGGATCAGCCACTACGGCAACTGCATCGGCGTCCCCACGGTGGCCGGCTCCGTCGCGTTCAACGACGGGTACGAGGGGAACCCGCTCGTCAACGTCGCCTGCGTGGGCCTGACGACACCCGACCGACTGGTCACCGCGACCGCCGAGACGCCCGGCAACGAGCTGGTGCTCGTCGGCAACGCCACCGGCCGCGACGGCCTCGGTGGCGCCTCCTTCGCCTCGGAGGACCTCGCCGAGGACGCCGAGACGGAGGACCGTCCCGCCGTTCAGGTGGGCGATCCGTACGCCGAGAAGCGACTGATCGAGTGCAACGAGGCGCTCGTCGACGAGGGACTGCTCGTCGCCGCGCGCGACCTGGGCGCGGCCGGACTCGGGGGCGCGTCCTCGGAGCTGGTCGCGAAGGGCGGCCTCGGCGCCGAGATCGCCCTCGACCGCGTCCACCAGCGCGAGCCGAACATGAACGCCATGGAGATCCTGCTGGCCGAAAGCCAGGAGCGCATGGTGTACGAGGTCCGGCCCGAGGACACCGACCGCGTCGCCGAGCTGGCCGAGCGGTTCGACCTGGGCTGTTCGGTCATCGGCGAGGTGACCGACGGCAACTACGTGTGCACCTTCGAGGGGGAGACGGTCGTCGATGCGCCCGCCGAGTACCTCGCCGACGGGGCGCCGATGAACGACCTCGATCGCGAGGAGCCGAGCCAGCCCGACCGCGACCTCCCCGCGCTCGTCGCGGACGGGGAGCCCGATCCCGACGCGCTCGCCGAGGCGTTCGACGCCGTCGTCGGCCACCCGAACACCGCGAGCAAGCGCTGGGTGTACCGCCAGTACGACCACGAGGTCGGCGTCCGGACCTCGGTGCTCCCTGGCGACGACGCCGCGGTGCTGGCTATCCGCGAGGCCGAAACCGACGGCGGCGACCCGGTCGGGCTGGCGCTGTCCTCCGGCTCCGAGCCGCGGTGGACGGAGGCGGCGCCGTACGAGGGCGCCCGCGCCGTCGCGCTGGAGAACGCGACGAACCTCGCGGCGAAGGGCGCGACCCCCCTCGCGGCGGTCGACTGCCTCAACGGCGGCAACCCGGAGAAGCCGGACGTGTACGGCGGCTTCGCGGCCGCCGTCGACGGCCTCGCCGAGATGTGCGCGGACCTCTCGATGCCTGTCGTCGGCGGCAACGTCTCGCTGTACAACGACTCGGTCGCCGGCCCCATCCCGCCGACGCCGACGCTGGCGGTCATCGGAACGAAGGCCGGATTCGACGCCCCCCCGGCGGCGTTCGCCGGCGAGGGGACCGTGCTCGCGGTCGGCGCCGCCGGCGGCGCGCTGGGCGGCTCGGAGTATCTCGCGCAGTCGGGCGGGAGCGACCGCTTCCCCGCCCTTCCGGAGAACGCGCCGGCGGTCGTGGAGACGCTCGCGGCGGTCGCCGACGGCGACGACACCCTCGCGGTGCACGACGTGAGTCACGGGGGACTCGCGGTCGCGCTCGCGGAGATGGTGACCGACGACGCCGGCGCCGAGGTCGCCCTCGACGACGCGCTCGCGCTGTTCGACGAGACCCCCGGTCGCGCGGTGATCGAGACGGCCGACCCGGACGCGGTCCGGGCAGCATTCGACGGCGTCGCGCCGGTCGAGGAGATCGGCGAGGCGACCGCGGACGGGACGCTCTCGCTTTCGGTCGGCGACGCGGAACTGACGCGCGACGCCGCGTCGATCCGCGACCTCAGGTCGGTCATCGAGCGCGAACTGGACTGACGGCCGGCGTCGACGGACCGGTCGGGCGTTCCAGGGACCTGACATCGTGAGAATCGAACGAGCGCTTTTTAGTTCTCACGTTGACAATACGTCGTGTCGATCCGTGCCCTCCTCCTCGCAGCCCTCCTCGTCATCGGCGGCTGTGCGGCCCCCGCGGTCCCCCCGGCGACGACCGAGGGCGACCCCGCCGCCTCGGACCACCACACGACGAGCGGGGGATCGCCGGATGCCACGATATCCACGGTGTCTCCGTCGACGCCGTCGGCACAGTCGCCACAGTCGACGCAGCCGCCGGCAGAGTCGCCGCAGCCGTCGCCGGGTGCGGACGGCGCGGCCGCGAACACGTCGGAAGCGACACCGCCGTCGCCACGGGCGCTCGCCGACGGGTACGACGTTCGCGTGTCCGGCGGGTCGCTGCCCGTCGAGTACCCGTTGGTGTTCGCCAGGGTCGCGGTGACGGTGGATCGGCCGACGGTCGAGCCGCCGTCGGTCGTCCGCGTCGAGCCGAACGAGTCGATGGAGTTGGGCGGGAGCGAGTATCCGGAGTTCTACCGGTTGCTCGGCTTCAGCGTGGGTGAGGAGCGCGGGCGGGCACTCACCGCGGCGGCGTACGTCGCGTCGGCGGAGGCGGTCGTCGTCAACGAGGCGGTCCTCGCGGACGCAGCGGACGCGGAGTCGACGCTGGCCCACGAGTCGGTTCACGTCGTCCAGTTCCGGACGGGCGCGTTCGAGGACCTGGACGGAACGGCGGCGACGCCGCCGGGATCGACGGCCTCGCGGCTGCTTCGGGCGGCGATCATCGAGGGGTCGGCGACGTACGTGCAGGGGGAGTACGTCCGCCGGTACGCCCCGGAAGCCCCCAGGCCGACCGAGTCGCTGCGCGCGCGAGCGGCGAACGGGTCGGCGGCGACACGCCTGGGGGCCGCGCCGTATCTCGCCGGCGCGCGCTACGTCGACGGCCGGGTGTCCGACCCCGGCGAGGTTCGCGAGGTGTACGCCGATCCGCCCCGCACGGCCGAGGAGTTGCTCCACGACCGCCCGCCGGGGAGCGAGCCGCTCGCGGCGCTGGCCGTTCGCGATGCGCCGGGCGACGGGTGGACCAGCGACGGACGGGCGAGGGACACCTACGGGGAGCTGTTCGTTCGCACGCTGCTGGAGACGAGCGTCGACGAACCGACCGCGGCCGATGCCGCACACGGCTGGGACAACGACGTGCGACGGCGGTTCGTCGCGCACGCCGACGACGGGTCGACACACACCGGCTACGCGTGGGCGATCCGATTCGAGGACGCCGCCAACGCGACGGCGTTCGCGGCGGCGTTCGAGACGTGGCGGGCGGACCGTCCGGCGAACGCGTCGACGGTGCGGCTCGTTCGCGCCGCGCCGGGGACGGTCGTGGTACTGCTCGGGGACGAGCGGTTCGTGACGCGCGCGACGGCGTCCGGCACGGACGGCGCAGTCACCCTCCGTGTGAACGAGACCGGATGATCCGGAGTTAGACCAGCAACAGCGGCACCACGAAGGTCACGAGGATGCCGACGAGCGCGATGACCGCGCCGGTGGCCGCCTGTCCGCTCGTGATCTCCTGCATCGGCGAGGTGACGCGTTCGTAGTCGAACTCCTTGAAGTGGTCGTGCTCGTGGTGGTCGGCCATGGTTCGTGATCGAGGGGGCGTCGCGCTGGTACTTAATCCGTCGTGGTCCGCGGCGCGCGCCCGGGGCCGGGAGGGCCGCCCCTCCGCCCCGACGGCCATCAGGGTTTTGACACGGACACCTGCACACGACTGCATGGTCCCCCGAGGACACACGTCGCTCCTCCGATTCGTCCGGCGGTCGGCACAGCGAAACGAGTACGTCGCCGAGGCCATCTGGTGGTCCGTGTTCGTATGCTACGCCGTCAGCGTCGCAGCCATCAGCCTCGGCGGCGTCGTCGGCGGGGGGTACCTGTACTTCCGGTACGTCCTTCCGACGGTCGCCGCGCGGGTCGAGCCGATGGCGCAGGCGGTGGTCGGTCTCGCGTACGTGTTCGTGCTGTTCGTCCTCCTCCACTCGGTCGTCACCCGCATTCGCGATTGGCTGTACGGCGGCGGAACCGTCGCCGGTTGGAAGCAGTGAGCCGGACAGCGGGGTTCGGGTGAATCACGAACGATGAAGGGGGCGCGGTCGCCGGCGCGCGGTGTGGCGGCGCCCACGCCGACAGGCGAAACGATGAAACCCGGTTCGGGGCTATCGAACGTATGACCCTCACGAAGCGGATCATCCCGTGTATCGACGTCGATCTCGACGACGACGGGAACGCCGCCGTCTACACCGGCGTCAACTTCGAGAACCTGGAGTACTCCGGCGATCCCGTCGAGATGGCGAAGAAGTACAACGAGGTCGGCGCCGACGAGTTCGTCTTCCTCGACATCACCGCGAGCGCGGAGGGGCGCGAGACCATGCTCGATACCGTGTCGGCGGTCGCCGACGAGTGTTTCATCCCGCTGACCGTCGGCGGCGGCATCCGAACGAAGGCCGACATCAAGGAGACGCTGCGGGCGGGGGCGGACAAGGTGTCCATCAACTCCGGGGCCATCGAGAACCCCGAGTTGATCGCCGAGGGCGCCGACGCGTTCGGCAGCCAGTGCATCGTCATCTCCGTCGACGCCCGGCGGCGGTTCGACGACGAGGGCGACCACTACGTCGAGATCGAACGTGAGGACGGCGAGACCGAGGAGTGCTGGTTCGAGTGCACCGTCAAGGGCGGCCGGGAGGGAACCGGGATGGACGTGGTCACCTGGGCGAAGGAGGCCGAGGAGCGCGGCGCGGGAGAGCTGTTCGTCAACTCCATCGACGCCGACGGCACGAAGGACGGCTACGACATCCCGCTCACGAAGGCGGTGTGTGACGCCGTGTCGACGCCGGTGATCGCCTCCTCCGGCTGTGGCGGCCCCGAGGACATGGAGGAGGTGTTCGTCGAGGCCGGCGCCGACGCTGGGCTCGCGGCGAGCATCTTCCACTTCGACGAGTACGGCATCGACGAGGTGAAGCGCTACCTCGACGAGCACGGCGTCCCCGTCCGGCTCTGAGCCGACCGAGCGTCCGCTCGTCCGGACGGAGAACTGACTCGACGTGGCTGTTCCGGCGGGCGAGACGCTGCCCGACGAGCACGGAACGAGTACCGAGAGAGAACGAAGGGACGGACCGCGACGGGTCCCGGCTCAGGCCTCGGCGGCCGGGGCGTCGTCGAACGCGGCCTCGATCCGGTCGTACAGCGTTTCGAGGTTGTCCGAGACGCCCGTGGCGGCCTGTTCGAGGGCGTCCAGGGGGTCCAGCCCGTCCTCGGTCTTGATCGAGAGGATCGGCTCGGTCTGACCGCCGGACTGCTCGGGGTTCATGTCGTACGTCGCCGCGGCGACGCCGTCGGCCCTGAGGAGCTGCCCCTTGAGGACGTTCATGAACGTGTGGTCCTCGCCCGCGATCTCGATGCGGAGTTCCTCGTCCGTCTTGTCGATGACGCGAAGTTCCATTGCCGGAGCGTTCGCCGCAGGCGCGTTTCAAGCTTGTGTTCCGCGGATTCGCGCGTCGCCGGCACGTCGCCGTCTGGTCTGTTCGGATCGTCGCGTCCCGCGTTCGCGACCCGACCGGTCACTCCCCCTCCCACTCGACAACGCGGTCGATCCCGGGGTCGGGAAACAGCGCCGACACGTCCGGATCCGCGTCGACGAGGGTGTAGCGCGTCCCGGTCCGCTCGGCCACGCCGGCCTCGGCGAGGTGGTCGAGGTGGGCGTACGCCTCGCCCGGGCCGTGGAGGACGTGGATCCCGTGGAGGTCGCCGAACAGCGCGGCGCTCACCTCCCACGGCGTCGACGGACCGAGGTCGGCGAGCGCGTCGACGACGTTCCCGGTGCGCTCGACGTGGTGCCGGAGGATCGTCGCCGCCCGCCCGGCGGGGTCGTCGATGCGGTCGCGGTGCCCCGGCCACGCCGTCCCGGGGTCGAGGTCTATCAGGTCCAGCAGGCTCCCGACGTAGCTCGCGAGGGGGGCCTCGACGCGGACGTCCGCGCCGCCGACGTTCGGGGTGTACTTCGGGAGGATGGCGTCCCCGACGAACGCCTCGTCGGCCGCGGGGTCGTGAAACGCCGTGAGCCCGGCGGCGTGTCCGGGAAGGTGGACGGCTTCGAGGGTGCGGCCGTTCACGGCGAACTCCTCGCCGTCGGCGAACGGCTCCACGTCGCACGGCTCGCCCCCGAGGTCGGCGTGACCCTCGAGGAAGTCGACGAGCTCGGCGCGTGGTCCCTCCGGCATCCCCCACTCGCGGAACTTCTCGCGCTGGAGCCGTCGTTCCTCCAGCAGACTGTACTCGTCACCGGCGACGAGCGGCGCGTCCGCCTCGTGGGCGTGGATCGTCGCGCCCGACTCCGACTGGATCGCGCCCGCGAGGCCGGCGTGGTCGGCGTGCCAGTGCGTGAGCAGGACGCGGTCGACGTCCGCGATCCCGTACCCGAGGTCGGCGAGACCGACGGCCAACTGCTCGCGAACCTCGGGGAGGGCGACGCCGGCGTCGACGAGGACGAGTTCGTCCGGGTCACCGCCGTCCGCGGGGCCGTCGAGCACGTACACGTTGTTCAGCCCCTCGAAGACGGTGTTGGTGAGACGGATCCGCTCCATGCCGACGGATGGGCTCCCCCGTGGCAAGAACCCTTCCGACTCGGATCGCGACGGACTCGAGGACCACGATCCGCCGATCTCGCGTCGACACGCACATTTTTCACCGACGGGCACACCGTACATACTCGCGAGTGTTTACCGTACAGCGTGCCAGTCATCGCCGCGCCCGGTCGCACCGGGACGCCGGAGCCGGGGACGGCCGGGGAGCGTGTCGATGATCTGGCGGTACGTACGCGGTCGCGTGCGCGACGCCGTCACCGCGGCCCTGGCGTCGGCCGGCGCGTGGGCGTCCGCAGCCGCCGTTCGGTACGGTGACGGCGGGGACGCGGACCCGTCGGCCGACGCGCTGGCGGTCGCACGCGAGGTAGCGGTCGACGGCGCGACCGAGGGTGTGATCGTCGTCGATGACGACGGCGTCGTGCTCGAGTGTAACGGAACCGCGGCCGACGCGATGGGGATCGATCCGGAACTCGCCGTCGGCGAGCCGATCGCGACGCTCGACCCGGAGATAGCCGCCCGGATCGGCGAGGCGGTCGACGCCGCCGGCGACGAACCGTTCGTGGACGGCGACGAACCGGTCGCAGACGAGGACGAGCAGGTCGCAGACGAGGACGAGCAGGTCGCGGCCGACACGGGCACGGCCACGGACGTGGACGCCACCGGGACGCCGCGTCTCACTCGGATGACCGACGAGGGGAAACGCCACTACGAGCTTCGCGTCTCCCGGTTCGACCGCACCGAACTCGCGGGGCTGGTGCTCACCTTCCGCGACGTGACCGACGAACACCGGCTTCGCCGGCGGGTTGGGGTGTTGAACCGACTTCTCCGCCACGACCTCCGGAACGAGATGAACGTCGTCCTGGGGTACACCGAACTGATCGAGGACCGCCTCCGACGGGAGGCAGCCGGGAGCGACGCGCCCGAGGACGCCCCCGACGACGAGGCGGCGACCGCGCTCGAGCGGGTCACCGGCGCCGCGGAGACGATGCTCGACCGCGCCCAGACCGTTCGCCACGTCGAGGCGACGCTGGACGCGGACGTGTCCGCCCGATCGCGACTCGACGTGGCCGGGCTGGTGCGCGCGCAGGTCGACGGGCTCGCCATGGAGTACCCGTCCGCGGACCCGCAGGTAACCGTCGACGCCCCCGAGTCGGCGTGGATCACCGCGACCGGACTGATCGACACCGTGTTCGTGAACCTCCTCGAGAACGCGATCGAACACAGTCACCGCGAGCGGCCGGCCATCGAGGTGACCGTCACGGAGTCCGGCGAGTACGTCGCCGTGACCGTCGCCGACGACGGTCCGGGGATCCCCAGTCAGGAGCTTCGGACGTTCCAGACCGAGGCCGAGACGGCCGTCACCCACTCGTCGGGACTGGGGCTGTGGCTCGTCGTATGGGTCACCGAGGAATCGGGGGGACGGGTCTCCTTCGACATCGACGAGACGGGCACCGCGGTCACGGTGGAGTTCCCCGCCGCCGATCCGCCGGAGTAGACGAGCCGGAGCCCGAAACCGTTCCGCGGTCGCCCCGACGACCGACGAACGGCGAGACCGGTCCGCGCGGCGTTCACCGAACGAGGTACGGGTCCGAGCCGGCGATGAACCGCCCGAGGTCCGATTCGCGCCGGTAATCCGTCGCCCGGAGCGTCGCGAGCGACTCGACCAGCCGGTCGGCGTCGCCGGGGGCGGTGGCGTTGCCGGGAGCGGTCGCGTCGCCGCCGTCGGTCGCGCCGGCCGCCCGGGTCGACTCGGCGGCCTCGCCGGCGCCGGGCGTCCACTCGGCGGGCTCCTTGACCGGGAGGACGAGCCAGCCGGAGCCGCGGATCTCGCGGCCGTGGAGGTCGTCCATCCGGATCGGGGTCTTGTGGGCCTGTGCTGTGTACTGCTCCAGCACGTGTCGGGTCGCGCGCTCGCCTACCGGAAGCAGGACGTGGGCGGCGATGGCGCGAAGCTCGGCGTCGAAGAACCGCTCCATGTCGTCGTACGACGCCGGCGTCGGAGAGCCGTCGGGGCCGAGCCGGTCGCCGGTCGCCTCGCACATGTGGAGATACGAGAGGTACGTCGAGTCGACGACCGGGGCGTCGCCCGCCGACTCCAACAGCCCGGCGCGGACCAGCGCGTCGAGGAACCGCTCGCCGGCGGGCGAGCCGGTGAACGGGACGCCCGTGTCGAGGCCGCCGTGAACGCCGGGATGGTCGCCGACGACGTGGAAGTCGGCGTTCGCGTCGCCGTACCCGGGGACGAACCGCTCGCAGCCCGGGTCCATCCCGAAGGGGTTCGAGACGCGGTCGGTGACGTTCTTCACGGACACTCGTTGGCCGTCTGAGCCACATGGCGCTTCCGGTTCGCGCGCTCGGCCGCGGGGCTGCCCGGGCAGGCAGCCGAAACGGATACGTCGCGCGAGCGGTATGATACCATATGACAATTCGACGCGCGACCGTCGGCGACGCGGACGCCGTCCGGCGGATCGCCGGCGACTCGTGGGAGACGGACTACCCGTCGATCCTCAGCAGGGAGAGCGCCGAGTCCGGGGTCGAGGAGTGGTACGATCCCGCCCGCGTCCGGGGAGCGGTCGAGGCCGACGACGAGCTGCTGTACGTGGCCGAGCGCGGCGAGGACACCACTGCCGACGCCGCCGACGCCGCCGACGCCGAGGAAATCGTCGGGTTCGCCCACGGCGTCGTCGACGGGAACGCCGGCGCCGGTCACGTCCTCCGGCTGTACGTCCACCCGGACGCCCGTGGCGAGGGACGGGGGCGTCGGCTGCTGGAACGGGTCCGCGACGACCTGTTCGACCGCGGCGTCGACCGGATTCACGCGACGGTGCTGAGGGAGAACGACCCCGGAAACGAGTTCTACCGATCGTTCGGCTTCGAACGGACGGGGGAGGCGGAGACGACGATCGGCGGCGAGGCGTATCCGGAGACGAACTACACGCTGCGACGAACGCGGTGACCTCCTCGGGGGGTCCCACCGAATCAGAGTTCGACGCCGGACGGGATCAGGCTCTCGTGGCGAAGCAGGTTCCCCTCGGCGTCGTACACGAGGAACGTCTCCTTCTCGTAGGTGACGAGGGGGTCGCCGTCGACGTCGATCTCGACGCGGTAGCGGCCGTCGCCGTCGCTGGCGCGGCCGTACTCGCGGGCCGCGCGGATGAACCGGAGCACGTCGTCGGCGGACTCGTTGAGTTCGAGAACGAAATCGCCGGTGTGGCGGTTCGTCACCCCGACGACGCCCGTCGCCTCGGAGTCACGTTCGTGGTCGGACTGGAGCCGGAACGCCACGTCGGTCTCCCCGGCGTCGAGCAGCTCGCC
The DNA here is from genome assembly GCF_019880245.1 of Halobaculum roseum. Lineage (NCBI taxonomy): Archaea > Methanobacteriati > Methanobacteriota > Halobacteria > Halobacteriales > Haloferacaceae > Halobaculum > Halobaculum roseum. The sequence continues at coordinate 153,448 of NZ_CP082286.1, forward strand.
GTCGGTCCCGGTGAGGCGCTCCCGGAGGAGGTCCTCCTGGCCGTGAAAGTCGATATATACGTGGGGCTTGGCGGGATCAGCGTCGGTCTCGACCCAGTCGATGTGCTCCACAGTCAACTCGAAGTAGTCGCGCCTCATTCCGTGAACGGTCGTACGGGATCGGTGTGTAAGTACGTAACGCCCCGGGAACGTACGACGGTCGCGGGCCCCCGTCCGCGCGGTCGACGGTCCAATCGATTTATTTCGACGGAGAGTACTCCGGGGAACATGGTCTGGGTCCGTTCGGAGTACGCGGGGGAGCTGGCCGTCCTCTCGACGTGGGTCGCGGCGCTGCTCCCGTGGAACGTGTTCTACGGCGCCGTCGCCGGCGGGTCGGTGCTGTTCGTCCGCTTCCCGCTGTTTCAGATCCGCTACGCGTTCGGCCTCCCGTTCGTCCGCGCGACGAGCGTCTCCTCGCCGGTGTCGGCGTTCCTCCTCCAGTCGGGCACCTCCGTGCAGGTGGCCTACGGGCTCTGGCTCGTCGGCGCGGTCGCGTACCTCGTCGCGTTCGTGATCTCCGTGTACTACTACCGCGAGGAGGAGCGCGCCGAGTCGTGGGCCGTCGACCCGGTCGACGTGCTGGGCGGCCTGCTCGTCGCCTCGGCCGTGCTGTTCCTCGTCGCCTCGATGTTGCTTCCGGAGCGCTTCTTCGGTCTCGGCCTCGGCGTCGGCGGCGGGATCCCCGGCGTGTCGATCCCGGTTGGCGCCGTGCTCCAGCTCGTGCTCGGCGGCGTGCTCCTGCGGGCGGAGCGAGTGAGCTGAGGAACGCGACGGTCGGACCGGGAACCGCGACGACGAGTCCCGTTCGTCGGGGCGGACCGCGACGGTATCAGATCTGTGACCGCCGGTGGTGAAGTTAAGTACCGGACTTCCCTACGACAACCAGTAACCGATGTCGGGGGACGCCGCTGACGCCACGGCCGAGGACAGCCCCCTGTCGACGCTCAGGCGGCGCCTCGAACGGACGATCGAGGTGCTCAGGGGCGCCGACCTCGACGTTCGGCCGTTCCTCCCCGGCGAGGACGGCCCGCTGGCGTCGTTCGACCCGCCCCCCGACCACGAGGAGGTCGACCGCTACTGGGTGAACGCCCCGTACGCGTACGTCGTCGTCACCTACGACACCGAGGACGACAACCACGTCTACCACGTCGTCGAGCCCGAACTCGACAACTTCGAGCTCGAGTTGCTCCAGCGCGTCGTCGACGACATCCGCGACCCGCTGTTGTTCCGCGACGACCCGAACGAGGCCGACGACGAGACGCTTCGCGACGAGCTTGCGGCGCTGTTGGAACAGTACGGCGTCGACGCGTCGATGTCGACGTTTCACGCGCTGTCGTACTACCTCCGTCGCGACTTCCGCGGGTACGGGAAGGTCGACGCGCTCCTGTCGGACCGACACATCGAGGACATCTCCTGTGACGGCTACGACCTCCCGATCTTCGTCTATCACGACGAGTACAGCGATATCGAGACGAACGTCGTCTTCGGCCCCGACGAGCTGGACAACTACGTCATCCGCCTGGCCCAGCGGTCGGGGCGACACATCTCCGTCGGCGACCCCATCGTCGAGACGACGCTCCCGGACGGCTCGCGCGCCGAGTTGGCGCTCGGCGAGGAGGTCACCCCGCGCGGGTCGGCGTTCACCATCCGCCAGTACGCCGAGGAGCCGTTCACGCCGATCGACCTCATCGAGTACGGCACCTTCTCGATCGAGCAGATGGCCTACTTCTGGCTGTGCATCGAGCACAACAAGAGCCTCATCTTCGCCGGCGGCACCGCCTCCGGGAAGACCACCTCGATGAACGCGGTGTCGATGTTCATCCCGCCGCGCTCGAAGGTGCTCACCATCGAGGACACCCGGGAGCTGTCGCTGTATCACGACAACTGGCTCTCGTCGGTCACCCGCGAGCGGATGGGCGAGGGCGAGGACATCGACATGTACGACCTCCTGCGCTCGGCGCTGCGACACCGCCCCGAGTACATCATCGTCGGCGAGGTGCGCGGCGAGGAGGCGCTCACGCTGTTCCAGGCGATGAACACCGGCCACACCACGTTCTCGACGATGCACGCCGACTCCATCGAGACGGTGATCAACCGCCTGGAGAACGAGCCGATCAACGTCCCCCGGGCGATGGTTCGGTCGCTGGACCTGCTGTCGGTGCAGACGCTCGCCCGGTTCGAGGGCGGGAGGGTGCGCCGCGCGAAGACCGTCGGCGAGATCGGGGGGATCGACCAGCGGACCGGCGAGCTGGACTACTCGTCGGTGTTCGAGTGGGAGGCGGGGTCGGACAGCTTCGCCAGCCGGGACTCCTCGCTGCTCGATGAGATCCAATCGGAACGGGGGTGGAGCCGGGCGGAGCTGCTGTCGGAGCTTCGCGACCGCAGACGGTTCCTCGAACACCTCCACGACCGCGGCGTCACCGACTACCGGCGGTTCACTGCGCTCGTCAACGAGTACTACGCCGACCCCGACCGCGTGATGGCCCGGATCGAGGAGGCCGAGGACGGCACGGACGGCGAGGCGCTCGGATCGGACACGGCGGATCCGGCTGACCCCGGCCCAACCGGCCGAACCGCGGACGACGACCGAACCGTTGGCCCCGCCGGCGACGACCCGACGGATCGGGATCGGTCGGCGGATCGGAACGACTCGACGGACCCGGGAGGCTCGCCGGACCCGGACGACTCGCCGGAACTGGACGATTCGACGAACCCGAACGGTTCGACGGGTTCGGTTGGGTCGGACACCGGCGGCGGGGACTGACGGATGGTGTTGTCGTTCCTGCCGCTGGTCGGGGCGCTGCTCCTCCTGGCACCCGTCGCCGCGGCGTCGGTGAGCCCGGGGGCGAACCTCGCGGTGACCCGGGTCGCGGTTCACGCCTTCGGCGACTACGTCGGCGTCGACCGGCCCCGGAAGCACCGCCAACGCGACCGCCTTCGGGCGGCACACGTCGGCGTCACACACCGGCTGTACGCCTCGAAGACGCTGCTGTACACCGCTGTCGCCGGCGTCTCGGGGAGCGTCCTCGGCGTGTACGTCGCCGCGGCGACGCTGGCGCTCCTGCGGATCGGCGGGGAGGCGATCCGGGCGGCGCTGCCCGCGCCGCTGGGCTTTCTCGCGGACTTGACCCGGATCGGGCAGCTCACGGTCACGGAGCTGTTCCCCCTCCTCTTGCTCTCCTCGGCGACCGTGGGCGTCGGGTCGGCCGTCGGCGTGTACCTCCTCCGATGGGAGATCCTCGACCAGCGGGCCCACGCGAGGGCGACACAGATCGAGGCGACGCTCCCCCGGACGGTCGCGTTCGTGTACGCGCTGTCGCGCTCGGGGATGGCGCTGCCGGCGGTGTTGGAGACGCTGTCGCGAAACGAGGACGTGTACGGCGAGGCCGCCCGCGAGCTGGGCGTCGCCGTCCGCGACATGAACACGTTCGGAACGGACGTCCTCACCGCGCTCGAACGCATGGCCGAGCGAACGCCCTCCCAGAACATGGCCGAGTTCGGCGAGAACCTCGCGTCCGTGCTCGGCAGCGGTCGGGAGCTGTCGGCGTTCCTGCACGACCAGTACGAGCGATACCAGGAGGAGGCGGAGTCCCAACAGGAGCAGTATCTCGAACTCGTCTCGACGTTCGCGGAGGCGTACGTGACGGTGCTCGTCGCCGGCCCGCTGTTCTTCATCACGATCCTGGTCGTGATCGGGATCGTCCTCTCGGACACCCTTCCGCTGTTGCGAGCGGTGGTCTACCTCGCGATCCCGCTGGCGAGCTTCGGCTTCGTCGTCTACATCGACTCGATCACTCGGTCGACGGGCGACGCGATCGCGGCTGAACAGCCGGTGGGAGACGCGCGTGTTCGCGCGGTTGCGGGGCCGAACGTCGCCGGGGTCGGCGGCGCCTCGGACGCTCGGGCGGACGGCGGCGCGACGGGGGTCGATCACGGCGGCGCCGAGCGAGGGGATCGGTGGGCGGCGAGCAGGGAGCGGCTGGCTGCGTACGACCGGATCGAGGCCGTGCTCGACGCCGCACGGCGCCCGATAGGGATCCTGCTGGAACGGCCGGTGCTGACCGCCCTCCTCACGGTTCCGGTCGGCCTGTGGTGGGTGTGGATGCGGACGCCGTCGTTCCGGTCCACGCCGGCGGCGTTCGCCGGGGCCGTCGACTCGCCGGTGATCGAGGCGGCGCTGCTGGTGCTCGCCGCCTACGGTCTCGCCTACGAAATCGAGAAGCGACGGATCCGGGCGATCGAACGCGCGGTTCCCGACTTCCTCGATCGGATGGCGAGCGTCAACGACGCCGGCGTGAGTGTCATCGAGAGCCTCCGTCGGCTTACGCGGTCCGACCTCGAACGGCTCACGCCGGAGATACGGCGGACGTGGCGGGACGTACAGTGGGGTGCGACGGTGACGACGGCGCTCGATCGGTTCCGCCGGCGGGTTCGCTCGCCGATGGTGTCGCGGGCGATCGCGCTCGTCACGAACGCCGTCGACGCGAGCGGCGACGTGGCGCCGGTACTCGAGATCGCCGCCGACGAGGCGCGCTCGACGCGGCGGCTCCGCAGGGAGCGACGACAGGTCATGGTGACGTACCTGCTCGTGATCTACGTCTCGTTCGCGGTGTTTCTCGGCATCATCGGGGCGCTGACGGTGGCGTTCATCCCGGCCGTCGAGGGGGCGCAGCTGTCGTCCCCCGGCGGCGTCTCCGGCGTTTCGACCGGCGTGTTCGAGGGTATCGGGGGCGTCGACACCGACAGCTACGTCCTGATCTTCTATCACGCCTCGGCGATCCAGGCGGTCGCGTCGGGACTCATCGCCGGACAGTTGGGCGAGGGGAACGTCAGCGACGGCGTGAAACATGCCACTGTCATGCTCCTGCTCGCGTACCTCACGTTCGTGATCGTCGGATGACCCAGGATCCTGCGGACGCTCCCGAAGCCGACGGCGTCGACGCTGCCGACTCGTTACGGTCGCCGCCGGCGGCCGCGTCGACGTACGACCGGATCGCGACCCACTTCTCGAAGACGCGCGAGCACGCCTGGCCGGAGGTGGAGTCGTTCCTCGACGGCCGCTCCGGAGCGGTCGGGCTCGATGTCGGCTGCGGAAACGGGCGCCACTGCGAACCGCTCGCGGACCGTGTCGACCGGGTCGTCGGCGTTGACGTGAGCCGGGGGGTGTTGCTCGAAGCGCGAACACGAGCCCGCGAGCGCGGGTACGGCTCGGACGTGTCGTTCGTCAGCGGCGACGCCGCCGCGCTTCCCGTCGCCGACAGTCGCGTCGATCTGGCGGTGTACGTCGCCGCGCTCCATCACCTCCGGACGCGCGAGCGACGGGTCGCCTCGCTGTCGGAGCTCGCCCGGACGCTCGCGCCGGGCGGTCGGGCGCTGGTGAGCGCGTGGAGCACCGCGCACGACCGCTTCGACGCCGACGCTGACGCCGAGGCGGGGTTCGACACGACGATCGACTGGACCCTTCCGGGCGGGAAGACGGTGCCGCGCTTCTATCACATCTACGCGCCGCGGGAGTTCGACGCGGATCTGACCGCGAGCGACCTTCGGGTCGTCAGGTCGGTCGTCTCCAGCGGCAACTGCTATGCGGTCGTCGCGCCGGAGTGAACTGCCGAGCCGCAGTCCGTGGAACCGGCCGGCGAGCGGTGTCTGCGTGTATGTGAACGCCTGCCGGGTGGATACGACGGCCGCACGACCGGACGCGTTTTTATACGGGGGCCGACCCAACGTCGAGACAGATGATCAGCGACGACGAGTTCGACTTCGACGTGACGGTTGTCGGCGGCGGTCCGGCGGGGCTGACGAGCGCGCTGTACGCGACCCGGCTCGGTCTCGACACGCTCGTCGTGAACCGCGGCGGCGGCCGCGCGGCGATGATGCGAGACACCCACAACGTCATCGGGGTCACCGAGGAGACCTCGGGCAACGAGTTCCTCAAGACCGCCCAGGAGCAGGTCAAAAGCTACGGCGGGGAGTACCGTCGCGGGTTCGTGGAGCACGTCGAGGCGATCGGTGGAGGCGGCGGGGACAGCGACAGCAGAGGCAGTGGGGACGACGGCGACGTAGACGAGGGGGACGACGGCGCCCCCGACGGATTCCGCGTCGACACCGGCGACGAAGAGCTGACGACGCGCCGCGTCGTGCTCGCGACCGGGTTCTCCGACGAGCGCCCCGACCCGCCGCTGCCCCGCACCGGCATGGGGCTGCACTACTGCCTCCACTGTGACGCGTACATGTTCGTCGACGAGTCCGTGTACGTGATGGGGACGGGCGATTCCGCCGCGTACGTCGCGATGATCATGCTCAACTTCACAGACGAGGTGGACGTCCTCCTGCGCGGCGAGGAGCCCGAGTGGTCCGACGACACCGCGGAGATGTTGGAGAACCACCCGGTCGACGTGGTCCGAGAGGAGATCGCCGGGATGAACAAGGACGACGACGGCTGGCTGGAGAGCTTCGAGTTCGAGGACGGGACGGTCCGCGAGTACAAGGGTGGCTTCCCGATGTACGGCTCGGACTACCACGCCGAACTCGCCGACGCGCTCGGGTTGGAGCGGGAGGACTCGGGGGAGGTCGCCGTCGACGACCACGGGCGGACCTCCCTCGAGGGCGTGTACGCCGTCGGCGACCTCACGCCCGGTCACAACCAGATCCCCGTCGCGATGGGCGAGGGCGCCAAGTGCGGCATCGCGATCCACATGGACCTGCGGGCGTTCCCGCGGTCGACCGACGACATCGCCGACCTCGGCCCCGTCGACGAGAGCGAGGTGCCGGCCATCTCGCCCGAACTCATGGCGACCGCCGTCGCCCACGAGGGACACGCCGGCGGCCCGCGACCAGACGCCGATGAGGTCGAGGGCGAGGCGACGGCCGACGACTGATCCGGGACGGCGACAGGCCGACGGAAACGGCAAACCCCTTATTCTTGGACCGGAAACTGTGAGATAGCTCCCGCGCGCCGGTGGTGAGCAAACCCGAAGGGTTTGCGAGGTACGGCGCACGAGCGAGCGAAGCGAGCGATGTGCGCCGGTGGTCTAGCTGGTATGACTTTGGCCTTCCAAGCCAACGACCCGGGTTCAAATCCCGGCCGGCGCATTTTCTGCCGAACGAAGTGAGGTGAAAATCGCTTCAGAGGGATTTGCTACCCTGCAAGTCGCAGCGCGCGAACGGAGTGAGCGCGACCGTCTTGCTCTGGTTCAAATCCCGGCCGGTGCAGTACTGTCTCGAACGAAGTGAGAGACGTACTCGCCTTCGAGGGATTTAAACTAGACCGGACGCGCGCAGCGGAGTGAGCACGTCCGGGCGTGGTTCAAATCCCGGCCGGCGCAGTTCTTGCGGGTTCCACGTCGCCAGCGGCGCCGACGGGATCAGTCGTCCGCGGGGTCCGCGTCCAGTTCCTCCAGCGCCGCCTCCCGCGCCGACGCCCGGCGGAACACGACCCAGAAGACGCCGGAGGCGACGACGATGAACCCCGCGGCGGTGTAGAAGGCGGCGCTCGTGGAGACGTACTGCTTGATGGCCCCGATGCCGACCGGCCCCGCTACCTGCCCGACCTTCCAGGAGATCGAGCGGAGGCTCATCGCTGAGGCGACGGAGTCGTAGCGCTCGCCCTCCTCGACGAACAGCGACATCGACGCCGGCAGGCGGATCGAGTCGGCGACACCGAGGACCATGTACGCCCCGAAGAGGCTGAAGAACGCGCCGCCGAGCACCTGCTCGCCCCCGAAGGCGACGAATCGAACCGGGTCGACCGTCCCCTCGAAGTAGTAGCTCAGGGGAATGAGCGCCGTGCCGATCCCGTACAGGAACGCGCCGGCGACGACGAAGTACTCCTTGTTGCCGACGCGGTCGGAGAGATCGCCGACGTACCCCTGGGTGATCGACTTCGTGAGCTTCCCGCCCGCGAGGATCCAGCCGATGGCGAACGCGGTCGTGCCGAACTCGGTGCGCGCGAGGATGGGCAGGAAGATGATGACGGCCATCTTGCCGACCGAGAACGCGAGCCGGAAGACGACGAGCGCGCGGATCATCGGGAGGTCGAGCAGCGCCTTCAGCGTCGCGACGCCGCCGCCGGCGTCGTTCTCGGTGCCGCCGCCGGGATCGTCGCGGAGGTTGAGGAACACGAGGACGAACGCGAGGATCGTGACCGCGGTGAGGACGACGTAGGTGAAGGTGTACCCCTCCGCGAACAGGAGGTAGCCGCCGACCACGTCGCCCGCGAGGCTGGAGAACGCCGCGACCTGGTTGTACGAACCGAGCCAGCGGCCGTTCTGGTCGTCCGGCGCGATGTGCCCGACGACGGTCGAGCCCGTGATCCAGAGGACGGACGCGCCGACGCCCTGCAACACCCGGACGAGGATGACGTGCGTCGCGCTCTCGACGAGCATGAATCCGAAGAAGACGACCACGTTGATCGCGAGCCCCAGCAGGAGCCAGTGTTTCGCGTTGCTCGTGTCGACCTTCCGGCCGAGCGGGAGGACGATGAGCAACTGGACGACGGCGAAGGCGGTGCCGAACAGTCCCTCGACCGTGCCGGTCGTCCCGAAGTCCTCGGCGTACAGCGCCAGCGCGATGAGCAGCGTCGAGTACGCCTGACTGCGCGCGAACGCCGTGCCGGCCAGCGCCGAGAACTCCTTGTCGCGCAACAGCGCGACGGAGTTGCCGAACTGCACCACTGTTACGTTCCGAAACACACAGGGTGCGCTTAAATTCCATCATCGCGGCCGGATACGGGGTGGATTCTCACGGTGTACGTTCATCGCAGTCCCCGGATCGCCCCGGCGTCGACGCCGCTACAGCTCGATCCGTTCGACGAGCTGGTCGTCGCTTTTGGTGTTGATCGCGACGATGCGGACGAGGTCCTCGATGAGCGAGTCGCGAAGCTTCGCTTTGAGGAGGTTGTCGACCTGATAGACGCCCGCGGCGTTCACCATCTCGATCTCGACGAGCACTGGCATCGCGTCGCCGTCGTGGCCGTCGGCCTCGCTGCCGGGCTTGAGGTCGACGTTGCTGATGGCCTGCGAGGAGAGCGTGTTGATCCCGCGACCGCCCTTCTCGTAGGGGATCCGGGAGCGACCCCGCTCCATGTCGAGCGCGTCGGCGACGCGGATGACGCCCGCCTCGCGGGTGAGCGGCGTCTCCTCGGTGTGGTGACAGAGGATGGCGTGGAGCACCTCCGCTTTCACGCGGACGGCCTCCTCGGTTCCGTAGTAGTCGAACTGCGGGAGGAACCGATCCAGCAGGTCGGCCGCCAGCGGGATCGAGTAGTAGGCGTGGTCGTCGCGGTGGACGACGTGCCCGATGTCGTGGATCGTTGCCGCGAGCGCGACGATCACCGCCTCGTCGGCCTCGTCGAGCCCCTGCTCGCTCGCGCCGTTGAACGCGACGCCGCCGCGCTTCAGCAGGTCGTACAGTCGCAACGCCCGGTTGCGAACGATCTCGATGTGCTTGGCGCCGTGGTCGTTGTATCCCTTGCGCGTGACGGCGTTGACGTTCTGCGCGCGGAGGTACGTCCGGATCTCGGGGTCGGACTCGATGGCCGCCAACACCTCGTTCACGCGCTCGTCGGGGAACGCGTGCTCGGCGTCGGGGTCGTACTGCCGAACGCTCATCTTGTTCGGGTCGTCGATCCGATCGTCGTCCGGAGACGTCCCCGTCGAACCGGCGTTGTCGCTCATACTACGGCGGACGGGGGGCGCCCGCAAAAGGGCTCGGCCTCTCCCGTAGTTCGTCTCCGCGACCCTCCGCTATCGACGCGCTGGAGGTTCCGTCGGCGTGGATCGATGCTCGGAAATCGTCTTCCGGCCCCCGTTTCGGCCGGATCTGTCGAAACAATTACTTACGAATGCTGTGATGCGCTCGGCATGGCGCCCGATCCGACCGACGGAGCGGAACGTTCTCAGGAGGGATCGACCGATGACAGTCCCGGTGACGGTGTGGAACAGTCCGGGAGAGACCCGACCGGCGGCGGCTCCGTCGAAGGCGTCGAACAGGCCACGGAGGAGCTGAACGACGACGACCCCGGCGACACGGACCCTCGCGAGAAGGGACCCAACGACATGTACTGTTCCTCCTGTGGCGCGGTCATCAAGAAGAACGCCGAGCTCTGCCCCGAGTGTGGGGTTGCGACGGGCAACACCGGGGTCACCGGCTCGCGTTCGACGGGGACCGCGGCTTCAGGAACTGCGGCGGGCGGCTCGTCGACGGGGAAGAACACGTTCCTCGTGGGCGGTGCGGTCTCCGGCCTGATCGCGTTCGTCCTGCTCCCGATCGTGTTCGGCCCGCTCTCGATCTACTGCGGCTACCGAGTGTACAGGGACTTCGACGAAGTGCAGGGGATCGCGGTGGCCGCCTGGGGCGGTCTCGCCCTCGTCGTCGGGATGGTCTTCGGCGCGATGATGTTCCTGTAGGTCCGTCGACGTGACGGCGAGGGCCGGCGCAGGAACACGCCCCGGCGCGCGCCGCGCCGGTCGCAGTAGATCTACGGACGGATCCGTACCATCTACGCTCAACATCCCCTCCGACTGTACGCCGGTCGGGTTTCGACTGCCGATCACGGGTTCGCCGAGGAGGGGACATCGGATCGACACCGTCCCTCCGTCAAACGGGGATATTCCGGTTGCTCCGTGCAAGAACGCCTGTGGAGGCCGTACCGTTCGGTCCAAAAAGCCTATAATTGCCACCGGGTAAGCCGGGAGTAGAGATGCCTACCACCCTACCCCTGTTCGGCGCCATCCCGGGCGGTCCGGAGATGCTCATCATCCTGCTCGTGTTGGTGCTGCTGTTCGGCGCGAACAAGATCCCCAAGCTGGCCCGTTCGACCGGGCAGGCGATGGGCGAGTTCAAGAAGGGCCGCGAGCAGGTCGAAGAGGAGCTTCAGGAGATGCAGGAGGGCGAGATCGACGAGGACGACGAGATCGCCGCCGACTCGACCGTCGATTCGACGGCCGACACGTCCACCGGCTCGACCGACGACGCCGTCGAGACCGACACGGAGAAAAACTGAGGCGCCGTCCCGGACCGTTTTTACCCGCCCGCCGAACACTCCCCACCGCGGGGCGTGTGGCCAAGCGGATACGGCGAGCGGTTCCTAACCGCTAGATCGCGGGTTCGAATCCCGTCACGCCCGTTCACTCGCTTCGCTCGTTCACGGCCGTGACGTAGTAACACTCGCTCGCTCCGCTCGCTCGCGTGACTCCCGTCACGCCCGTTGCGAGGTCGAGCGCAGCGAGACCTCGATGCGAACGGGGAGCGTGCGCGGTCGAGCGGCGGCGAGACCCCGACAGCGAACGGCGAACGCCCGGCCGAACGTGAGTGAGGCCGCGGCAGCGAGCGGGGAACCCCGTGACCCGTGAGCGAAGCGACCCGTGAGCGGTATCGGGCGTTGCTCGCGACGGGGACTACCCGGTAGAAGAATTCTTTCCGACTTCGGACAACTCATTACAAACCGAACAGGACGGACGCGGTTTCGCTCGAAAACCGGCCACATAACGTGTGTATCGGTGCTTCTCACCGATGATATAGAGGGCAAGCATTTAACGTGGCGCCGGAGTTGAGTGGACTCAATGGCTACCGACGAGGCTGACGCGGCCGCCGGCTCCGGATTCGAGGGCGAATCCGGGTCGGCGGCGCGCTCGGGGGATGCGGCCGTCGTCGGGGAGTACACGTGGCCGGACTTCCTGCGGGAGCACGGACACGAGGACGCTGCCGACGAACTCGCCGAGCGCCTCCGGACGGAGGTCGTCGAGGAGGACGAGGACGGCGAGGAGGTCGTGCGGATCGAGGTCCGCGCCGCGACCGCCGAGGACTTGGCGGCGCTCGGCGTCGCCGATGTGGCCGCCGACGCGCTGGGTATCGACCCCGGCGACGTGTCGGCCGCCGTCGGCTCGGCCGGCGCGCTCGGTGAGTCGATCGCGGACCGCTCCCCGCTGCTGGCGTACGACGAGACGCCCGTCTGGAAGGACATCTACACGTGGGACGACTACCGCGAGGAGTACTTCCTCGACGAGGAGGGGAACCCACCGACCGACGAGGAGGACGAGCCGCTGGAGTTCACCGACGCCGACAAGGCCGAGGCGCTGGGGTTCGACCCGAACCGCGTCGAGGAGACGCTCGGGCACCTCGCGAAACGCGCGCCGGAACTGGACGAGGTGATCGACGAGCGTACCGTCGACATCGCCGACGACGTCGACGAGGACGCGTTCTTCAGCGACGCCGCCGGGACGACGACGGTCGCGAACCGCTACGACCTGGAGAAGGCGGTGCCGATGCCGAAGAAGCGTCACTTCCGCGAGGTCGAACGCTACTGGGTGAACGAACCGTACTCGTTCGTGATCGTCTTTCACTCGACCAAGGAGAACGAGAAAAAGTACTACGTGGTCGAACCGTACCGTAACGCCATCGAGGAGGACCTGTTCGAGTTCCTCGAGGGGAAGCTCCGCTCGGCGATCAAGTACGCCGACGAGGGCGCCGTCGCGGCCGACGACGACCACCGCCGGCTGACGATCCGCGAGGAGACGTACGACCTGCTGGAACGGTACGACCTCTACACCCGCGACGCCGGCCCGCAGCTCGGCGACAAGCTCGCGGATCTGTTCGGCGTCGACGTGGACGACGAGGGTGCCGCGGGTCGGCTGATCCGCGCGCTCGGCGTCGCACCCCGGGAGTCACACGGCGAGATCGACGGGATCGCCGCGCGACCCGAGCCCGCGGTCCTCGCGGAGGACCCGGACACGCTCACGGAGTACACCGTGACGAAGGCGCTGTACTACCTCGAACGCGACTTCGTCGGCTACGAGCGCATCGACGGCATCAAACACGACATCAACGTCGAGGACATCTCCTGTGACGGGTACAACTCCCCCGTCTTCGTCTACCACTCCGACTACGAGCAGATCATCTCGAACGTCTACCACGGCGAGCAGGAGTTGGACGACTTCGTCGTCAAGCTCGCCCAGCGCTCGGGGAAGGGTATCTCGAAGCGCCGCCCGCAGGTGGACGCCACGCTCCCGGACGGCTCGCGTGCACAGTTAACCCTCGGCAAGGAGGTGTCCGATCACGGGACGAACTACACCATCCGCCAGTTCAAGGACGTCCCGTTCACGCCGATCGACCTCATCAACTGGAACACGTTCAGCCTCGACGAGATGGCGTTCCTGTGGCTGTGCATCGAGAACCACAAGAGCCTGATCTTCGCGGGCGGCACCGCCTCCGGGAAGACGACCAGCCTGAACGCCGTCTCGCTGTTCATCCCCTCGAACTCGAAGATCGTCTCGATCGAGGACACCCGCGAGGTCGAGTTGCCTCAGCGCAACTGGATCGCCTCCGTCACCCGACCCTCGTTCGCGGACGACGGCGGCGGCGACGTGGACGAGTTCGACCTGCTGGAGGCCGCACTGCGCCAGCGACCCGACTACATCGTCATGGGCGAGATCCGCGGCGAGGAGGGGCGCACCCTCTTTCAGGTCATGTCGACCGGGCACACGACGTACACGACCTTCCACGCGGACAACGTCGGCGAGGTGCTCAAGCGCTTCACGACCGAGCCGATCAACGTCTCGAAGACGATGTTCACGGCGCTGGATCTCGTGTCGGTGCAGGCGTCGACGCGGGTACAGGGTCGGAAGGTCCGCCGGAACAAGTCGCTCACGGAGATCAACCACTACGACGCCGAGAACGACGAGATCAACGTTCAGGACGTGTACCAGTGGCAGGCCGAGACGGACGAGTTCCTCCACATGGGCGACTCGAACACCCTCGAGGAGATCATGTTCGACCGGGGATGGAGTCACGAGCGGCTGGAGGAGGAGCTGCTCAAGCGTCGCGCGGTGATCGCCTACCTGATCGACCGCGACCTCAACACGTACACGCAGGTCGCGGCGACGCTGCAGGCGTTCATTAACGACCCCGAGACGATCCTCTCGCTGATGGCGAACGAACGGCTGGAGGCGAGCCTCGACGACCTCCGCGAGATGGAGTCGGTCCTGATCGACGTGGACGAGGACAAAGAAGAGATGGTCCCGCGTCCGGAGCCCTCCGAGGCGCAGGCGGCGGAGGCGGAGTCGATCCTCGAGGAGGCGGAGTCGATCCTCGCGGAGTTCCGCGGCGAGCGCACCGACGGCGTCGCGGCCGCCCTGGGCGCGGTCGAGCCTGCCGGCGACGTCGCCGCCGAACCCGGCGCGGGGGACGCGCTCGCCGGCGACGCGGACGCGGACGCGAACGCCGCCGGCGCACCGTTCGACGGGATCGGTCCGGAGCCGCTCGACATCGGCCGATCGTTCGACACGGGCGGTTCGAACGACGCGCCTGAGGCGGCCGACGGCACGGCTGACGACGCGACCGATCCGGCCGGCGAGGCTGCCGACGCGTTCGACGCGATCGATCAGTTCGACGACGACCCGTCGGGCAGCGACGCCGGCGTCAACCGCTCCGATGGCGGCCGGTCGGAGGGCGACCGTCCCGACGACGACACGGCGATCGACACCGGCGCCCTCGACGACGGCGACGCGTCCGATCCCGGCGTCGACGGGGAGTCCCCCGACGAGGAGGTGATCGACGACTGGGGGTTCGGGGAGGTCGCGGAACCCGACGACGACGCGGCGGCGAAGGGCGGACCGGACGACGAGGAGGGGGAGACGTAGATGAGCCTCGACACCGACGCGGGCTTCGGGAGCGCGCGGGGGTTCGCGGACGCCTTCTACCCGTTGTTCCGGCGGGTGTTCGACGAGGAGGGCGACTTCGTCGACACCGTCGACACGAAACTGACGCAGGCGCGGATGAACCAGCCGGTCGAGCTGTACGTCTCCCGGGCGCTCGGCGTCGGCGTACTCGTGGGGCTGGCGCTGTGGCTCGTCGGGATGCTGCTGGGGTGGGGGCTGTTCGCGCTCGGGATCGTCCAGGCTGAGTCGATCGGGCTCGGGATCCCGGTGAGTTCTCCGGAACAGGCGGCGCTGTTGGAGTCGCTCACGGAGCCGGCGGCCGTGATCGTCAGCGGTGTGGTCTTCGGGGGCGTCGGCTTCGGGCTCGGGTTCGGGACGCTCCTTGCGATCCCGTACCAGCGGGCGGACGCCCGCAAGCGCGAGATCAACATGTTGCTGGCGGACGCCGTCTCGTTCATGTACGCCCTCTCCGTCGGCGGGCTGAACCAACTGGAGATCCTGGAGGCGATGGCGGAGGCCGACGACACCTACGGGGAGGTGGCAAAGGAGTTCCAGAGCATCGTCCAGGAGACGAGCTACTTCGGCACCGACTACCGCAACGCGGTCCGCCAGCAGTCCATCGAGACGCCCAGCGAGGAGTTCTCGCAGTTCCTCACGGACATGCTGTCTATCATCAACTCCGGCGGCGACATGGAGCGGTTCCTCTACGACAAAAAGGAGAAGCACCTCCGCACGGCGAAACAGGAGCAGGAGCTGACGCTGGAGACACTGGAGCTGTTCGGGGAGATGTACATGACGCTGTCGCTGTTTCCCCTCCTGCTCATCATCATCCTCGTCATCATGTCGATGCTCGGGCAGGGCCAGGACTTCCTGCTGACGGCGACCGTGTACCTGCTCACGCCGCTCATCGGCGTCGGCTTCCTCGTGCTCGTGTCGACGGTGAAGCAGGACGAGCCGGGCGACGGCTACCTCGAGCCCGGCGGCGTCGACGAGCACTTCGCCGAGGAGCAGCGCGAGGGGCTGCTTCACCTCGGGCTCGTCGAGGCGTTCGTCGGCGACTTCTCGCTGTTCGACCGGATCCGGTCGCGCGAGGGAACGTACAAGACCGGGCAGCTGCTGGGGGCGCCGCACCTGTTCTTCCGGGACAATCCCCTGTTCACCCTCGCGCTCACCGTGCCCGCCGCGCTCGTGTTGGTCGGGTTCGGCGTCGCCTCCGGCGACGCGCCCCTGACGTTCCAGGGGTTCGTCGACAACCCGGTGTGGTCGACGTTCGTGTGGGTGTACGTCCCCGCCTACGTCACGCTGATCCCGCTGGTGGTCTTCTACGAGTGGCACCAGCTCCGGCGCGGCGGGATCACCGGTAAGCTCTCGGACAACCTCCGCAAGCTCTCGTCGGCCAACGACACCGGGCAGACGCTGTTGGAGTCGATCCGGACGACGGCCGACACCTCGAGCGGGAAACTCGCCGAGGAGTTCGAGGTGATGTACGCGAAGGTGAACTACGGGATGAGCCTCCGGGAGGCGCTCGTCGAGTTCAACAACAAGTACCATATCCCGCGGCTCGCGCGGACGGTGAAGCTCATCTCGGAGGCACAGCAGGCGTCCAGCCAGATCACGGACGTGCTGACGACCGCGGCACAGGCCTCGGAGAACCAGGACGACATCGAGCGCGAGCGCAAGTCCCGCACCCGGATGCAGGTGGCGATCATCCTGATGACGTACCTCACGCTGCTGGCCGTGATGGCTATCCTGAAGCTCCGGTTCCTCGACGTGCTCGCGGGGCTGACCGCGCAGGCGGGCGGCGGCGGCGGGGGCGGCGCCGCGAGCGGCGGAGGCGGCGGGCTCGGGTCCGGCGGGTTCGGCGGCAACGTCGACGTGGACCGACTGTCGGTGCTGTTCTTCCACGCGGTGACGATCCAGGCGGTGCTGTCGGGGGTCATCGCGGGGTACATCCGCAGCGCCGACATCGTGAGCGGGATGAAGTTCGTCATCGTGTTGCTCACCGTCGCACTCGGCGTGTGGGTGGTGGTGGCGTGAGCGACGACCCGTGGAGTTCGGAGGGGAGCGCCGGCGAGAGACCGGAGCGTGACGGACGCGACCGCGGTGGCGACGCCGCGGACCCGGGTGGCGACGCCGCCGGTCGCGGACAGACGACGATCGATTACGCCGTCGGGGTGAGCGTCTTCCTGCTGGTCGTCGCGTTCGTGTTCGCGTTCGCCCCGTCGCTCACCGCGCCGTTCACCGGCGACGCGACCGACGCCGTCGTCGTCGCCGACCGGTCGGCCGACCGGGTCGCGAACGACCTGCTCGTCGAGGATCCGGCGAACCCGGCGGTCCTGAACGCCACCTGTACCGGGGCGTTCTTCGACACCGACGGGCCGGACCGCTCGGACGACTGCCGCTACGACGCGAACGCCTCGGACCTGAAGGGAACGCTCGGAGTGATCTCGCCGGCACGGACGGTGAACGTGACCGTCGTCGGCGGCGAGACGACGCTCGCGGCGGGACCGTCGCCGCCGCGGGGCGCGGACGTGTCGGTCGCCCGCCGGGCAGTCCTGCTCGACGGGGCGGACGCGTCCGTGGTTGTACGGGTGTGGTAACAATGCGCGCACAGGCACACACGCTGGAGGGGTTCGCGGCCGCGGTCATCGTGTTGAGCGGCGTCCTCTTCGCGCTGCAGGCGACCGCGGTGACGCCGCTGACCGCGAGTACCTCGAACCAACACATCGAGAACCAGCAGGCGGCCGTCGCCGAGGGGACGCTGGCCGCCGCCGAGGCGAACGGGACGCTCGCGCCGACACTGCTGAACTGGAACACGTCCGGCGAGCGGTTCCGCGGCTCCGGTTCCGACGGGGTGTACACCGCCGGCGGTCCGCCGACCCCGTTCGGCCACACGCTGAACGAGACGTTCGGCGAGGACCGGATCGCGTTCAACGTCGAGGTGAGCTATCGAACGACCGGCGGGCGCGGTCGGACGCGGATGGTGTACATGGGCTCGCCCAGCGACAACGCCGTCGCGGCGACCCGGACGGTAGTGCTGTTCGACGACGACCCCGTGGGCGACGGCTCCGGGACGCTCGCGGAGGTCGCGTCCGACCCGGACCACGAGTTCTACGCGGACGATACGGACGACGGGCCGCTGTACGGGGTCATGGAGGTGCGCATCGTCGTATGGCGGATCTGATGGACGGCGACGGCCGCGGACAGCTCGTGCTCGTCGCGGGGTTCGCGCTCGCGATCGTGCTCGTCGCGTTGGTGTTGCTCGCGAACACCGCGATCTTCACCGAGAACCTCGCGACCCGCGACAACGGCGTCGGCGAGCGCGACGTACTCGGCTATCGCTCGTCCGTCGTCGACGGCGCCGGTGGGATCGTCGACCGGGAGAACACCGCCGAGTACGACGACCGTGAGCCCCTGGAGGAGAACGTCACCGCGGGGCTCGCCGCCCTCGACTCGCAGTTGCGCGAGTCAGCCGCCCGGCGCGCCGCCAGCGCCCGCGCTGACGTGGACGCCGCGACCTACACCAACGGATCGCTGGTGCGGCAGAACGGGACTGCGGACGACCCGCGGCAGTTCACGAACGTCAGCGACGACGCCGACTGGACCGTCGCGACCGACCTGGAACGCGACGGCGACGGCGGCGCGACGCGCGGGTTCATCGCCGTCGTGACGAACTCCTCGCTCGCATCGGCCTCCGCGGGCGACCCCGACGAAGCTTTCCACGTCGTGGTGACCAACGGGAGCGCGGCGTGGCACGCGTACGTGTACGAGAACAGCAGCAGCGGAGCGATCGCCGTCGCCGTCAAGCCGGCCGGCGAGTCCGCATCGGCGACGAGCCAGGTCTGCTCGGTGTCGGCGTCGAACGCGACGGTCGATTTCACCGGGGGGACGCTCGGAGGCGTTGACTGCCCCGGTCTGGCGTTCGGCGGCGAGGTGGCCGGCAGCGCGACGACCGACGGGTACGACGTGGTCGTCCGCAACGGCGACCGCGCGGCCGGCGGCTACGACCTGACGGTCCGGACGGTCGGCTCAGGCTCCGTCTCGGACGAGAACGTCACTGACGGACCGTCGGCCGACGACCCGTATCACGTCCCTGCGGTGTACGCGGTCGAGGTGCCGATCGATTACTGGACCAGCGAGGTGACGTACGCGGAGACCGTCCGTGTCGCGCCGGGGGAACGCGATGAGTGACCCCCGTCGACCGGGCGCCCGAACGCGATCGGACGGGGCGAGGTCGCGATCCCGCCGGGACCGCGGGACCGCGACGACCCTCTCGTACGTGTTGACGCTCGGGATCACGGCGCTGTTGATCAGCGGCCTGCTCGTCGCAGCAGGGGGCGCCGTCGAGAGCCAGCGCGAGGACACGACGCGCGAGACGATGGAGGTGGTCGGCCAGCAGCTCTCCTCGCGGCTGATGGCCGCGGACCGCCTCGTCGCCGCCGGCGGGAGCGAGGTCGCCGTCCGCGGTGCGTACCCCGGGACGGTCGCCGGAAGCACCTACTCGATCGCCGTGGAGCCCGGGTCGCCGGCGACGATCGAGTTGACCGCGACCGGCACACGTGTCTCGGTGACGGTGGCGGCCCCGGCACGCACGCCCGTCGCCGAGACGACCGTGTCGGGCGGCGACGTGGAGATCGTGTACGTCGGCGGCCAACTGGAGGTGCGGGAGGCGTGAGCCGCGCGCAAAGCGACGCGATCGGGTTCGTGCTGGTGTTCTCCTTGATCGTCCTCACCGTCGGGACCGTGTACGCCGCGGGCTACCCGGCGTTGGAGGAGTTCCGGACCGGCGAACAGCTCGAGAACATGGAGCGAGCGTTCGAGGTGCTCGACGACAACCTGGACGACCTCACGCGCGAGGGCGCGCCCAGCCGCGCGACCGAGATCAAGCTCAACGGGGGAACGCTGGCGGTGAACGGGTCGACGACGATCACGGTGAACGCGACGACGACGGATCCGGTCAGGGGCGAGAACTTCACCGTCTCCGACGAGAGCACGCCGATCACCTACAGCGAGGGCGACACGACCGTCGTCTCCGCACACGGCGCGGTGTTCCGCCAGGACGGCGACGCGGCCGTGATGCGCTCGGAGCCGGGGTGGGTGGTCGACGACGACCACGCGCTGATCCCGCTGGTCGTCACCGACCGAACCGGCGATCGGGTCGCGTTCGGCGGGAGTTCGACCGTGCTGATCCGTGGGCAGGTGACGGGGCGGGGGATCGCGGGCGAAGTCGTCGCCGGCGACAGCGACGACGTGACTGTGACCGTCACGGTCGAGTCGCCACGGGCGGACGCCTGGAAGCGCCACTTCGAGGCCGAGGGACTGACCGCAGTCGACGGTAACCCAGCCGACGGCGAGGTCACCTACCGGTTCGAGGTGGACAGCGTGGTCGTCCAGCAGACGACCGTCTCGGTGGAGTTGGAGGGGTAACGACGGCGGCGGTGAGAGACAGCGAGGCGGCGGGCGGCGGCTGCCTCCGGCACCGGTGCGGCTCAGTCCTCGTCGACCTCGATCTCGGTGACCGAAACGTGGAGGTAGGTGATCCGTGGGGCGTTCGACGCGCTCACGTCGAGATCGATCGTTCCGACGCTCTCGTCGTACTCGAAGTCGTTCGGCTGCCCGTTCACGTCGATCGTGTCGCCGACGAGGCCGCCCTCGAAGTTCGTCCCCGGCCCGCCGCCACCGTTGAGGTCGACATCCGACCCGGGGGCGTACACGAACCCGACGAACAGGTAGTTTCCGTCGAACGAGACGTCCCCGTCGGAGTGGACCAGCACGCGAAGTTGACTCGCGGGACCGTCGGGGTTGACATCGCCGCTCACGGAGAAGTCCTCGCGGACGTACCAGGTAGTCGAGTTCCCCCCGGTCACGTCCACGTCGCCGGCGTCGAAGTCGCCGTCGACGACGACGGAGACGTTCCCGTCGGACGTGTCGATCGAGAGGTCGCCGCCGTAGTCCCCGTCGAGGAAGTACGTCTCGCCGCCGTCCATGTCGTCGGTGTCGAAGTCGCTCTCAGTCTCGTTGATGCAGGCGTCCGGCTCCGTCTCGCACTCCTCGATATGGGACTCGATGACGTCGTCGGCGGACGGCTGCACGACCCCGTCGCGGTACGGCTCCGGCGGCGGCCCGGGATTGGCCGAGATCCCGCCCGCGGAGGTCGAGGCGACGACGTTGTCGAACTCGGTCTCGAACGGGACGACCAGCTCCGTCCGTGCGGTTCGGTTCCCGTGGTACACCGTCACGTCGCCGCTGGTGCGCTGTTCGAAGAACCGCCCCCACGCGTCGTAGTACTCGCTGCCGACGGTGATCACGACGACCCCCTCGTCGAGGGGGTTCGCGCGGTCGGAGTCCCCGTCCGGGTACACAGCGGCCGGGTCGCTCGAGCGCCGGACGACGACCTCGCCGTCGAGACGCTCGTCGCCGCCGACGGACACGAGCGGGAGCGTCAGCGTCGTGCCGCGGTAGTGGAACTCCGGCGGCGACACCATCGAACTGCCGTTGCCCGACCGCCGCCAGACGCCCCCGCCCTGATACGCGACCGACGTGTCGCCGTCGCGGTAGACGACCGCGCCGAGGGTCGTGTTCGTGATCTCGTACTCGAAGTCGCCCGTGCTGGCGTTGTACACCGAGATGTTCATCCACCCCGCGTCGGCGTCGATGCGCCGCGTCGCGTCGGCGCTTCCGGCCAGCCGCACCCGCTGGGTGTCGCTCTCGCCGTGGGCGACGAGACTCGCCTTCGAGTCGAGCTGCGTCATCGACTGTTCGGCCGCACCCGTCGTCGCCGACTGCTGGACGCCGCCGATGGCGTCGCCGCCGAGCGCGACGACCGTCGTCGCGCCAGCGATGGTGATCGCCAGCAGGAGGACGACGCTGATCACGTCGCCCTGTGCCCGTCGGTCGTCATCCCCCCACGAAGGCATCGTCGTACCGACGGCGGCCTGTGAAATAAACGTTCGTCCCCGAGTATTAGGGTTGATTGCTGTGGCGAGTTCCGTTCGTCGGCGATAACTGGCGAAAAGACTGTCGGGGACGTTACGAGGGCGTCTCCCCGGTTGCGAGCGCCTGCGAGGTCTCGCCGTTCTGCGAGGTCCAGAGCACGCGGACGGTGGTCCCGGCGGAGACATTTCCACCGTGGTCGGTGCTAAGATTGGCTGAGGTCCCAGCGGATACAGGGAGCCCGAACGCCTTTGACGGGCCGTCGCTGGCGTTCAACGAAACCAGACCCGTGTTCTGGTCGTTCAGCGTGCTTCCCCCGGTATGAGTGGCAGTGACGTTGTAGTCACCGCCGTCCGTCTCGCTGTAGTCGAACTGGAAGTTCGCGTTCGGCGTCGTCTGCTGGACGCTGTTCCCCAACCCGAGGACGAACGAGCCGATCACTGCCGCGAGGATCACCGTGATGGCGACCATCAGGATCACACCGATCACCGGACTAACCGCGCGGTCGTCGTCGAGGAGTTGTTTGAAATTCATCGTGGTTCAGGGCGTCGACTCCTGCGCGAGCGTCTGGGTCGTGTCGCCGTTCTCCGAGGTCCAGATCACGCGGACGGTGTCATCGGTGCCGTAAACGATGTAACTGGAGTTGTCTCCAGCGGAGACATCGCCACTTCCGCTCCAAGTACTGGTGGTCTCGGCACTAGTCGTTACGTTGAGTTGACTCTCCGGAATCGAGTCGCCGCCGGTGTGAGTGGCCGCCACACCATTGCTGTCATTGTAGTCGAACTGGAAGTTCGCGTTCGGTGCCGTTTGCTGCACGCTGTTCCCCAGACCTAAGACGAACGAACCGATGACAGCCGCGAGGATCACCGTGATCGCCACCATCAGGATCACGCCGATCACCGGGCTAACTGCACGGTCGTCGTCGAAGAGTGCGTTGAAGTTCATTTGTTCTCGTTCCACAGCCCTCCCCGAAGGGAGTCGCCCCCCGGCGGTACTGTGTTGATACGGTACGACCCTTCTGTGTAATAATTGTGTCGTCGACAGAATCAGATATGATAGCTAATGGTGAATACCCGACCCGTCACTGTCGGTAACAACATGGGTACTGATTTGTCCGTACACGGACGCGGATGTCGCTCACGGTCGACGGACTTCGCTCGAAAACACGCGTGAGAAGTCGAGAATTCCGGGACGGCGCTCCCGCTCCGGAAGGTAAATTTCGAGTGGACTCGGTGGGATTTGAACCCACGGCCTTTCCCCTGCCAAGGGAACGATCTACCACTGATCTACGAGCCCGCCTGCACTACTTCGTATCGCGGTTCGGTAGTTAAGGGCTTCGACTGCGCGCGTCCTCGCTACGGATCACCACGGTCGAGCCGCGGATGGAAAGCCATTAGGCCCGCGACCGAGAGGACCCCGATGGGAACAGCACGGCCGCAACTCTGACTCGCCCGCGGTGGGCTTGGGATTGCGGATGTGCCCCCGTCGGACTGCCCGCTCGCGCCCGACGGCGCGTTCGGGAGCGACAGCCGACGGTGGCTCGCTTCTGCGGCCGACGTTCCAACTTCAGACAATGGCACGAATGCACACCCGCCGTCGAGGGTCGTCCGGTTCGGACAACCCCGCGGCAGACGAACCCCCGGAATGGAGCGACGTGGACGCCGAAGACGTCGAGGAACGCGTCGTCGAGCTGGCCGAACAGGGCCACGACCCGAGCGTCATCGGCTTGAAGCTGCGCGACGAGGGCGTGAAGGGCACGCCGGTTCCGAACGTGAAGCTCGCGACCGGCAAGAAGGTCACCGAGATCCTCGAGGAGCACGACGCCGGCAAGGACCTCCCCGAGGACCTCCACAACCTCATGGAGCGCGCGGTGCGCCTCCGTGAGCACATGGAGGAGAACCAGCAGGACGCGCAGAACAAGCGCGCGCTCCAGAACACCGAGTCGAAGATCCGTCGCCTGGTCGACTACTACCGCGGCGACGAACTCGACGAGGAGTTCACCTACAGCTACGACGTCGCCGTCGACCTCCTCGAGGACGACGCGTAACGACGACCCCGACCCCACCACGAGACCCACAGATGTCCACCGCCGCCGACGCGCCGACCGACGCAGACCCCGAACGGGTAGCATCGGCGCTGTCGACGGCGGAATTCGTCCGGGTCTACCCGCGACCGACCGGCGACGCGCTCGCCGCTGCGGGCCTACTCGGCCGCGCGCTCGACGAGCGCGGGACGCCGTTCCAGATCCGATCCACGCGCGACAGTGCGGTCCCCGACGGCGACGGGAACGCGCTCGCGCTGGGCTGGACCCCGCCGAACGGAACGGGCATCCCGTCCGGTTCGCGTCCGGTGTCGGCCGTCGCGGCCGCCGTCGCCGACGCGGTCGGCGTCGAGCCGGACCCGATCGTCGGGCTGGCCGGCGTCGTCGCCGCCGGGACCGTCCCCGGCGAGGGCGGCAGCGGAAGCCTGCTGGAGGAGGCCGAACGGCGCGGCGTCGTCGACCGACGCCCGGGCGTCGCGGTCCCCACGGCGGACCTCGCCGACGGGCTCGCACACTCGACGCGGATCTGGACGCCGTACTCCGGCGATCCGGACGCCGCTCGCGAGCTGCTCGCCGACCTCGGTATCGAGACCGGAGCCGACGGGGCCGCCGACCGCGACGAGGACGACCACCGCCGACTCGCCTCGGCGGTCGCGCTCGACGCGACCGCCGACGCGACCGAACGGGCGGTGACGGCCGTCGAGCGGGCGCTGCGACCGTACGAAACGCCGACCGGGCCGTTCGCCACGCTCGGCGGTCACGCGGACGTGTTCGACGCGCTCGCTCGCGAGCGCCCGGGGCTCGGCGTGGCGATGGCGCTGGGCGCGGACGTGACCGACGCGGCGCTGTCGACGTGGCGCGACCACGCCGGTCGCGTCCACGCGGCGCTCGCGGACCCGACGACGGGCCGGTACGACGGCGCGTTCGTCGCCCGCGTGGAGGCGTCGCCCGCGGACGCGCCGGCGCTGGCGACCGCCGCGCGGCTCGTCCGCGAGTACGCCTCGCCCGAGCCGGTCGCGCTCGTCGTCTCCGACGACGCGGCCGCCGCCGCCGGCGACGGCGCGGCCGACGCGACCGCCGCGCTCCGGGCCGGTGTCGAGGCGACATCGGACACGGATCCGGACGACGCGAGCGCCGGCGACACGGACCGCGCCGAGGGGACGACCCGCGACGGCGACTCGGTCGACGTGACCGGCGACGCCCGCCTCGGCGAGGCACGCTTCGCCGGCGGCGACGTACAGGCGTTCATCGGCGCGTTCAGGGAGGCCCTGCGATGACCGGTCGCGACCGGTCCGCCGACGACGGCGACTCCCACGACGACCTCGCGCGCACCGCGACCGTCGAGACGACACACGCCGACGCGGACGCCGCGGCGACGATCGCGGCGGCCATCTCGCCGGACAACACGGACGACATTCGGACGGAGGCGGACGGAGCGACGGTCGCGACCCGCGTCTCGCGGGGGACGACCGGCGGCTTCCTCGCCTCGGTGGACGACTACCTCGTGAACCTCGACGTGGCCGACGACGTGGTCGCGACGGGGAGGGGGACGGACGGCGAATCGACCCACACGAACGACGCGGACGGACTCCGCGACGCGAACGGCGCGGACGAGTTCCGCGACGCAGACGACACACGCGACACCGCAGACACGGACACACACGACACATGAGCGAACGATCAGTCTCACGACAACGACAGGGGAAACGCTGGTACACCGTCCTCGCGCCCGAACAGTTCGACCGAGCCGAGCTCGGCGACACGATGGCCGAGGAGCCCGAGCAGGTCGTCGGCCGGACGGTCGAGACCACGCTCGGCGAGATCACGGGCGACCAGGGACAGGACAACGTCAAGCTGACGTTCAAGATCACGGACGTGGGCTCGGACGCCGCCTACACCGAGTTCGTCCAGCACGAACTCACGCGGGATTACCTCCGCTCGATGGTGCGCCGCGGCGCCTCGAAGGTCGACCTGCACATCACCGTGCGCACGACCGACGACTACCGCGTCCGCGTCAGCCCGGTGGCGTTCACGACCAAGAAGGCCGACCGCTCCCAGGAGCAGGCCATCCGCCAGATCATGATCGACCTGGTCGAGCAGGCCGCCGAGGACCGCTCGTTCTCGGAGCTCATCGACTCCGTCGTCGAGGGACGCCTCTCGTCGGCGATCTACGGCGAGGCGAAGACGGTGTACCCGCTTCGCCGCGTCGAGGTCCAGAAGCTCTCGCTCGAGGCGCGTCCCGAGGAGATCGCCGCCGAGGAGGAGGCCGCCGTCGACGTGGACGACGACGACGTCGCCGTCGACGAGTAGGCACCCGACCGACGACGATCCGATTTTTGTGCCGACCCGCGACCGAGCGGCGCGACCGGGTCACAGCGTCACGCGACGGGTGATGAGCGCCACGTCCGCCGACCCGCACTCGGGGCACTCGTCTACGACCGCGCCCACGGACGCCGTCACCCGCTCGCCGCAGCTGCCGCACCGGTACACGTCCGCACGCTCGGGCGCGAGGACGGCGGCGACCCGGTCGACGATTCGCATCGACATCGGTATGGCACTAGTTGACACGATCGAGTAAACGTCTTGTGCCGGATCGTTCGACGGGTCGTGGCGCCGGCCGACGGGTCACTCCTCGACGCGGACGACGCCGACCATTCCCGCCTGTTCGTGCGGGATGCAGAAGTACGTGTAGTCGCCGGGGACCTCGAAGGTGTGCTCGAAGCGTCCGTTGGCGGAGATCGCCCCCTCGTTTCCGTCCCAGGCCTCGCGCGCGGCTGCCTCGGTGTCGTATCCGCCGGTGGCGAAGTACTCGGCGTCCTCGGGGATCTGATCCTCGTAGGCGGTCACCGAGTGCGCGCGCGTCGAGGTGTTCTCCCAGACCACCGTCTCGCCGACGGAGATCGTGACCTCGTACGGGCGAAACGCCTCCGCGGTCATGCCGACGTCGTAATCGTCGCCCTCCGACCCGGGGAGCACGGCCGCACAGCCCGCCAGCGAGAGCGACGCTGCGGCGCCCGCGGTCGCGAGAAAGCGGCGTCGGTCCATGTCCGAACGGTGGGGACGGACCGCTTTATGCGGATTGGTCCGGGCGTCGAATCGGATGGAAAGCCATACGGTCGGCGGTGCCGTCGCCCCGACAATGACCGACCGGCCGCGCTTCCTCTCCCGGCTGGGGCTGGCGGACGCCGTGACCGCCGGGAACGCCGCCCTCGGGACGCTCGCCGCCGTCGCGGCGGCGGTCGACCCGACGCTGGCGGCGCGGCTGGTCCTCCTGGCGGCGGTCGCCGACGGGCTCGACGGCGTGCTCGCGCGCCGCTACGGCGGCACGCCCGTGGGCCCCCACCTCGATTCGCTCGCGGACGTTGCCTCCTTCGGCGTCGCCCCCGCGCTCATCGTCGCCGCGACGGTGACCGGTTCGTACCCCCTCGATTCGGCGCCGGCGGTGTACGCCGCCGGGCTGGTCGTTCCGGCCGCGTACGTCGCGCTCGCGGTGATCCGGCTCGCCGTGTACAACGTCGAGGACGAGGGCGCGAAGACGACACACGGGGTTCAGACGACGCTCGCCGCGACGGTGATCGCGGCGTCGGTGCTCGCGGGGTTGGACTCGCCCGCGGTGGTGCTCGGACTCGCTGCCGTCTCGGCACCGTTGATGGTGACGCCGGTTCGGTATCCGGATCTACACCCGCAGGACGCGCTCGTGATGGGAGTCGTGCAGGCGTGTGCGATCCTCCTGACCGGGATGGCCGGCGAGTCGTTCGCGTTCGCGCTGCTGTTTCTCGCGCTCGGCTACCTGGTTCTCGGACCGCGCTTCTACTGGCGCGACGTGAGCGAGTCGGCCGAGGATCCGGACGATCAGGCGGGCGAATCGACGGAGGATCCGGGCGGATCCACGGATGATCCGGCCGATCCGGGGGACGCGGCACCCGGAACCGACGATCACGAGTTGGGCGCCTGAGCCGATCAGCGGCGACGAACTATCCGACGATCCGTTCGTAGACGCGCTTCGTCCAGTCGTCGCCGTAGATCTCTTCGGGGAGCCCCTCGCGCCACTCCACCGCCCGAACGGTCTCGTCGTCGTCGCCCAACGCCGCGGGGTCGTCGGCGACGGTCGGCTCTCTCGCGCGGAGTTCGAAGTGAACGACCCGAAACGGCGTCTCCGGGACCGACCCGTCGGCGGCCGCGATCACCTCGTCGTGGACCGCGTGCGGCCGCACCGCGTCGGCGACGACGCCGGACTCCTCGCGGACCTCGCGCTCGGCCGTGGCCGCCAGCGGCTCGTCGGGCAGCGCCGTGCCCCCGGGAAGCGCCCAGCCGCGGTCGGCGAGGTCGACGACGAGCACGCGATCTGCGGGGTCCAACACGACACCGGCGGCGACCCAACCCTCGCGGATCGCCTCGTTGTCGGCGCGGAGCCGTCGAAGCTCCTCGGGTGACCGCGTCGACTCGACACGGTTCACGATCAGGTCGTCGTACTCGCGGCGCGGGTCGCGTGCGGGCCGGCCGTCCGGGGGACGGTCCGCGGGGTCGTCGCGCTCGGCACCGGCGCCCGCGGCGCTTGGGGCGGGGTCGTCGCTCATACGCCCCCAACCAGGGGCCATCCCGATACGCGTTCCGGGAACGGTTTACCCCCGGGACGTGAGAGGACGCGTATGGAGTCGAGACAGGTCGCCGACCTCTCGCCGGACGAGCGGCGTGCGTTCTTCGAGCGCGACGCCGGCGTCGACGCGGTTCGGGGCGACGTACGCGACATCGTCGAACGCGTTCGCGACGAGGGCGACGCCGCGGTCCGGGAGTTCTCCCGCGAGTTCGACGGCGTCGAGGTGGCGAACGTCGACATCACCGACGAGGCCGAGCGCGCCGTCGACGCCGTCGACGACGAGGTGCTCGCGGCGATCCGCGAATCGATCGCGAACGTCCGCGAGTTCCACGAGGCACAGGTCCCCGAGGACTGGACCCGCGAGTTCGACGACGGCCGCGTACTCGGGAAGCGCTTCCGCCCCCTCGATCGCGTCGGCGTGTACGTCCCCGGCGGTACCGCGGCGTACCCCTCGTCGGCGATCATGGGCGTCGTCCCCGCGAAGGTGGCCGGCGTCGAGCACGTCGCCGTCGCGACGCCGCCGGCCGAGGACATCAACCCCGCGACGCTGGCGGCGATCCACGAGGCCGGCGCCGACGCCGTCTACTCCGTCGGGGGCGCGCAGGGCGTCGCCGCGCTCGCGTTCGGCACCGAGACGGTGACGCGCGTCCGGAAGGTCGTCGGGCCGGGCAACAAGTGGGTGACCGCCGCGAAGGCGGAGGTCCGCGGCGACGTGGAGATCGACTTCCTCGCGGGCCCCTCGGAGGTGCTGGTGCTCGCCGACGACACCGCCGACCCCGCGGCCGTCGCGAGCGACCTGATCGCGCAGGCGGAACACGACCCGAACGCGTCCGTCGTGGCGGTGACTGACTCGGAGGCGGTCGCGGAGGCTGTCTGCGGGGAGATCGAGGCGAGAGCGCCTGAGCGCGAACGGGCCGAAACCATCGAGTCCGCCCTCGACAACGACGCCTCGGGCGTGCTCGTCGCGCGCTCGATGCCCGAGGCGGTGCTGTTTGCCGAGGAGTACGCCGCCGAGCACCTCTCGATCCAGGCCGAGGACGACGAGGCGCTGCTCGACCGGATCTCGAACGTCGGCTCGGCGTTCCTCGGCCGGTTCACCCCGGTCGCCGCCGGCGACTACGCCTCCGGGACGAACCACGTGCTCCCGACGAACGGGGGCGCGAAGGCGTTCGGCGGGCTCTCGACGGACACGTTCCTCCGGTCGTCGACCGTCCAGCGGCTCTCGGAGGACGGCCTGCGCGACCTCTCTGGGACGGTGACGACGCTCGCGGAGGCCGAGGGGCTGGAGGCGCACGCCGAGAGCGTGCGCGTCCGGTTCGAGGACGCCGGCGACGAGTGACCGACCCGCGATGGTCGACGACGCGGGCGGCGGGCGAACGCCCTTGCGACGCCCGAGTCCCTGCTACCCTGCGTCAAGGTTATACCCCTGTGCCGGGATCAACCCACCATGAGCACTGACGCGTCCGGAGGCGGCGAGCCCGATGTCCCCGTCACGGTGACGCCGAAGGCCGCCGAGGAGGCCATCTCCCTCATGGAGGGTGAGGGGATGGACACCGATGTCGGCGGGCTTCGCCTGTTCGTCCAGCAGGGCGGCTGCGCGGGCCTCTCGTACGGCATGCGCTTCGACAACGAGCCAGAGGAGGACGACCGCGTGACCGAGCACCACGGCCTGCGCGTGTTCGTCGACCCGTCCTCGATGAACTACATCGGCGGCTCGACGCTCGATTACGAGTCCGGCCTGCAGGCGGCGGGCTTCCACGTCGAGAACCCGAACGTCGAGGCCGAGTGCGGCTGCGGCGAGTCGTTCCGGACGTAAGCCGTCGCGTTCGGGGTCGACCCAGACGGTTTAACAGCGAGCGTCGCCTCCCTCGGGTATGAATCTCGAAGTCGTCGAGACGGCCGCCGGCGAGCTCTTCGTCGACCGTGCGGACGGCGAACGCGGGTCGAAGGCGCCGTTCTTCCACGTGTACGCCGACGAGGCGGGCGAGACCAGGTGGGGCTACTTCTGCGGGAACTGCGAGACGGTGAACAACGCGATGGACTCGATGGGTCGCATCGAGTGCAACGAGTGTGGGAACATGCGCAAGCCGGACGAGTGGGACGCCGCGCACGAATAGCGAGGCGGGAGCGACCGAACGGAGCGACCGCCTCGGCGAACGGCGGCGAGGTCTGCGGGCCGAGCCGTCAAGAAGAATAGCGTCGTCGAGCGAGCGTAGCGAGCGAAACGACGGCAAGTCGGCGGCGAGGTGTGCGCGATCGACCGAAGGGAGGTCGCGTGGCCCGAGCCGCCCAGAAGGATAGCGCCGTCGAGCGAGCGTAGCGAACGAGACGACGGCCGGTCGGCGACGAGGTCTGTGGCCCGAGCCGCCCGGAAGGATAGCGTCCCCGAAGCGACCGACGGACCGTTCCGCCGAGATGAGGCGGTGTCGAGCACGCGAGACGGGGACAAAAGGAACGAACACGGGAGATAAGTGGCAGCCGGTCGCAGTCGGGGCCATGCTCGAACTCCCCATCGCCCAGTCGGGGACTGGACTGGTCCGGGAGGCGATCGAACGGTTCCTGACCGATGTCGCCGACGCCCTGCCGAGCGTCATCGCCGGCGTCGTCTTCCTGCTCATCGCCGGGGTCGCGATGAAGGTGTTCATGACGGTCCTTCGGGAGGCACTGAAGCGGACCATCGCCGGCGAGTCGCCGGTCTACCGACAGTTCATCGCCACCATCGTCGCGGTCTTCCTGTGGTTCGGCGTCGGCCTCTCGTTTCTCTCCATCGTCGGCCTCGACGGCATCGCCACCTCGCTGGGCACGGCCGCGGGGTTCGTCGCGCTCGGTATCTCCTACGCGACCTCGGGGATGATCGCCGACGCCGTCGCCGGCGTCTACCTCCTTCGCGACGAGGACTTCAACCCCGGCGACATCGTCGACATCGGCGGCACGGTCGGCGTCGTGAAGTCGATCGAACTCCGCAAGACCCGCCTCGCGGTCGAGGACGACACCGTCGTCCGCGGGAACGCCGAGATCGAGAAGAAGTGGACGAAGATCGGCGACGCCGGGACGGATCAGGAGACACCGGCGCCCGCGGGCGATTGAGGGCGTCCGGACGATTGAGAGGCCGGATCCGGGACGCGTGAGGGGGCGGACTCCGGAGGGAGCGTGACTCGGGGGTCGATCGTCGTCCCGGCTAGCTTGTCGCGCGCTACCGTGTCACACGTTCTGCCGCGAGTTTAAATCCGATGAGGTGGTAGTCCGCCTATGTTCGTGGGACACGCGCTGGCGGCGTTCGCGCTCGTCGCGCTCGTCGCGCGGCGCCTCGGCGAGCGACCGGCGCGTGCGCTCACGCTGGGCGTCGTCGCCGCGCTGTTCGCCGCCGCGCCCGACGTCGACATCGGGTACGCGCTGGTGGGCGTCGTCTCCGGACTCGGCGCGGGCACCGGGGCCTTGGGCCTCGCCGAGTCGTTCTGGTCCACGGGGAACCTCGTCCACCGCGCGGTGACCCACTCGCTGGTCGTCGCCCCGATCGTCGCGCTCGCGGCCGCCGCGTGGGTCGACGGCCGCGGGAGCGCCCGCGCCGTCGCGCTCGCGCTCGTCGCCGGCCTCGTCGCGGTGACAGCGACCGTCAGCGGCGTGCTCGGGGCGGTCGTGACCGTCGCGTTCGTCGCGACCGCGCTCGCGCTGGCGGCGGCGATCCGCCGGCGGACCGAGCTGACGCCGCGGGCGACGTTCGCGCTCGCGCTCGCGGGTCTCGCCTCCCATCCCTTCGGGGACCTGTTCACCGGCGAACCGCCGGCGTTCCTCTACCCCCTCTCGACGGACGTGGTGACCGCCAGAGTGGCGCTGTCGGCGGATCCGACGCTGCACCTCCTGGGGGCGTTCGCGCTGGAGCTTGCGACCGTCTGGGCGGCCGTGCTGGCGTGGAGCCACCTCCGCGCCGAACGGGACGGACGGTCCAACCGGGCGTTCGACGTTCCACGCCGCGTCGATCCGCTCGCCGTCGCCGGAGCCGGGTATGCCGCCGGCGCGTTCCTGATTCCGGCGCCCACGCTCGACCTCTCGTACCCCTTCGTCTTCTCGGTGCTCGCGGTCGGCGCCGTGGGGGTCGCGCCGGTTCGGATCCGTCGCCGGGGGCGCGCCGCGCTCTCGCCCGAGTTCGCACGACCGGGGCCCGAACGCGCCCTGTTCACCGGGTTGGCCGCGGTGACCATCGCGTGGTTGGCCTACCTGCTCGCGTACCTCGCGGGCGTCGCCTGACCGGGCGACGCGGCGGAAACCGCGGCCCGACCGTCGTGCGCCACCGGCCGACCGTTTTACACCCCGGCGCCGCATAGCGAGTTCCATGACGCAGTCGGGGCTTCGGACCGTCGTCGAGGACCGGCGGGCGAACGCGGTGATCGGCTGGACGGTGCTCGCGTTCCTGGTCGCCAGCGGCGGGAGCGAGCTGTTGTTCGGGCAGCAGGTGTGGGGCGCGCTCGTGTTAGCACTGGTCGCCGTCGCGCTCGTGCCGCCGGTCGCGTTCCGGAACGCCACCGCGATGCTCCCCTGGGAGGTGTTGGCGCTGTCGTCGCTGCCGGCGGTCGGCCGGACGCTGATCGTCGGGGAGACGGTCGGCGGGATCACGTTCACCGGACGGGTGACGACGTATCTCGCGGTGGCGACGGTCGCGCTCATCCTCGCCGTCGAACTGGACGTGTTCACCCCCGTCCGCATGACGCACTCGTTCGCCGTCTTCTTCGTGACCATCGCGACGATGGCCGCGGCGGGGGTGTGGGCGGTCGTCAGGTACTTCTCGGACACGCTCCTCGGCACCCGCCATCTGCTCGACGGGCGCCCCGAACACGCGATCGAGACGGCGATGATGTGGGACTTCGTCGCGGCCACCGTCGCCGGCGTCCTCGCGGGCCTGTTGTTCGAGTACTACTTCCGTCGCCGCGCCGCCGGAACCGACCGGGTCGACGTGGAGGTGGCCGAGGCGTGAAACTCCGCGACGCGCTCGGGATCTCCCCCGAGCGACAGGAACAGGCGACCCGCGCGATGCAGGTACTGATGGTCATGTTCCTCGGGATCGGGATCGAGCGCGGCTCGACGGGGCTGATCGTCAACGGCCTCGTCGCGCTCGGGGTGACGTTCCTCCCCGCGGCGCTGGAGCGCGAGTACGACCTCCCGATGGACGCCGGGCTGACGCTGTGGATCACCTCGGCCGTCTTCCTGCACGCGCTCGGCGTGGCCGGGATACCGGGACTGACCGGGAACCTCTACGCCGAGGCGAGCCCGATCCCGTTCTGGGACCACATCACCCACGCGCTGTCAGCGTCGGTCGTCGCGGCGGTGGGCTACACCGTCGCGCGGGCTATCGACGAACACACCGAGGCGGTGTACCTCCCGTCGCGGTTCATGTTCGTGTTCATCCTGGTGTTCGTCGCCGCCTTCGGCGTGTTCTGGGAGGTGCTGGAGTTCGCTATCAGCGGGGCGGCCGCGGCCGTCGGCTCCGGGAGCGTGCTCACCCAGTACGGGCTGGAGGACACGATCTACGACCTCGTGTTCGACCTGGCGGGCGCCGTCATCGTCGCCGTCTGGGGGACCGCCCACCTCACCGACGTGGCCGACGCGGTGACCGAGCGGATCGACCGTCGGCGCGGAACGCGCTAACGGGGAGGAGCCGACCGGACGCCGTCGCCACGGTGGGTGGTGCGGTCCCGATGCCCGAGACGACCCGGGGCCGCGGATACCTTTTTGGATCCCGCCGGAGAGCGAACGTGTGAGATGGTCTTCAAGAAGATCACGCTGATCGGCCGGAGTACCGAGAGTTTCGACGCCGCCACGGACGACGCGATCGACCGCGCCGAGGAGACGCTGGACGAGGTCCACTGGGTCGAAGTGGAGGAGTTCGGGGTCGAGGTCGCCTCCGTTGAGGGTCGGGAGTACCAGGCGGAAGTCGAGGTCGCGTTCGAGCTGCAGGAGTAAACGGCTCCGGACGCTCAGTTCTCCTCGGGTGTCGAGCCCGCGCCGTCGGCGACGCCGTCCTCCTCGGGCGCGGCGTGTGACTCGTGTGTCGCGCGCTCGTGCGAGACGGCCGCCTCCTCGCGCATCGTCACCTGCGCGACGCCGCTCGTGTCGTCGAACACGAGGTGGCTGTGCGGGTAGGCGAACTCCACGTCGATGGAGTCGTCGTCCTCGAGGATATCCCAGACGGCGGTCTGGACCTGCGATCGGACGGTCAGCGGCTTGAACGGGTTCTTCGCCCAGTAACGCAGGGTGATCTCGACGCCGTGGTCGCCGAAGCTGTCGATGTAGCACGTGGGCCTCGCGGGGTACCGGGCGACCCCGATCCGGATGTCGGGACCGCCCTCGATCACCGCCTCGCAGGAGGCTGCCGCCCGTTCGATGAGCGACCGCGCGCGGTCGATGTCCGACTCGTACGTGACGAGGATCGGCAGCGAGAGGCGCGTACGCTCGTCCTCCGCGGAGAGGTTCGTGACGCGGTGATCGCGGATGTACGAGTTCGGGATCACCTCGAAGGTGTTGTCGACGGTGAACACCTTCGTGTACCGGAGGGTGATGTCGTCGACGAACCCCCGCGTGCCGTCCGGGAGTTCGACCATGTCGCCGATCTCGAACGGCTGGTCGGCGAGGACGAACACGCCGCTGATGATCGACCCCACGATCGGCGCGAGGACGACCGCGACGACCGCCGAGAACACCGTGACCGAGAGGACGATGTTACCTAGTTCCACGCCCGCCGCCGAGAGGCCCGCCGCGCCGAACAGCAGGATGACCACCAGACGGATCCCCCTGAGTATGACGTGCGCGACCGACTCGCGGGCGAACCGACGGGCGACGGGCCGCCCGAGCAGGCGCAGGGCGTAGGTGGAGACGACCGCCCCGAGCGCGAGGAACAGGACGATCACGGCGATCGCGACGCCGGGAACGGCCAGCGCCGACTGGTACGCGTCGGCCAGCCCGTCCAACAGGCCCGCGACGGTCGTCGCGAGCGGCGTCGCGGTCGCGACCGCCGCCGCCGTCCCCGTGTACATACAGCGGGCGTCGGCGTCGGCGTGAAAAAACGTTCCCCCTCACGCGGTCGGGGCGGGGACCCTCGGGCGTCCGACCGACGCGTGTTCGACTGACGCCGGGTCGGAACACACGGTACTGGCGCAGGGTCGTACGCCCGGTACTGCTAACACGGAACCGTTCGTACCGGCTGACATGAGCCGTCACGCCGAACCGACGACGTTCCACGTCGCGACCGACCGGGAGCCCGCAAGCACGGTCATCGCGGGCTTCTCTCAGTTCGGGCTCGCGGGCCTGACCGCCGTCGACTACCTCGTCGACCACCTCGGACTCGAACAGACCGGCCACATCAGGGCGGAGGGGTTGCCGACGATCACGCCGTTCGAGAACGGGCGACCGCGATACCCTACCCGCCTCTTCTCGCGCGAGGGCCTCGACGTGACCATGCTCGTGGGGGAACTGTTCGTCCCGAACTCGTTGGCGGAGCCGTTCTCGCGGGCCGTCCTCGACTGGACCGAACGGGCGAGCGTCGACGAGATCGCCGTCCTGTCCGGGGCGCCGTTCCCGCACGGGCCGGCGGAGCACCGCGCGTTCTACGTCGCCAGCGACGACTACCGGGCCGCACACTTCCCCGACGACGACCCCGACGCCGGGCCGGCCGCCGGCGACCCCGCCGAAGGTGGTGTCGGAGGAGCGGGGGGGACGGTCGCGGCGTCGGGCGCGACCGACGCGGCCGGCACGGTCGACGTATCCGACGCGGCGGAACCGGCGGAGTCGGAAGGGACAACCGAATCCGAGGAACCGACGGAGCCGACGGATCCGGGGACCGTGCAGCCGATGGCGAACGGCTTCCTCGACGGGACGAACGCGGCGTTGATGGCCCGATCGATGGAGTCCGACCTCCGCGGGTGCGTGTACGTCACGCCCGTCCACCCGCAGGTACCGGATGTCGACGCGGCGCTCCGGCTCGTCGAGGCGGTCGAGGCGGTGTACGGCCTGGACGTCGACACCGGACCGCTCGAGGCGTTCGCGGACCAGGTCGGCGAACACTACCGGAGCCTCGCGGAACGGCTGGAAGAACACTCGGAGGAGGAGCAGCCGTCCGACCGGATGTACATGTAGCCGACGAGGGGCGGGCCGCGAGCCGCCCGACCGTGGTGAACTCCCTTTCGAAAACGGGTACAACTCGGTCTTCAGTAAAACCCTTAGGGAAGGGTGCAAACAGGGAGGTATGACCGACGATCTCAGGACGACGATGGAGCGGGTCGGCGAGCGGTTCAACCTCGGGGAGTACGAGATCGACGCCTATCTCGCGGTGTTGGAACACGGCGAGCTCACGGCCTCGGAGATCGCCACCGAGACCGATATCCCGCAGCCGCGCGTGTACGACACGGTTCGAAGCCTCTCGGACCGCGGGCTGGTGGAGCTTCGGGAGTCGCGTCCGATGAAGATCGTCGCGGTCGATCCCGACGAGGCGTTCGGCGACATCCGCTCGTCGCTCTCGGAGATGGTCGACGAGCTGGAGGCGCGATACACCGCCCCGACACGGGACACCGAGGCGGTATCGCTGGTGAAGTCCCGCTCGACGATCCTCCGGTATCTCGAGGAGGTCATCGAGTCGGCCGAGTACGAGCTGGCCGTCTCGCTGACGCCCGACCTGCTGCGGCGGTTCCGGGGGATCCTCCAGCAGCGCATCGAGGACGGCGTCGCCGTCGAACTGCTCGTGACCCCCGCGTCCCGGGCGCCCTCGCCCGGCGAGTTCGACTACGACGCCGTCGCGACAGAGGCGCGCGGTCGCCGCGGCATCACCACGCCCGTCATCGCCGTCGCCGACGGGGAGTATTCGGTGTATGCCACCCAGGACGCCCTCCGGGACGACCGCGACCGCTACGGCGTCATCTTCAACCGCTCGGCGCTCGGGTTCCTCGTGAGCGGGTTCTTCGGGACCGTCCTCTGGTCGACGGCCGAGACGCTCTCGGCCGACGGGGAGAGCCGGCCGTTCCCCCGCACCTACGCCTCCATCCGTCGGGCCGTGAAGGACATCCACGAGCTCGACGGCGACTTCGAGGCGGCCGTCACCGGCCGCGACGTGGAGACCGGCAACGAGATCCGCGTCGAGGGGACCGTCGTCGACTACGAGTACGACGCCTCCGAGCAGGTCGCCTCCTTTACCGTCGACGACCCCGACGGCGGCCGCGTGAGCGTCGGCGGCCTCGTCGCCGCCTTCGAGGACATCGAGGGACAGGAGATCGAACTGCGCCGGCGGTGATCGGTCGGCCCGACCGTCCGAACGCATCGGCACGGGAACGGCGAAAACCGACAAGTACGTCGGCCGCGACGTGTTCCACGATGGATCTCTCCTGGTCATCGCTGTCGGACGATATCGCCCCGACGACCGTCCTCGTCCTCGGCTTCCTGCTGTTCGTGTTCCCGGAGCCGGCGACCTCGGCGTTCGGCGCCGGGCTGCTGTTGCTGGGGGCCGCGTGGTGGTTCTACGAGTGGGACCGGTTCTGATCCGGCGACGCGACGGCGGGCGCCAGCCGCCGGCGAGACGACACGATCCAAACCGATAACAGGTCGCCGAACGATCCGTCGGACATGGCGGACATCACGCTGTTCGAGTTGCACTTTCACGACGGGATCGACGTCGGCCCCTCCTCGATCGGGGGCGGAACGGACGGGAGCGACGCGGCCGAGGCCCTCGATGCGGGCGAGGCGGACGACGAGGACGACTCGTCCGGATCGGGTGCCGGGAAGGCGGTCGGTATCCTCGTGGCGGTGGCACTGCTCGTCGCCCTCGCGGTCGGCGCGAAGAAACTGTTGAGCGACGACCTCGAACCGATCGAGGAGCTCGAGGACCTGGACGAGGAAGCCTGAGTCGGCTCATCCCGACGCAGGCGCGGATCAGTCGCAGCGGACACCGACGCGGGTCGATCGCAGCGGACGTCGACGAGAGTCAGTCGTCGAGCACGCCGACGCGGTCGGCGGCGTAGCCGAACAGGTCGGCGTAGCCGTACGGCGACATCAGCGCCGGATAGAAGGACGTGTCGGCGGTGAACACCTCGCCGTCGGCGGCGGCGAAGCGTTCGCCCACGGCCACCTCGGTGAAGTTCTCGACGAACACCTCGTACTCGTCGGCCGGCGGCTTCGGCACGGGGTCGACGAGTTCGAACACCTCCACGTGCGCCGCCGTGCCGCCGTCGGAGGCGGCGTCGGCCCCGATGTCGGACTCGCCATCGGACGCGGATTCGCGATCGGTGACGCCGCTCGGCGCCGCCGTCGCCGGGGTCGCGTCCGGAAGCGCCCCCGTCGCGGCGAGGAACCCGCGAACCAGTCGGTAGGCGTTCTCGGCGGCCTCGTCGGTTCCCTGGAGCCCGCACTCGACCTCGATGGTGTGCGGGTGCCGGATGAGCCGCCCCTCCGCGAGCCCCTCCGTCTGCAGCAGCTTCGTCACCGACAGATGCGGGACGATGGCGCGGGCGATCTCGTCGACGGTTTCGGCGACGGCGAACGGCTCGGCCGTCGACTGCGTCGAGTGGAGCGCGAGCGCCGTACAGCCCTCCAGTTCGGCCATGAGGTGGTGGGCCAACTGCGACTCGTGGGTGTCGCCGTTCGGGTCGCCGGGGAACGCGCGGTTCAGGTCCTCCTCGGTGTAGCGAACGCCCGCCTCGAGCGCCTCCTCGTTCGCGACGATCAGCTTCACCGGGCGCTCCACGTCGGGGTCGGCGGCGAGCAGTCTCTCGACGGCCCGCGGTCCGCAGGGCTCGTCGCCGTGGATCCCGGCGACGACGGCCACCTCGGGGACGCCCGTCCCCAGTTGGCGAATTCGCATATACCCGATCTCCGCCCGGTACGCATTTGAGGAACGCGGTTCCGGGCGCGTCGTGTCCGCGATCGGACCGGTCCGAAAAGTGTCCATTGATAACAGTTAACATGCACGGCGGCGAACATCTTCGCGACAATGAGCGAGCCAACCGAGATCGCGGGCGGCGAGTCGACGGTGATCGAGTCCGGTTCGGAGCTGGCGATCCCGATCACCGTCAAGGTGCTCGGGGTCGGGATGCTCGGCGGGCTGCTCGGGATGCTGACGATGATCCCGGTACTGGTGGGGATCCCGGCGGCGCTGGGGCTGTTCCGTCCCGACCCGATCGCGGAGTTCGTCCCCCTCACGGAGCTGCTCGGCATCGAGCCGACGCTCACGCTCGGCCTCGCGCTCTTCGCCGCCATGGGGACCGTGCTGCTGCCGATGGTGTTCCTCGTCGTCGGCGCGTACCTCCCGCCGGAGGGGCCGCGGTACCTCCGTGGCGTGACGTTCGCGACGATCTTCTGGACCGGGTTCGTCCCCGCGTTCATGCCGGAGGGGTCGGCCGTCATCGCCGGGACCTTCCTGGTCGTCTCGCTGGTCGCCCACTGGGTGTACGGAGCCGTCCTCGCCGGCGTGCTCGACCGGACGGTCGGGATCCCACAACACGAGGTCTGACTTCGCTGGCGGCGTTGCGAACGCGAGCGAACCCAAGGGAAACGGGGGGCAAACCGGGGTGCGATCGGCGATAGTTCTATCAATACTTGCCGTAATTGGTAGTGTGGCATGATACCGTGTGACGCTGCGGCAGTCCACGCCGTGCTCCTCCACACGGGCGGGAGCGGACTCGTCCCCCGAGGTACGAGGGCCCAGGTGTTCGATCGGATCTTCGAGGTGTTCCTGATTCTCGGGGTGGCTGTGGGCGTCGTCGTGCTCGGCTACATGGGGCTGAAGGCGTACCAGTACCGGCGCGGCGCCGACCACGACCACGACGACGTCGAGCGGCCGCAACTGGGCGAACTCCCGAAGGGAAGCGAGGGGGGCGGGAAGCTGTTCGTCTCCTTCGGCATGAGCGCGGTCATCGTCGTCTCGCTCATCTCCTGGACGTACCTCACGCTGCTGTACGTCGAGGACCCCGGGTCGACCGCGGCCGACCCCGAGGCGATCGAGGTCGAGGTCGTCGGCGGGCAGTTCTCCTGGACGTTCATCTATCCGAACGGCCACGAGAGCGACGTGTTGCGCGCGCCGACCGACACCGACGTTCACCTGGTGGTCAGCTCGCGGGACGTGTTCCACAACTTCGGGATACCGGAGTTGCGGGTGAAATCCGACGCCATCCCGGGTCAGACCACCGAGACCTGGTTCGTCGCCGACGAGCCGGGCAGGTATCAGGCCCACTGCTACGAGCTGTGCGGGTCGGGACACTCCTACATGGACGCGCAGGTGGTGATCATGGAGGAGGACGCGTTCGAGGCGTGGTACGCGAACACGTCGGCGCCGAACGGATCCGCCGGTGACGGCGGGGCCGAGACGAACGCGAGCGTCTCGACGACGATCGACCGGATCGCAGCGCCGGCGGGGGTGGGCGCGTGAGCGCTCCCGACGACCGGAGGAGCGTCCTCGCGACGCCGGATCTCCCGGATTCGAAGACCCTGAAGCGGTGGTTCGTCACGACGAACCACAAGGACATCGGCCTGTTGTACCTCGGCACGTCGCTGTTCTTCCTCGTGTTCGGCGGGGTGCTCGCGCTGTTGATGCGGAGCCAGATGTGGGTGTCGCGTGCGGCGGGCGAAGGCCTGCTCGGCCCGGTCGCGTACAACCAGGCGGTGTCGGCCCACGGCCTGTTGATGGTGTTCTGGTTCCTCTCGCCGTTCGCGTTCGGCTTCGCGAACTACATCGTCCCCCTCCAGATCGGCGCGAAGGACCTGGCGTTCCCGCGCCTGAACGCCCTGAGCTACTGGCTGTATCTCTTCTCCGGGCTGCTGTTCGGCGTGTCGTTCTTCCAGGGGTCGTCGTTCTCGGGCGGGTGGACGATGTACGCCCCGCTGAGCGTGCCGACGTTCCTCCCGAGCGTCGGCGCGACGGCGACGATCCTCGCGTTGATACTGTTCACCGCCTCGGTGACGGTCGGGTCGGTGAACTTCATCACCACCATCCATCGGATGCGCGCGAAGGGGCTGTCGCTGTGGAACATGCCGCTGTTCTCGTGGACGATCCTCCTCACCGTCTGGATGATGCTGTTCGCGTTCGCCGCGCTGTTGGCGGCGCTGCTCATCCTCTCGTCGGATCGCATCCTCGGGACGACCTACTTCGCCCAGACCAGTCCCGGCGGGTCGCTTCTGTGGACCCACCTGTTCTGGTTCTTCGGCCACCCGGAGGTGTACATCGTGTTCTTCCCGGCGCTGGGCATCATGGCCGAGACGTTCCAGACGTTCACGGGCCGGCGGATCGTCGGCCGCAAGTGGTTCATCGCCTCGATGGTGCTGGTGGCGCTGCAGAGCTTCTTCGTGTGGATGCACCACATGTTCCTCACGAGCATCTCGCTGAACGCCAAAACGGTGTTCATGGCGACGACCATCGGCATCTCGTTGCCGTTCGACCTGAT
Organism: Halobaculum roseum; assembly: GCF_019880245.1. NCBI lineage: Archaea > Methanobacteriati > Methanobacteriota > Halobacteria > Halobacteriales > Haloferacaceae > Halobaculum > Halobaculum roseum. The sequence continues at coordinate 195,121 of NZ_CP082286.1, forward strand.
GGTCTTCGCGCTCATCTACACGATGAAGAAGGGCGACATCCGCTTCTCGACGCCGTTCCTGTTCAACTTCGGCGCGCTCGTGTTGTTCATCCTCGGGGGGATCACCGGCGTGTTCCTCGGGGCGGTCGTCCTCGACTACGAGTTCCGCGGCACCTACTGGGTGGTCGCGCACTTCCACTACGTGATGGTGGGCGGCGTCACCGCGCTCGTGGGCGGGCTCTATTACTGGTTCCCGAAGCTCACCGGCCGGATGTACGACGAGTTCCTCGGGAAGGTCCACTTCGTGATGTACTTCGTGGGCTTCAACCTGCTCTACTTCCCGATGTTCGTCGCCTGGGAGACGCCCCGCCGGGTGTTCGCCTACCAGGCGGAGCTGGAGCCGTGGCACCAGATCGCGACGATCGGGGGCTTCCTGCTCGGCTCGTCGTTCCTCGTGATGTTCTACAACCTCTACCGGAGCGCGTGGGACGGCGATGAGGCGTCCGCCCGGCCGTGGGAGTACGCAAGCACCGCCGAGTGGACGGTGCCGTCGCCGCCGCCGCTGGAGAACTTCCCGGGGTACCCCGACTACACGTCCGGCGAACTCGAGTTCCGCGACGAGGAGGAGGTCCACGCGGAGACGGCCGGCGGCGACGCCCACGGCGCCACGGCCGCCGCCGACGGCGGAACCGCGGCGTCCGACGGGGGGGCGGTCGTGACACGCGAGGGCGCGACGCCGGCGGCGACGCCCGTCGAGACGGAACACGACGGCCACGTGAGCCACGCGAGCGTCTGGCCGGTGATCGTTTCGCTGGGCGCGTTCCTCACCCTCGTGGGCGCCTCGGGGATCAGCGAGGGGTCGTTCGTCGACGGGATGGCCGGGGACGTGTACCTCGGCTTCCTCGTGGCTGGCGGCATCGTCACGGTGAGTTCGCTCGTGGCGATGACGATGGAGCCCTTCGACGGGCCCGTGGTCGAGTGGGCCGCCCAGTGGCCCTTCGGCGACGTGGAGAACACGAAGCTCGGGATGTGGGTGTTCCTCGCCTCGGACGTGGTGCTGTTCGGCGCGTTCATCGGCGCGTACGCGTTCGTCCGAGTCGCGTACGGCTGGGAGTCGTGGCACCACATGATCCCGGCCGCGCACGTCCCACTCCCGGGGCTGATCAACACCTACCTCCTGCTCACGAGCAGTTTCACCGTCGTGATCGCGATGGTCGCCGCGCAGCGGCGCAAGCAACTGTGGGTGGTCGGGAGCCTCTCGGCCACCTTCCTGCTGGGGGTCGGGTTCCTGATCAACAAGGCGATGGAGTGGAGCCACCTGTTCCACGTCCACGAGGCCGGCTTCCCCGACGGGTGGGGGCTGTCGACGAACATCGCATCGTCGACGTTCTACCTGACGACTGGGCTCCACGGCGCGCACGTCGCCGTCGGGCTTCTGATCACACTGTACATGATCGTTCGCGCCGCCCGCGGCGCGTACCTCGGGGAGGAGGAGCCCATCGAGTACTTCGGGCTCTACTGGCACTTCGTGGACGTGGTGTGGCTGTTCCTGTTCCCGCTGTTCTACATCGTGTGAGGTGACCGAAACATGACATCACTCAAACTGTACACGGCGATATACGTGGTCCTGTTCGTCATCGCGACGGCGCAGGTGGCCGTCGAGCGCGCCGGCTTCCTGGACTCGATGTACTGGACCGCGTTCGTGGCGATACTGGTGCTGTCGGCGGTGAAGGCGCTGTTCGTCGTCGGCTACTACCAGCACCTCAAGTACGAGCCCCGCGCGGTGACGCTGGTTGTGCTGGCCGGGCTAGTCGGCGCGCTCGCGCTGACGTTCGCCGCGGCGTACTCTATCATCTGAGGCTCCGAGCGCGGTCGTCGAGCCCCCGCCGCCGACCGCGCGACACACCACCCACTCCTCAAGACCGGCCGAATCGACTCGGATCCACGACCAGCAGCGCGACCGCCAACAGAAACGCCGCCGTCGACACCTCGACGGAGGCGGCGTACACCGCGCCGAGGGCGGCGGACGACCCGCCGGTGACGCCAGCGACCAGCGAGAGGACGACCGAGAAGCCGCAGCTCACGCACGAGGCGAGCCCCACGACGCCCGACAGCGCCGCCGCCGTCGCCGACAGCAACCGGGCGTACACGAGGTACGACAGCGCGAGGTACCCGATCAGTCGATACGGGACGAGCGTGAACGAGAACAGCGTCCCCGCGAAGCGGACGACCGGCCCCCAGCCGGGGGAGGCCATCCCCACGTCGATCCACCCGAGCGGACCGCCCGTGCCGCCGCCGAGGAGCCCGGTCACGGTCAGGAGGACGAGGAAGTAGCCGACGGCGGCGACGCCCGCGGCGACGCGGCGGCGACGCGGCGCCGGCGGGGCGTCGACGCGGACGAGCGCCCAGAGGCCGGCGTTGATCCAGACGAAGGGCGCGAGGACGTAGCCGAGGCGGATCACCGTCGCGTCGGTGAGCCCGAAGTACGCGAGAAGCAGCGCGGCCTCGACGCAGAGGAGGACCGCCCACCGCAGGGCGGTCCCCCGGTCGCCGTGGTCGGACAGCGCGCTCCGGAGCCGCGACCCGCCCGCCGCCGCCAGTCCCCGTCCGTCGGCGGGGACGCCCTCGTCACCGGACACCGTCGATCACCCGACGAGGAGCTTCGCGACGATGCCCGCGAGGAACACCGTCGCGAGCAGCCAGATGCCCGCGCCGAACGCCTGCGCGTAGGTCATCCCCCGCGACCGGCAGATGTGGTAAACCCCCCAGGTGACGTACAGCGCGAGCAGGCCCGCGAACAGCCCGAAGAGGGCGCCCAACGCCGGGGTCTCGGCGACCACCGCCGCGCCGACGCCGGCGCCGGCCGCGACGACCAACACGCCGCCGACCGCCAGCGGGGCCACCGAGGGGTCGGCGGTCTCGCCGGGAAGCTCCGGGGCCGACCCGTCGTCGCTCCCGACGCCCGCGCCGGTCGCCCGAACCCAACTCCGCCAGGCGAACGCCCGGGCGACGTACGCCCCGACCGCGACCAGCACCAGCCCCGTCACGAGCGTGCTGACCAGATACGCCGTCGAAGCCATGTCGAACACGTTCGACCCCCTCCGATATAATCCTTGCCAGAAACTGACACGCACGACGGCCGAGCCTCGACAGTTCCGCCCCGCACTCAGCCCTCGCCGCCGTCCGGAACGGTCCAGCGTACGAGCACGACGCGATCGACCCGGTTGCGCTCCCACAGCAGCGCGACGTCCGAGCCGGCGTCGGCCCTGAAGACGCCCGAGTCGCCCTCGGAGAGGGTTTCGGACCTCCACGTCGGGTGCCGTTCGATGTCGTCGACCGACACCATCAGGCCGTCGGGGGAAACCGTCGGCCCGCCGTCGTGGACGATCCGCGCGTGGCTGTCGTTCACCCGGTCGAAGCGCCACTGCACGTCACGCATCGGCTCGGCGGTCGAGGCGTCCCCCGAGGCCGCGACGTACCCCAGCACCCCCAGCGCGACGACGAACACGGCGGCGACGCCGACGACGGCGACCGTCAGCAGGCGGTCCGGATCCTCGGGCATGTCGGGCATGTGCTGTCATCTCACACCACGCACTCCGATCGCCATGAGCGTACCGGCGGACTCACCGGTGGAAGAGCGGTGCCCGGCTCGCCGAGCGCCGGCCCGCTCTATCGGAGGCCGTCGGGGGCCGCCTCGACGGCGGCCGTCAGGAGGTCCACCGTCGCGGCCAGGTCGTCGACGTGAGCCGTCTCGACCGTCGAGTGATGGTATCGGACCGGGATCGAGACGGCGCCGACCGGCGTCGACCCCGCGGCCGTCTGCAGCGCGCCCGTGTCGGTACCGATGTTCGCTGCCACCTCCCGCTGGTACAGGATGTCGCGCTCCTCCGCGAGCGCCTCCAACCGACGGACGACCGCGGGCGTCGGGACGACCGTGGCGTCCTTTCGCTTGACCGCGACGCCGTCGCCGAGCGTCGTCACGCGGTCCGCCTCGTCTACGCCGGGGACGCCCCGTTCGAGCGTGCCGTCGACCGCGATTGCGAGGTCGGGATCCACGTCGATGCCGACGGCCTCGGCGCCGCGGAGCCCGACCTCCTCCTGGGTGGTCGCGACGTAGTGGACCGTCGCGTCGGGATCGGCCCGCGCGGCCGCCCGCAGCATCGCCCAGACGCCAGCGCGGTCGTCGAGCGCTTTCCCGCCGACGCACTCGCCGACCCGCTCGGTCGGCGCGCGCATCGTCACCACGTCGCCGACGGCGATCCGCTCGCGGGCCGCCTCGGCATCCAGTCCGACGTCGATCGCGACGTCCTCGACGTCCTGTTCGGACTCGGTGTCGCGGACGTGGGCCGGGATCGCGCCGATGACGCCGTCGACAGGGTCGGCCCCCTCGTCAGCATGAACGCGAACGCGCGCCGAGCGGAGGATCTCGGGGTTCCAGCCGCCGAGGGAACTGACGCGGACGAAGCCGTCGTCGTCGACGTGGCGGACCATGAACCCGATCTCGTCCATGTGTGCGGCGATCAGGAGTTCCGGCGCGTCGTCGTCGCCCTCGACGGTGCCGACGACGTTGCCCATCGCGTCGGTCCGGACGCGGTCGACGGCGCGCTCGAACTCGCGGACGACGATCTCGCGCGGTTCCGTCTCGTAGCCGACGGGGCCGTGGGACTCGGTGAGGTCGCGGAGGAGGTCGAATCCGTCCATGCTCGCCGGTTCGCTCGCGGGGCGAAAAGCGCGGGGGTCGCGGCCGATCCGGGGCGGTATCCGGGAACGACGAACCGACGACCGCTCAGTGATCCAGCGACTCGACGTACTCGTAGTCGGCCTCGTAGGCGGTCACGCGCTGTCCGTCGAGTTCGATCCGCCAGCCGTCGAGCACGGCCGGGTCGTCGAGCGCCCGACGGAGCGTCCCGCGAACGTCGTCGACGTTCACCCCGTAGAAGTCGTCGGGAACCCCGTGGAGGTACTGCAGCGCCGTCTCGAAGAGGCTGCGCATGCCGTCGTCGTTCTCGAAGTCGACGTGTTTGTACCCTCCGGCGGCGACCTGCACCATCCCGTGGAGGAAGGCGCTCTCGACGGAGCCGCGTCCGTAGTTGTACCACTCGTCCTCGAAGCAGTCGTGGGACTCGTGGTAGTCGCCGGCGTTGAACAGGCGGACGCCGTGTTCGGTCGCCCGTCTGAGGGTGGCGTGCTCCCAGACGCGCTCGTCGGCGCGCCACCCGGTCGGGTCGCCGAGCGGCGGCGCGACGCTCAGGTCGCGCGTGTGGTCGTCCATGCCGTCGAGTCCGCGCGCGAGGTTCCTAACACCATCGTCCAGGACGGGTCGTCGTCGACAGCGGCGTCGCCGCGGGCGTGGAACCCGACGAACGGTTTTACTGTCGCGGTGTCGAAGAACGCGTATCCGATGGGATTCCTCCGACGAGTTGCTGCGTGGGTTCGGTCGATCGGTAGACGGGCCCGAAACGACGCGATCCGGACGTGGCGCGTGGTGAGCGATCCGGGGTCGCGTCCGGCCGTGCTGTACGCGCTCGCGCTCGGCGCCGCGGCGGCGAGCTTCCTCCTGTTTCTCTCGGGCGACGGCGGCGACCCGGACGGGGTGGAGTTCGGACTGCTGTTGGGGTCGTTCGGGACCGTGTTGTACATGTCGCTGCGCCAGGCCGGGACCGCGCCGCGGCGAGGGCGCTGACGCGCCGGCGTCACGGCGGTCGTCGAAAATCGGAGCATTAACCCTCGGGGGGACCCCTCCCGTAACTGCGTGCGAGGGTAGCCAAGCCTGGAAACGGCGGCGGACTCAAGATCCGCTCCTGTAGAGGTCCAAGGGTTCAAATCCCTTCCCTCGCATCGCCGGGGTCACTCCCCGTGATGCGGAAGACGCTCTCGGAGCGCTCTTCCCTCGCAAAACTCACTCGGAACACCGACGAGCCGCAGGTTCACCGTGATCTCAGATTCGCTTCTCTATAGGCGCTGCGAGCACACCGAGGGGTGCAGCGAACGGCGATCGAACCGACCGACGAACCGCCCGTTGGTTTCGGCCCGCCTAAACTTCGAAACCGACTTATTCGATTAGGCTGGCCTAAATCATATGTCGAGAGAGGCGGGCCGGGACGAACGCCCGGTATCGAGACGCGAGAACGGTCGCGACGATGTGACGGATCGACCGAGAGCGGAACGATCGACGATGCTCGCGCGAACGTGGGTGATCGCGGGCTGCTACGGCGACCCCGCCGATCACGGGGTTCCGGAGTTGCCGAAGTGGGAAGTCAGCCGGAACGGTGACCGGCTGTCGTTCGTCGCCGAGGACGGAGACGAGCCGTTCATCAGCGCCGGGAACCCGGTTCGGGCGCGACGCTGACGGGGAGCGAGATCGACGGCCCCACGGCTCGGGGTGTGAGCGAACGCGGTGGAGGGACGGCTGGATCGAGTTTCGTCTGTCGACCGATGGGCGTCGACGTAGAGTAGGGTGTCGTTACTCCCCGCCGTCGGTCGCGACGCCGAGCAGTTCGTCGGCGACGCGACCGGCCTCCGCGGGGTCGGGTCGCGCGCCGTCGCGGACCTCCTCGCCGAGGACGGCCGCGAGGTCGGCCACGTCGTCGCCGCTCCCGGCGGCGTGAACGCGTTCGAACGCCGGGCGGTAGCCGGCCGCACAGCGTCGGCCGCCGTCGGTCGTCGTCGCGTCGATGACGTACTCGATCTGTCTGACCGCCTCGCCTGGGCGCATGGATGAAGGGTGTACGTACTGTGACTTAACTCCGGTCTGAGTCGATTTCGAGTAAACAGTCGTCACGGCCGCTTCGGGCGGAAATCGGCGGATGCGGCGAAGAGGAGCAACTCGGTTTCGAGTAGTCGATCGCAGCACCGCGCGGTCACGGCAGCCGACGGCGCATCGCGTCGAGATATTCGGTGGCGACGGGGGGGTCGTCGGCCGCGAGGTCGGCGACGCGGTCACAGCCGTGGACGAGCCGCTCGGTGCGCTCGCCGTCCGGCAGCTTGTTTCGAGCGAGCGTCCGCGCCGTGTCGACGGCGGCGACCGCCTCGTCGGGGCGTCCCTCGCGGACGGCGACGCGCGCCGACTCGATCAGCTGCGTCAGGGCCGCCTCCACGTCCGCCGGGAGGTCGTCGGGCGTCGACGGCGCCGGGAGGCCCGAGGGGTCGCTCGCGTCGTCCTCGTCGTCGGGCACGTCGACGAGGTTCTCGCCGGGGGGAGTAAACTCCCACGGGAACCGTACGGAACCGACGGCTATTCCGGGCTGGTGTCCCAGGGGGAGCGCATGACAGCGAACGAACCCGACGGCGGATCCGGTCGGGCGGCAGTCGCCGAGGCGGCCGCGCGGGCGGGGGCGGCAGTCGCCGGCGCTCGGTTCCGCGACGGCATCGACGTGGAGCGGAAGACCGGCAAGACGGACGTGGTGACGGAGGCCGACCTGGCGAGCCAGCGGGCCGTCATCGAGCGGATCCGCGAGGACTTCCCCGAGGACGTGATCGTCGGGGAGGAGGAGGACGAGCTGAAGGCGGTCCCGGACTCGGGCGCCGCGTGGGTGATCGACCCCATCGACGGGACGAACAACTACGTCCGGGACATCCGGGCGTTCGCGACGGCCGTGGCGGCGGTCGTCGACGGCGAGCCGGTCGCGGCCGCGAACGTCCTGCCGGCGATGGACGACGTGTACGTCGCCGACGGGGAGGCGACGTACCGCAACGGCACGCGGGTGACCGTCAGCGACCGGACGGACCCGGAGACCGCGGCGGCGACGCCGACCGTCTGGTGGGACCTCGACGCGCGCGACGAGTACGCCCGGGCCTGCGCCGAGATCGTCGAGCGCTTCGGCGACATGCGACGGTTCGGCTCGGCGCAGGCGACGCTCGCGATGGTCGCCGAGGGGGCGCTCGACGCGACGATCACGAACGTCGACTGCAACCCCTGGGACACCGTCGCCGGGGTCCACATGGTCCGGGTCGCCGGCGGCACAGTGACCGATCTCGACGGCGAGCCGTGGCGCCACGACTCGACGGGGCTGGTCGCCTCGAACGGCGGCGTCCACGAGGAGGCGCTGGCGGCCGCGCGGGCGGTGCGGTCGGTCGCCGAGGAGTAGCGCGTTGTCTCCGGCGGCGCACGTCACGGGAACCCAAACCGCAAAGGCCCCGAGGCGGCAGAAGCCGCTATGGAACTCGACGACACCGACCGCGAGATCCTCCGGATCCTCCAGGAGGACGCGCGGACGCCGTTCAGCGAGGTCGCTCGACGGATAGACATGTCGAGCGCGACGGTCCACGACCGCGTCTCGCGCATGGAGGAGGCGGGCGTCCTCCGTGGGTACCGCGCGGAGGTCGACCCGAAGGCGCTCGGCTACGGCGTCTCGGCGTTCGTCGGTCTGCGGGTCCAGCAGGGCCACGAGGAGGACGCGCTCGAAACGCTTCGCGAGGTCGAGGGCGTCCGCGAGGTCCACCTCACGACCGGCGAGTACGACGTGATGTTGCGCGTGTACGCCGAGTCGACCGACGACCTGCGCGACCTCATGTTCGGCCAGATCGCGACGATGGACGGGTTCGACCGCTCGCAGACGATGGTGATCCTCGGAACCGACTACGAGGAGCCCGGCGTCCCGATCTGACGACCTCGGGACGTGGTACGAGTATCGCGTCCGTACGAAGCGGGGGGCGTCGTACTCCCCGGCTACCAATCCGTCCGGGGCGCCGCCCCCTTCCATGGCGACTGTCGCCGAGTTCACTGTCCTCCCCGGTGACTTCCCCCTCGGAAGCCTCGTCGCGAACCGACCGGATGCGAGGATACGGCTGGAACAGGTCGTGCCGACGCGCTCCGATCCGATCCCGTACTTCTGGGTGCACGGCTCTGACTCCGAGGAGGTCGTCGAGGCGTTCAGGGACAGTCCCGAGGTGAAGCGAACCCGGGTGATCGACGAGGTCGACGGAGAACTCCTCGTCCGCGTCGAATGGACGCCCGGGGGTGACGGGATCCTGCGTGCCACCCGCGAGACGGATGTCACGCTCGTGTCCGCGGAGGGAACGAGCGAGGGATGGACGCTGGAAGTTCGGGGAGACGACGCCGACGCGATCAAGGCGTTTCAAGCGAACTGCAGCGAGTCGTCGATTCCCCTCGAGCTGCGGACCCTCCATGCGCTGATGCCGCTCGTGAATGCCGACGAGTACAGTCTCACCGACCGACAGCGCGATGCACTGATCGTTGCATACGAGCGAGGGTACTTCGACTCGCCGCAACAGGTAACCCTGGAGGAGCTGGGCGCGGAATTCGGGATAACGGGGCAGTCGTTCGGATCCCGTCTTCGCCGTGGGACGAAACGGCTCATCAAGGCCGCCCTCGTCGATACGTGAACTGACGGATATCTATCAGCCGGCGGAACCGGTAAATACCTTCTTCATGTGAAGCAGTGCAGTACAACCCGAGACGTCTCATAGTACGTTTGTATGGGAACGAATAACACGGGGGTGGCGGTCGGGTCCACTGTCGGAAGCGCCGTCGATGTCAACAACGGGGTAGCGGTAGTCGATCCGGTGGCTATCGATGAGAACGAGGCGACCGTGATCCACGCGGTCGTCGCTAGCGTCGCCTCCGTCAGTGGGACGGACCCGATCGAACTCCCGCCTCTGTACGACGTGATCGATCCCGACGCGTTGGCCTCGTTGTGTTCCGGTCGACGGAGCGACGGGTCCGACTCCTCGGTGCGGGTCTCCTTCGAGTACGCGGATCACCTCGTGACCGTCTCGGGGTGTAGAACCGCGACGGCGACCCCGCTGGAGTAGCGATCGAGCGCGATACACGACAGCTCCCCGGACGCGGAGCGGTGCTGGGCCGACAGCGTCGCCCGGGAGGACGGGCCGGCTCGACACCGATACGACTACACGCCAGCCCCCGCCATCTTCGACAGACCGACATGAAGGCGATCAAGGACAGCGTCCACGACTACATCACCCTCGACCCCGTCGCCAGGGACCTCCTCGACACGCGCACCCTCCAGCGCCTGCGCCACATCAAGCAACTGTCCACCGTCCGGCTGGTCTATCCGTCCGCCTCACACACCCGCTTCGAGCACTCGCTGGGCGTGTACCACCTCGCCGACCGCGCGCTGGAGTACCTCGGCGTCGACGGCGACCGCGCCGACCACCTCCGCGCGGCGGCGCTCCTCCACGACGTGGGCCACGGGCCGTACGGCCACCAGACGGAGGAGGTGATCCGCCGGCGCACCGGCGTCGACCACGACGAGATCGGCGACCTCCTCGGCGACACCGACGCGGGCGACGTGCTCCGCGAACACGGACTCTCGGTCGACCGCGTCGCCGCGATCGTTCGGGGGGAAGGCGAGTTGGGACAGCTGGTCTCCGGGGAGCTGGACGTGGACCGGATGGACTACCTGGTGCGCGACGCCCACCACACCGGCGTCCCCTACGGCACCATCGACCACGAGCGCCTCGTCCGCGAGCTCACCTATCAGGACGGCGCGCTCGTGCTCGCGGAAGGGAACGTTCAGACCGCCGAGTCGCTGCTGCTCGCCAGGGCGCTCATGGACGCCACCGTCTACCGCCACCACGTCTCCCGGGTCGCCGGCGCGATGCTGGAGCGCGCGTCCGAGCGACTGCTCGAATCCGACGCCGGGGTCGACGTGGAGCGGTTCCGCCGGATGGCCGACCACGACCTGCTCGTCTCGCTGCGCGAGCACGTGCCCGCGCTGGGCGAGCGCATCGAGTACCGCGACCTGTACAAGCGGGCGATCTGGGCCGACCTGTCGGCGACGCCCGCGGACGTGGTCGAACTCGCTCACGGGGACGAGCGCGACGCCGAACGGGAGATCGCCGACCTCGCCGGCGTCGCCGACCGCGAGGTGATCGTCGACGTGCCCGGCCGGCCGACGTTCACGGAGGCCGGCAGCCGCGTCGTCGTCGACGGCGTCCCCCAGCGGCTCGAGGACGCCTCCGAACTCGTCTCCGGGCTGCGCGCCGCCCAGCGCGCCGGCTGGCGGATGGGCGTGTACGCGCCCGCGGAACACACCGACGCCGTCGCCGCCGCGGCGGAGGACGTGCTCGGCGTGCGGGCGAGTTCGATCCGGGACTGAACCCGGACGGCGTCCGCGGCCCCCGCTCCGGGCGGTTCAGATCAGCTCGTCGCCGACTCGGCCTCCTCCAGCCACGACGGCTCCTCGACCGTCGTCGATCCCACGTTCTCGTAGGTGATCGTCACCGAGAGCCGGGTCGGCTCGCCGACCCCTTCGACGACTACCTGCCAGTCGACCCGCTTCACCAGCCCGTCGGAACGGACGTACACCTGGACGGTCGCGTCGGTCGCCTCCGCGTCCGCGAGCGCCTCGCCGACGGGGCCGACCGCCGACTCGTTCAGCGTCGAGACGTTCGCCTCGTACACGTACGTCCGCGTGCCGTCGACCTGCGCGGTGCCGTTGGCCGAGAAGTCGAACGCCCCCGCCAACTCGGCCATCGGCGGCGTCGTGAAGCCGCTGACGTTCGGCACCGACTCGTTCTCAGGGCGGTCGTAGCGGATCGTGTTCCCGGCCTGCGTCCGGACGTACGGCCGGTCGTCGGCCGGCGCGTAGACCGAGAGGCTCCCGTCTCCCGTTTCCTGTTCCCACACGTACGTCTCGGGGTCCAACTCGACGGCCGCGGTCGTGTTGCTCGTGACGTCGATGACGCTCCCGTTCACGGACACCGTCTGGTTGTAGGTGTAGCTGCCCGCGTCGCGGATCGCCTCCTCGTGGCCGTCCTCGACGTCCTCCGCGGAGGGCGGACCGTCGTAGGGCGCGCCGCCGCCAGTACAGCCGGCGAGGACGACGAGGAGGGCGACTCCGGCAGCTATCCAGAGGGACCGTCGCGTGCCTGCTCCCATGGTCCGCCGCTCCGGCCCGACGGGTGATGTGCTTTCGGGCCACCCGTGACGGAACAAACAGGTCGGACGCCCTACGCGCCGACCGCGTCGCCCACAGTTTATACACGATGCCGGCGAAGCGCGGGCCAATGACGACGATCAAGGACTCCGTCCACGACCACATCTCCGTGGGCGGGGTCGCCGAGGACCTCCTCGACACGGGGCCGGTCCAGCGGTTGCGCCGGGTCGCGCAGCTCGGGACGGTGAAGCTGGTGTACCCGTCCGCGAACCACACGCGGTTCGAGCACTCGCTCGGCGTGTACCACCTCGCCGACCGCGCGCTCGACTCGCTGGGGATCGAGGGCACGGAGGCCGAGCGCGTCCGTGCGGCCGCCCTCCTCCACGACATCGGCCACGCGCCCTTCTCCCACAACGTCGAGGAACTGCTCCACCGTCACACGGGCCTGTACCACGACGACGTGACGGACCTGCTCGTCGACACCGAGATCGGCGACGTGCTCCTCGAACACGACCTGGATCCCGAACGGATCGCGGGCCTCATCGCCGGCGAGGGACAGTACGGCCAGCTCGTGTCGGGGGAGCTGGACGTGGACCGGATGGACTACCTGGTGCGCGACGCCCACCACACCGGCGTCCCCTACGGCACCATCGACCACGAGCGCCTCGTCCGTGAGCTGACGTTCGCCGACGGCGACCTCGTGCTCGACGAGGGGAACGTCCAGACCGCCGAGTCGCTGTTGATGGCGCGCGCGCTGATGACGCCGACCGTGTACGCCCACCCCGTCGCGCGCATCTCGAAGGCGATGCTCCGCCGGGCGACCGAGCGATTGATCGCGACGCCTGACATCGACGCCCGCTCGGTGCGCCGGATGGACGACTACGACCTGATCTCCGCGTTACGGATGACCCCTGAGACCGAGGCGTTCGCCGACCGCTACGACCGGCGTGACCTGTTCAAGCGCGCCGTCTGGGCCGAGTACGACGACACCCCGGCCTCGCTGCGCGAGGCGGACCACGAGGCGATCCGGGAGCTGGAGGCGGACATCGCCGAGCGCGCGTCGGTGTCGCCGTCGGAGATCGTTCTCGACGTGCCGGCCGAACCGTCGATGGCCGAGTCGACCTCCGAAGTGCTCGGCGGCGGCGAGGTCCGCCGGCTGGGCGACCACTCGCCGCTCGTGACCGCCCTGCGGACCGCCCAGGCACGGCAGTGGCGCATGGGCGTGTACACCGTCGCCGACGCGACCGACCGCGTCGGGAAGGCGGCCGTCGACGTGCTCGGGCTCGACATCGAGGGGACGCTCGTCTCGGACGTGCGCCAGCGCGTCCACGCGACGCTCGACGAGTTCGAGGCCGACGCCGCGGGGGTGGACGAATGAGCGACGACGACGCTCCGGGAGTCACCACCTACGAGGGGACGATCCTCGTCGGCGGCGACTTCGAAGCCGTCGAGGGTCGCCTCGTCGTCGAGGACGGGACGATCGCGGCGATCGAGGAGGCCGCCGTCGCCAGCGACGACATCGTCTGCCCGGCGTTCGTCAACGCCCACACCCACATCGGCGACTCCGTCGCGAAGGAGGCCGGCCGGGGGCTCGACCTCGACGACCTCGTCGCGCCGCCGGACGGACTGAAACACCGGATCCTCCGGGACACGAGCACCGAGGAGAAGGTGGCGGCGATGCGCCGCTCGCTGCGGTACATGCACGCGACGGGGACGACCGCGCACGTGGAGTTCCGGGAGGGCGGCGTCGCCGGCGTCGAGGGGATCGAGGCCGCCGTCGACGGCCTGCCGGTCGAGTCGGTCGTGCTCGGCCGCGAGACGGTCGAGGCGATGGAGCACCCCTTCGCCGCCGGCTTCGGCGCCAGCGGCGCCCGCGACGCCGACTTCGGCGCCGAGCGCAACGCGACCCGCCGAGCGGGGAAGCTGTTCGGCATCCACGCCGGCGAGCGCGACTCGCTGGACGTCGAGGCGGCGATGGACCTCGATCCGGACCACATCGTTCACATGGTCCACCCCGACGAGACACACCTCGACCGGCTCGCCGACGCACAATGGCCGGTCGTCGTCTGTCCGCGCTCGAACCTCGTCACCGGCGTCGGCGTGGCGCCGCTGCGCGAGCTGCTCGACCGGACGACGGTCGCGCTCGGGACGGACAACGTGATGCTCAACAGCCCCTCGATGTTCCGCGAGATGGAGTTCGCGGCGAAGCTCACCGACGCCACCGCCGTCGAGGTGCTGCGGATGGCGACCGTCAACGGTGCCGCGGTCGCGGGGCTCGACTGCGGCGTCATCGAGGAGGGGCGCCCCGCCAAGCTGCTCGTGCTCGACGGCGACACCGACAACCTCGCGGGCGTCCGCGACCCCGTCCGCGCGGTCGTGCGCCGCGCCGGCGAGGGCGACGTGAAGACGGTTCGACCGTAGCAACACGTTCACGGTTCGGGCCCCCGACGCGACGCGCATGGATCTCGACGAGCTCCCGTCGCCGGGGACGACGCTGCGCCACGAGCGAACCTTCACCGTGGAGGAGGTCGAGGCGTTCGCCGACCTCTCGGGCGACAGCGGCGAGCACCACGAGGTGCCCGACGAGGACGGCCGGCTGCTTGTTCACGGCCTGTTGACGGCGACGATGCCGACGAAGATCGGCGGCGACCTCGACGTGCTCGCGCGAACGATGGAGTTCGACTTCCACAGGCCCGTCTACACTGACCAGCGGATCGTCTGCGAGGTCACCGTCGAGGCCGTCGACCGCGGCGGCGACGGCGACCGCGCGGAGGTCGAAGCCGACGTCGTCTGTCACCGCGACGGCGACGAGGTCGTCCTCACCGGCGGGTTCGAGGGCGTCGTGTTGGGGTGAGCGCCCGGGCGGCCGGGTCCGTCGAGCCGTCGCGGACCGCCCGGTAACGTCGGCGTCACCGACGCACGCTTTGATGGCGTCGGACGCCGTTGCCGCTCACATGGCCTGTCCACACCTCGAATACCGGGAGTCGGACGGCGACCGGGCGTTCGACACCGCCCGCGCCTTCTGCACCGTCGCCGACGAGTTCGTCCAGCCGGTCCACGCCGACATCTGCACCGAGCGCTACGGGCTGGACCCGGAGTCCGACTGCGAGATCTTCCGCGACCACGCGGGGCTCGACTGGGACGAATGACCTACGACGAGTACCTCGACGGCAAGCCCGTCGTCATCACCGCGGCGCTCACGGGCGGGATCCAGGGGAAGGAGGCGCACCCCGAGCTCCCCGAGACGCCCGCGGAGATCGCCGAGGCGGCCGCGGCGGTCGAGGACGCCGGGGCCGCGGTCGTCCACCTGCACGCCCGCCGCGACAACGGCGAGCGGGCGTTCTCGACCGAGCGGTTTCAGGAAGTGACCGACGCCGTGCGCGAGGCGACCGACGACATCGTGATCCAGCACTCGACGGGCGGCACCGCCGCGCCCGACGCCCTCCGCGCGGAGCCGCTCCGGACGGATCCCGCTCCGGAGATGGCGAGCCTCGACATGGGGCCGATGAACCGCGGGCGCCGCCTCACCAGCGAGAACACCCGCGACACGATCGACGGCCTGCACGCGGAGATGCGCGATCGGGGGATCAAGCCGGAGCTTGAGGTGTTCAACAACGGCCACCTCAACGAGGCGTTCCGGATCCTCGACGACCTGGAGGAGCCGCCGTACCTGAACCTCATCTTCGGGCCGGGGACGCTCGCGCCGCCCTCGCCCGCGAACCTCCAGCGGACGGTCGACCAGCTCCCGGACCGCGCGGAGTTCAACGTCATCGGCTTCGGTCCCCACCAGCTTCCGCTGACGACCCAGTCGATGATCCTCGGGGGGCACGTCCGCGTCGGACTGGAGGACAACAGCTACCTCCGGAAGGGGGAAATGGCGACGAACGAGGCGCTCGTCGCGCGGGCGGCCCGGATCGCCGAGGAACTCGGTCGACCGGTCGCGTCGCCCGCGGACGCACGCGACCTGCTCGGGGTCGAGTCGCGGCGCTGACGTTCGGGGGCGGGGGGTCGCGTCGCCGGCCACGCCGCGGATGCGGCTCGGCGAGGGCGGTGACCGATCGCGCGCTCAGAGCACGAAGACCGCCACGACGAACCCGGCGAGTATCGACAGCGTCAACGCGAGTTGCGCGACCGACGACGCGAGCATCCCGGCGACGGTGAAGGCGGCGGCCCGGACTGCCTCGTCGGACGCCTTCCCCGTGCGCAGTTCCGCCGCGAACACGACGCCGACGGTGCCGACGAGGATGCCGAGCGGGCCGACGACGAACAACAGCACGAGCGACGCCAGTCCGGCCGCCACCATCGTCGCGGGCTCTGCGCCGCCGGCCTTCGAGGCGAGTGGACCGCCGAGGTGCTCGACGGCGAAGGCGGTCAAACCGACGAGCGTGAAGACGACGACCCAACCGAGCCCAAGCGTCGGCGCCGACGGCGGCGCGAGGACGTAGTAGACGAGGACGCCCGCGACCGAGAGCGGGCCGGCCGGCACCAGCGGGACGACGCTCCCGACGACGCCGGCGACGAGGAGGGCGAGCGCGGCGAGGACGACGAGATCGACCATGGACCGGGGTTGGCGGGCGACGGGGATAAGTTCGGGCGCGGTTCCGACTGGTCCACCCTCGCTCCCCGCGGGGTCCCTCCCAGCTCCCTCCCGGCTCCCTCGCTACTCGTATCGATCGCGCTCGGCGAACGCCGCCTCGTCGCCGTAGCGGTCCACGAGGGGTTGGAGCGCGCGACCGAGGCTCCGCATGCACTCGGCCGTCGAGACGTAGTCGAGTTCCTGGGCGACGCGCTCCCACTCGCGCGCCTGCAACACTTTCCGAACGAGCAGGCGCTCCTCCCGGGCGGAGAGGTCCGCCTCGCGGTCGAGCAGGTGCGCGAGCGCGAGCCGCCGGAACGGTCGCGGCGCCGCGTCCGCGAGCCCGGGGCCGTACGCCGCAGCGACGGTTAGCCGCCACTCGTACTCGGACACGTCGACGACGGCCTCGCCGTCGGCGTCGCAGGCGGCGAGCGCGGCGCGGACCACGTCCGGGTCGAGATCGCGCAGGGCGTCAGAGAGGACCCCGCCGATCCGCTCTCGGAACCACCGGGCGTGTCGGCGCGCGAGCGCCCGTCCGTCGTCGCTCGCCGGGGCCATCATGAGCGCCGAGTGCTCGCCGCTCGCGGCGTTGCGCGTGGTCGCGAGGTGGACCGTCCGGTAGCCGTTCTCGGCCCAGAAGTCGAGCAGGCCGGGCGTCGCGCCGAACCCCGTGCCGAGGTAGTCCACGTCGTCGCCGGTCTCCCGCTCGATCTCCCGGAGCAGCCGCGACCCGAGCCCGCGGCTCCGGACGGCGTGGTGGGTCGCGATGCGCATGACGCGCAGGCCGGTCGGCGCGGCCGCCTCGGGGTCGCGAAGCTGGCTGGTCAACACGTCCGGGAGCATGTTGCCGCGGACGCGCTCGCCGTCGTACATCGCCTCGCGGGTCCCGGCGTCCAGGCCGCCCTCCCGCGCCAGCAGCGCGACCGAGACGACGTGCCCCTCGTACGTCAGCGCGCGAACCGTGAGGTTCGGCGCGTCCAGCAGGCGCGCGAGGTCGTCGGGTTCGGTACGGTAGTGCGCGAGCACCAGCAGGCCGAACGCCTCCGAGAGCAGGTGCTCGTCGGCGAGGAGGTCGTCCCCGTCGAGCGCGCGGTAGTCGACGGTCTCGGGATCCGCGTCGGCGACCGCCTCGTCGACCGGGGGTCGGGCGTCGAGCATGAGCGCGCGGAACGCCCACCCCTCGACCGGGTCGCCGCGGGCGTAGCGGATGGGGTCGTCCATCCGTACGTCGGTGACGCGGCGGTCCGACCCGTCGAGCCGGTCGCGAAAGCGGACCGAGAACCCCCGGCCGGCGCCCTCGTAGCCGTGGACGGTCGTGACGAACGCCGCGGCGGGCGCCGCGAGCAGGTCCGCGAGCAGGCGCACCGGGAGCGCGGCCGCCTCGTCGGCGATCGCCACGTCGGCGTCGCCGGCGGCCTCGGCCGCCTCCGCTGGCGGGAGGTAGCGGATCCGGCCGCGTCCGGTCGGATCTGCCGTCGGTTCGTCGGCGGACGCCCCGACCTCGATCCGGCGCTCCTCGTCGACCGCGAACGTCGCGTCGAGATCCGCGAGCAGGGCGCGGGCGCGCTCGAACAGCGCCGCGGCGCCGCCGAACGAGGGCGCGGTGACGAGCACGTCGCGGCCGTCGAGCGCGAGGCTCGCGGCGGCGAGGCCCGCGGCGCTGGATTTCCCGCGGCCGCGGTCGGCCTCGACCACGACCGCCTCGGCTTGCTCGGGGGTTCCGGTTCGAAGCCGCTCCAGCGACGACAGCACGCGCGACTGGTCCCGAGTGAGACACGACTCGTACGCGACGGCCGGGAACGCCGCGGCGTCGGGGACGGTCGGTCCCGGTTCGGCCGGGGGCGCGTCGTCGCCGGTGAGCCCGTCCCGTTCGATATCCGCGGCGGTGTCATCGGCGACGGTGCCATCCGCCGCGTCGCCGGCGTTGCCGCCGGCGTCGAGAGCGTCGTCGTCAGCGCCGTCAGCGGCGTCGTCGCCGACCCCGACGATCGCGACGCCGGGGTGCGTCCGGAGCGTCTCGACCAGCCGCGTGCGGAAGCGACCGGACACGTCGTCGAGGCCGAACGGCGGGACGGCGAGCGACTCGTCGAAGTCGTCGCGGCGGTCGGGCCAGTCGTCGAGCGGCGGCGCGAGGAGAACGTAGAGGCCGCCGCCGTCGACGGCGCCGACCGACTGGCCGACGACGTCGGGCGAGAACTCCGCGAACGCGTCGAGGATCACCGCCTCTCGGGTGGTCCCGAGCAGTCGCTTGGCGTGTTTCGGCCGGTGGCGCTCGAAGCGGAACCCCTCGCGGGTCGACAACAGCGTCGTCTCCTCGTCCGCGATGTCGGCGGACTCGACGGCGGTGAAGGCGGCGTCGAAGCAGGCGTCCCGGTCGCCGTGGAGGACGAGCAGGCGCCGCTGGTTCGTCCGACGCGCCTCCGCCCCGAGGTCGGCGGCGAGGGAGGCGAGGGCGGCGATGTCCATACCTCCGGTTTCCCGCGTCCCGAGTTGGGTCTTTCCGTCGCCGGGACCGACACCCATGTTTAACTACTCGTGTGAGAGTGTGCATAGGTAGCGATGCCCATAGACCCGAGCTTCGAGGAGAACCGCGAGCAGGTCGACGAGCACGAGGGCCACGCCGTCTGGGGGCCGGTCGACGAGCCGGAGGAGCTGGGGATCCACGGGACCCACGTCGCCGTCGACTTCGACATCTGTCTCGCCGACGGCGCCTGTCTGGAGGACTGTCCGGTCGACGTGTTCGAGTGGGTGGACAGCCCCGGCCATCCGGAGAGCGAGCTGAAGGCGGACCCCGCCAACGAGGACCAGTGCATCGACTGCATGATATGCGTCGACGTGTGTCCGGTGGACGCCATCGACGTGGACGCGGGGCGGGCGGGGCGGATCTGACTCGCGACCGGGGCGGACGCCGAGCGTGAGGTCGGAGCCGCGATCGACGCGGACCGAGAGCGGCGCCGCTGGGGGCCGGCGGGGGCGACGGCGGAGAAACGTTTACTTTCGACTCGTGACATTAGATAGATTAGTGGTACCAATGCACACAGTCGTGATGACGAAGGGGGTCCCCGACTTCCGCGAGGGGAAGGTCGCCTTCGACGAGGACGGACACTTAGAGCGGGGGAACACCCCGACGGTGATGAACCCGAACGACGAGCACGCGTTGCGCGCGGCGCTCCAGACCCGCGTTCGACACGGCGGACGCGTGAGCGTGATGAGTATGGGCCCCCCGGGGTACGAGGACGTGCTCCGGGAGGCGATGGAGTCGGTGTACGCCGACGACTGCTATCTCGTCTCGGACAAGCAGTTCGCCGCCGCCGACACGTGGGCGACGGCGATCACGCTCGCGACGGCCATCGAGCACCTCGGCGAGCCGGACCTGGTGTTCGCGGGGTTCAAGACGGCCGACGGGGAGACGGGCCACACCGGCCCGCAGACGTGCTGGGGCCTCGATATGCCGATCGTCACCCACGTCGTCGCGCTCGACATCGACCCCGAGGACCGGACGCTGCGCGCGAAGCGACTCGTCGAGGGGGACATCGAGGAGATCGAGACGGTGGAGACGTCGCTGCCGGCGTTCGTCGTCGCCGACCCCGAGTTCGAGCCGTCGTATCGGACCGCCCGACACCGCCTCGAACGGAAGCGACTCCGCGAGGAGGCGCGCGAGCGGGCGGCCGACATCGACGAGCACGTCACCTACTGGGACCACGAGGAACTGAACCTCGACCCCGACTACGTCGGCCTGGACGGGTCGCCGACGATCGTCTCCTCGGTCGACCCGATCCCGCGGGCGCCGGCCGAGCGGGAGGCCACCGAGGTCGACCCTGCGGACCCGGAGGCGCTGGGCGAGGTCGTCGAGGAACTGACGCCGCACGCGGGGGGTGACTGAGCGTGCCAGAGTTCGACCCCGCCGAGTTCGACGTCTCCGAGCTCGGCCCGAAGGTCCAGTCGATCGACGACCCGGCGGAACTCCGCGCGATCCTTGAGGCCGAGCGCGACGGCGACAACCGCGACGCCGTGATCACCGTCATCGAGAGCAGGCTGGAGCAGGTGTCCGAGGACGACGGCGGCGACGATGGCGAGATCGACCTCGACGCGATGTCGGTGGCGGACATCGGCAACGCGCTGCAGAACGTCGACGACCCCGAGCGCCTGCGCGACCTCCGCGAGCGCGAGGTCGACGGCGAGGACAGAGACACCGTCCTCCGACTGATCGACCGTCGCCTCGACTCCGTCGAAGGGGGAGAGGAGGGCGAGACCGGGGGCGCGGAGACAGACCGCGAGCCGCCGGAGGAGCGCCACCCCGAGTTGGACCACCCGACGGCGGACAAACGCCACGTCCGGGCGCTGGAGGACGGCACGTACCGCGACATGTGGGTGTACTGCGAGACGCAGGCGGGCGACCTGCTCGACGTGTCCCGCGAGATGCTCGGGAAGGCGCGGGAGCTGATGGACGGCTACAACGACGACTACGTCGGCGACGACGAGGACGACGAGCGCGTCGTCGCGGTCCTGATCGGCGACGACGTGGCCGGCCACGCCGACGAGTGCATCGCGCTCGGCGCCGACGTGGTCGTCTACCACGAGGACGACCGCCTCGCGCGGTTCCAGCACAAGCCGTACAGCGAAGTGTTCGCGGACATGGCCCGGTGGGGCGCGGACCCGCCGGCCCGCGACGAGGACCGCGAGGCTTCGCCCCCCGAGGACGCCGACTGGCGCGACTACGACGAGCCGAGATACGTGCTGTTCCCGGCGACGCACAACGGCCGCGACCTCTCCGCACAGGTGCAGGCGGAACTCGACTCCGGGCTCGCCTCCGACTGCTCGGGGTTGTTCATCGACGACGTGGGTATCTCCAACCCGGTGAAGACCGGGGCGCCGGGGACCACCCGGACGTTCGAGCGCGTCCTGCACATGAAGCGGCCGGACTTCTCCGGGTTCGAGTACTCGACCATCCTCTGTCTCGACAACCCCGACCGGGAGTTCCACCCGCAGGGCGGTTCGGTCATCCCCGGCAGCTTCGAGGTTCCCGACCCGGACCCCGAGCGCGAGGGCGAGGTGATCGAACACGAGGGCGACCTGGACGACGGCTGGTTCCGCGTCGAGGTGACGGAGTTCGACCGCCTCGACGGCGGCGTCGACCTCTCGGGTCACGACGTGGTCGTCGCCGTCGGCAGGGGCATCGGCGACGACCCGACGCGCGGGATGGAACTCGCGCTCGAACTGGCCGACGCGTTCGACGACGCCGCCGTGGGCGTCTCCCGCGGCATCGTCACCGGCTCGTACAGCTTCGACGGCCACGTCGAGGAGTACACGGCCGAGGAGCGCCAGATCGGCGAGACCGGACAGGTCGTCGAGCCGTCCGTCTACATCGCCGCGGGCATCTCCGGGGCCGTCCAGCACAAGGTCGGATGTGACGAGTCCGACACCATCGTCGCGGTGAACACCGACCCGGACGCCCGGATCCACGACTGGTGCGACTACTTCGTCGAGGGCGACCTCTTCGAGGTGCTCCCGCGGCTGACGGAGGCGGTGAAGACGGGGAGCGTCGACGCCGAGGCGCTCGCCGACGGCGGGGCCGGGGAGCCCGCGACCGACGGCGGGACCGTCGCCGGCGACACCGGAGGTGAGGTCGATGAGTAACATGGACGAGATCGGGTTCGACTCCGCGGCCGCCGTCGACGGCGGGGAGTCGTTCGAGGCGGTCGTCGTCGGGGGCGGTCCGGGCGGCGCGGCCGCCGCGGCGGTCCTCGCCGAGAACGGCGTCGAGACGCTCGTCCTTGAGCGGGGCGTCGAGTCCGGCTCGAAGAACGTCTCGGGCGGCCTGCTGTACGCCGAGGAGTCCGCCCCCTACACCCTCGACGGGCTGTTCCCGGGCTTTCGCGACGAGGCGACCGAACGGCCCGTCACCCGCAACTACATGGACAACCTCGCCGACGGGAAGGTCCACACCGTCGACCTCGGCGGCGTTCACCACCACGACACCGCGTGGTGCGACTCGGTGCTCCGGCGACCCATGGACTCGTGGGTCGCAGAGCGCGTCCACGAGCGAACCGTCGAGGCCGGCGGCGGCCTCCTGACGGGTGTCCGCGTGAACGGCCTCCTGCGCGAGGGCGGCGAGATCGTCGGCGTCACCTGCGACGAGCTCGACCCGATCCGCGCGGACCTGATCGTCGCGGCCGACGGCGTGAACAGCGAACTCGCCCGCGACGCGGGGCTGATGGACTGGGACGAGCCCGAGGAGTGGTTCCAGGGCGTGAAAGCCGTCGTCGACGTTCCCCCCGAGGAGGTGAACGACCGGTTCGGCATCGACGACGACGAGGGCGTCGCCCGCCTGTTCGCCGGCGACCTGTTCGAGGGCGTCCGCGGCGGCGGCTTCCTCTACACGAACCGCGACTCGCTGTCGATCGGGACGGTGTTCCACCTCGACAGCCTCGCGGCCGAGCGCGCCGAGCCCCAGGAGCTCCTCGACGCGCTGCTGACCCACCCCCACCTCGGACAGTGGCTGCCCGACGAGTACGACGAGCGCGAGTACTCGGCGAAGCTCGTCCCCGACTCGAAGAAGGTCGCCCATCCCTCGCCCCACGAGGGGGGCCTGCTGCTCGTCGGCGACGCCGCCGGCCAGATGCAGGCGCAGGGGCCGATCATCAAGGGGATGAACCACGCCGTCTCCGCGGGCGGGCTCGCCGCCGAGGCGTACATCGAGGCCCGCAACCGCCGACAGCCCGAGAGCGCGGGCGAGCGATACGAGCGACGGCTCCACGACTCCGGCCTGTACGGGAAGCTCAGACCCCGGCGGTACGAGGCGCTTGGGCGGTTCGGCGAGCGCGAGGCCGTCGCCGACGCGGTCGACGACCTCGCGGGTTCGCGACTGGGTCGCCTCGGCGTCCGGGTCGCCGGCGGCGTCGTCGAGCGCGCGTTCAACTCCCCGTTCCTGCTGGGGGCGCTGCCCGACACGCGGACCGCCTACGCGACCGTCCCGCGGGTGCTCGCGGAGGAACTCGGCGAGCCGGTTCGGGGCGACAACGACGCCGACCCGCCGTCGCTGGAGGAGCGCATCGGCGACCTCACCTACGACACGGACGTGGGCAACCCGCACATCGAGCTGATCGACAACTCATTCGAGGCCAGCGGCACGGCAGTGACCGCGTGCCCCGTGAGCGCCGAGGGCTTCGGCGGCGGCTGCTACCGCGAGGAGACCGTCCGCGCGAACGGCGACGAGGAGCGCGTCGTGAGCCTCGACACCCAGCCGTGCGTCGAGTGCGGCACCTGCGCCGTCGTCGCCGACACGGAGTGGACGCACCCCCGCGGCGGCAAGGGCGTGGACTTCCGCCAGGGGTGACGGACGGATGAACGACGGCGAGGTGGACGGCGAGACGGGCGGCGAGTGGGACGGCGAGACTGGCGGCGACGCGGGCCGCGAGTCGGACATCGCCGCGCTCGCCGCCCGTGCGGCGGCGGCCCGGGAGCGAGCCGAGCCGGACGAGGCCGCGGCCGCGGACGCCGCCCGCGACGGGCTCGGTCCCGTGGTCGCGCGGTACATCGAGGCGCGAACCGGGAGCGTCGAGCGCCTCTCGTCGGAGGGACTCGGCGATCTCGACCGCGCCTGCAACGACTGGCTCGTCGTGTACGCGCGGCGCTACGGCGTCGAGTGCGACCCCGGCGTTCCGGTTCGTACCGCCGCGGAGGCGCTGCTCGACACCCACGACATCGTCGCGACGGCGCGGGTGCTCACGGGCGTTCCCGCCCCCGGCGACGGGTGAGCGCGACGAGTGACGACGCCCGGGGAGAACGCCGGCTGCCGGGTGGGCCTTCGGTCACGACGGACCGGCCCGTCGCCGGGTGGACGTGTCTGTCCCCCGACCCCGACGGACTATCATTAAGTATAGTGGTGTGTTAACAGGAGCCATGGAACTGACCGAGCAGTTGTCGTTCAGCCACGACGACCGGCGGGACCTGTACGAGTACGTCGAGGAGCACGGGACGGTCCACGAGCGCGAGGCGCGGCGGGCGCTCAACATGGACCCGACGGCGTTCGGCCACCACGCGACCGTGCTGGTCCGCGACGGCTACCTCACCTGGGAGGACGACCGCCTGAGCGTCGCCTACGAGGAGGAGGACACGAGCGACCACGAGACGAACGGGTTCACGTACACGGTCCGGATGGCCGCACAGCGCGACCTCGGCGGGCTCGTCGGCGCCATCCGCGAGGTCGCCGAGGAGGGGACCTACATCGAGGCGGAGACGGTGGCGGACATCATCGAGCACGACGAGGTCGTCCTGCGACACAACGAGCTCGGGTCGCGGCTGTTCTTCGTCGCCGCCGTCGACGACGACGTCATCGGGTGGGTCCACCTCGAGTTGCCCGAGGCGGAGAAGCTGAGCCACACCGCGGTGTTGACCGTCGGGCTCCTTCCGGAGTACAGGGGCAAGGGGATCGGGTCGACGCTCCTGGCGCGCGGCGAGTCGTGGGCCGCCGACAACGGCTTCGAGAAGCTGTACAACAGCGTGCCCGCGACGAACGCGGACGCCGTCGAGTTCCTCGTGGCCCACGGGTGGGAGCGGGAGGCCGTCCGGGAGCGGCACTACAAGATCGACGGCGAGTACGTGGACGAGCTCATGCTCGCCAAGCGGATCGACTGATCAGCCCCACCCGTTCCCGCCGTCGGGAAGCGGTTCCGCGACGACGCCGTCGCGCTGGACGAGCACCCGCCCGTGGGCGGCGCACACGTCGCGGTCGGCCTCCCACGGGACGTACAGCCGTACGGCGGCCTCCCGCGTGCAGCCGTCCTCGGCGCACTGTTTCTCGTCGCCCCCGTCGCCCGCGGACTCGGCCATCTCGGTCCAGGGTTAGCGGTCAGTCGGGTTTACTCCATCGCCGGATCGAGGTGTTCCGCGGATCCACGCCATCGGCGGTCCCGACTCCGTCCGGGAGTCGCTGTCGCCACGTTCAGGGTACCGGGCCGCGGCGTTCGGGTATGGAACCCGTGGACCTCACGCGACCGATCGAGCCGGGGATGCCCGTCTACCCTGGCGACCCCGGCGTCTCGGCCGACGCGAGCGCGACGATGGGCTCGGACGGCTTCCGCGTCACGCACCTCTCGTTCACCACCCACGTCGGGACGCACATCGACGCGCCGGCGCACATGGAGCCCGAGGGGGCGACGCTCGACGAGTACGGGATCGCGGACTTCCGGTTCGACGCGCGGTTGGTCGACCTCGCGGGCGGGGACCGCGACTCCGGCGGCGACTCAGCTGACGACCCTGGGCTCGGCGCGCGCGACCCCGTCACGCCCGCGATGCTCCCGGACGGGGAGGACCTCGACGCCGAGGTCGACATGCTCGTCCTCCGAACCGGCTGGGGCGCGTACTGGGGCGACGAGCGCTACTTCGACCACCCGTACCTGCGCCCGGAGGCCGCGCGCCACATCGCGGATCTCGACTGCGCCGTCGGGCTCGACACGATCAACCCGGACCCGACGCCGACCGAGCGTGCCGGGGAGGCGAACGCGGAGCCCGAGGGCGTGCCGGCGCACCACGAACTCCTCGGCGCGGGGACGTTCATCGTCGAGAACCTGAATCTCTCGGCGGACCTGCCCGAGCGGTTCACGCTGCGCGCGTACCCCCTCCGCGTCGACGCCGACGGCGCACCGGTTCGGACGGTCGCCGAGTGACCATCGCGAGCCCACTGAGCCGGCGCGGAAGCCGTCCCGTCCGCCGATCGGACGCTGCCGGGAAGTGTCGTGGTGGGGGCTCACACGGGCGCGAAGCATTGAACACGTTTATACCGCCATCCCGACTACCGATGGAGTACGACCTGCTCGGGGTCGTGACCCGCTCCGTCGTCAGGGAACTTACGACCGGCGGAGGTGTCGAGCCACCGAGCGGGAAGCCACACAACAATGTCAGTCTACGTCGACTACGAGACCCCTGCGGACCTCGCGGAACGAAGCCTCGACGCGCTCGAGGTCGCCCGCGACACCGGCATCGTGAAGAAAGGAACCAACGAGACGACCAAGGCGGTCGAGCGCGGCAACGCCAAGCTCGTGTACATCGCCGAGGACGTCGAGCCCGAAGAGATCGTCATGCACCTCCCCGAGCTGTGCGAGGAGAAGGGCATCGCCTACGTCTTCATCGAGACGCAGGACGATGTCGGCCACGCCGCCGGCCTCGAGGTCGGCTCCGCGGCCGCCGCCGTCACCGAGACGGGCGACGCCGAGGAGGACATCGACGACATCGCCGGGAAGGTCGAGGAACTGCGGTAAGCCACCATGTCCGCTGAAGAGCAAGAGAGCGGCTCCACGCCCGCCGAGGTCGTCGAGATCGTCGGCAAGACCGGGATGCACGGCGAGGCCATGCAGGTCAAGTGCCGCATCCAGGAGGGCGAAAACCAGGGCCGCATCATCACGCGGAACGTCCTGGGTCCCGTCCGGATGGGGGACATCCTCCAGCTGCGCGAGACCCAGCGCGACGCCGACTCCATCGGAGGTCAGTAAGCCAATGCCCCAGCAACGAGACTGCGACTACTGCGGCGCCGACATCGAGCCCGGCACGGGCACGATGTTCGTCGCCGTCGACGGCAGCGTCACGCACTTCTGTTCGGCCAAGTGCGAGAAGAACGCGGACCTGGGTCGCGAGGCGCGCGACCTCGACTGGACGGCGGAGGGCCGCGAATGAGCAACGACGAGCGGACGTTCGTGATGGTCAAGCCCGACGGCGTCCAGCGAGGGCTCATCGGGGACGTCGTCTCCCGGTTCGAGCAGCGCGGCCTGAAGCTCGTCGGCGCGAAGTTCATGCAGATCGACGAGGACCTGGCCCACGAGCACTACGGCGAGCACGAGGGCAAGCCGTTCTTCGAGGGGCTCGTCGAGTTCATCACCTCCGGCCCCGTCTTCGCGATGGTCTGGGAGGGCGCCGACGCCACGCGGCAGGTGCGCAAGATGATGGGCGAGACCGACCCCGCCGACTCCGCCCCGGGCACGATCCGCGGCGACTTCGGCCTCGATCTCGGCCACAACGTCATCCACGGCTCCGACCACGAGGACGAGGGCGCCAACGAGCGCGAGATCGCCCTCTTCTTCGACGAGGACGAGCTCGTCGACTGGGACCTCGACGCCGCGTCGTGGGTCTACGAGGACGAGTAACGCCGCTCGCGACGGCCGCGTCGATCGACTGCGGTTTGCGGTTCCCGATTTCTCGACGCGAATCGCGTCCATAGCGGCCGGTCCGTCCCCGTCCTTTCGCGTCCCCGACACGCCCCGTCGTCAGGGAGGCGAGGAGTATGGACCGCGATCCCCGTCCCCAACGACAGCATACAAGCCGGCCGCCGTGTAACTCCGGCCATGGTCACGTTCCTCGCCGGCGGCACCGGCACGCCGAAGCTCCTCGACGGCGCCGCGGGCGTGTTCGATCCCGCCGAGACGACCGTCGTCGGGAACACCGGCGACGACGTGGAGATCGGCGGGCACCTCGTGTGCCCGGACGTTGACACGGTGCTGTTCCACGGCGGCGGCGTCCTCGACACGGAGCGGTGGTGGGGGATCGCCGACGACACGACCGAGACCCACGAGGAACTCGCGCGTCTCGCCGACGCCGGCGGACTCGACGGCGGCCCGCGCTACCTCCCAGACGAGGCGCAGATCACGGGACGAGAGATCGCGCGCTGGCGCCGCTTCTCGGGCGTCGCGGAGTTCATGGAGATCGGGGACCGCGACCGCGCGGTCCACCTCACGCGTACCTCGCTGCTCGACGAGGGGCGATCGCTCACCGCGGTCACGCGAACGCTCGCCGAGGCGTTCGACCTCGACATCGACCTGATCCCGATGAGCGACGACCCCGTCGCCACCATCGTCCACACCGAGGACGGGTCGATGCACTTCCAGGAGTACTGGGTCGCACAGCGCGGCGAACCCGCCGTCGAGGACGTGGAGTTCCGCGGGAGCGACGCGGCGACCCCGACCGACGCGGTCCGCGCGGCGCTGCGCGACGAGGTGGTGATCGGTCCGTCGAACCCGATCACGAGCATCGGGCCGATGCTCGCGCTCGACGGCGTCCGCGAGGCGCTCGCGGAGACGACCGTCGTCGCCGTCTCGCCGTTCGTCGAGGACCGCGTGTTCTCCGGTCCCGCGGCCGACCTCATGCGCGGGGTCGGCCGCGAGCCGAGCACCGCCGGCGTCGCCGACGCGTACCAGTTCGCCGACGCGTTCGTGCTCGACGACGCGGACGGAACCGACCTCGACCGGCCGGTCGTCCGCACCGATACGCGGATCGACGACGCCGAGGACGCCGAGCGAGTCGCGCGCGCCTGCCGTGAGGCGCTGGAGGTGCCCGGGTGACCGACGGCGACGCGGAACCGCCGGCGACCGTGGGGACCGCGGCGACGGCGGCCGACCTCGACATCGATCCGCCCCTCGCGCTCGCGAGCCTCTCCGGGGACTCGGACGCCGAGTGGGCGCGCGCCGGCGACGACTACGCCGGGGCGGCGTTCCTCGGAGGGATCGCGGTGGACGCGGAGAGCCGCGCGGCCGTCCGCGAGATGGTCGCCGACCGCGACCGCGACGAGTTCCTCCCCGAGGACCCGCTCGCGTGGATCGACGACCAGCTCGACGCGCTCGCCGATTCCGAGGCCGACCTCCGAGCCGGCGTGAACGTCCGCGCGACGACCCCGACCGCGGTCCGCGACGCGGCCGCCGTCTGCGCCGACCACGGCGCGATCGTGGAGGTGAACGCACATTGCCGACAGGCGGAGCTGTGTGCCGTCGGCTGCGGCGAGACGCTGCTTTCCGACACCGACCGCCTGTCGGAGTACGTCGCCGCGGCCGCCGGGACCGGCGCCGACGTGAGCGTGAAGGTCCGCGCTGAGGTCCAGAGCGTGGATCTCGCCGAGGTCGCCGGCGCGGTCGCCGACGCCGGCGCCGACGCGATCCACGTCGACGCGATGGACTCCGAGGGCGTCGTCGGGGTCGTGAAGGACGCGGCGCCCGGACTGGTCGTGATCGCGAACAACGGCGTCCGCGGCCGGCGGACGGTCCGCGAGTACCTCGCGGCCGGCGCCGACGCGGTGAGCGTCGGCCGCCCGAGCGACGACGAGCGCGTCCTCCGCCGGGTTCGGACGGCGGTCGACGAGTGGGCCGACGAGGCCGGACAGCCGGGGGTCGCCGCAGGAGCGGGGCCGCCGGAGGTGGGACGGTGACCGACCCTGGCCCCGTCACGGACGCAGCACGGCGCGGCCCGGGGGCCAACGCCGAACTCGCGCTGCTGCTGGAGGTCGCCGGGACGCCCAAACCGGGCAACGTCGACCGGGCACGCGACCTCGCGGCCCTGCGGTTCGAGCACTTCCTCGCGGGCGCCGTCGGCGCCCGGCCGGGGTTGGAGCGCGCGGCCGCCGGCGACCCGGTCGGCGATGCGTTCGAGACGGCCGTCGCCGGCATGAGCGAGCAGTCCGGCGGCAACACGCAGTTCGGCTGTCTCCTCCTGTTGACGCCGCTCGTGCGCGCGGCCGCGGCCGAGGACCGCGCGCTCTCGCCCGACGGCGTCGCCGCGGTCTGCGAGGGCACGACCGTCGACGACGCCGCCGGCTTCTACCGCGCCTTCGAGCATGTCGAGGTGGCCGTCGCCGACCCGCCCGAGGGGATGGATGCCCTCGACGTGCGCCGCGGCGCCGACGCGGTGCCGGCGCTGCGCGATCGCGGGACGACGCTGTTCGACGTGATGCGCGAGTCGGCCGCGCCGGTCGACGACCGGGGACCCCCCGGCGACGCGAACGCCCGGGAGTGGGTCGCAGGGTTCCCGCGGACGTTCCGCGGTGCCGAAGCGATCGCCGCCGACAACGGTCCGATCGTCGACCGTGCGGCCCGCGCGTTCCTCGACCTGCTCGCGGAGGCGGAGGACACCCTCGTGCGGACACAGCACGGGTCCGGAGTCGCTCGCGAGGTGCGCGATCGGGCTGGAGAGATCGACTCGCTCGACGGGGCGGCGGAGTGGGCCGACGAGTTGGTCGAGCGCGGGATCAACCCCGGGACGACCGCCGACATCACGGCCGCCGCACTGTTCGTCGCGCTCGAACGCGGGGTGTCGGTGTGAGCGACCACGACCCCGACTCGGACGACGACCGAGGCGAGAGCGGCGACGGCGACGAAAACGACAACGGGGCTCCCGGCTGGCCCGTCGACCTCGCGGGCGTCACCGAGTCGGTGGTCGCGACCCTCGGCCCGAACGGGCTGTGGAACCTCGCCGCGCTCGGCCTCCACGCGCCCGAACACGACGACCGTCCCGCGGACGCGCCGGTCCGCGCGCGGACCTGGGGGCGGACGCGGACGCGACGCAACTTCACGGAACGCGGCGGCGGCGTCGTCCAGTTCGTCGCCGACCCGCGCGACTTCGTCGACGCCGCGGCGACGGTTCGGGAGGAGCGGGAACCGGTGCTCGACTCGGCGGACGCCTGGGTCGAGGTCGAGGTCGAGCGCGTCGACGCCGGCGAGCGCGGCGGCACCGAGTGGGTCGACTGGCACCTGCGCGTGACCGACGCCGCGGTCGAACGGACGGCCGTGCGGACGATCAACCGGGGGTTCGGCGCGGTGATCGACGCGACGGTCGCCGCCTCCCGGCTGGACGTGCCGGCGTACGACACCGGGGAACTGCTGGCGCGGCTCCGATACTTCGCGGACGTTGTCGACCGCTGCGGCGGTCCCGCCGAGCGCGAGGCGTTCGAGCGACTGCGCGAGGCGAGCGGGTGGGAGAGTCGAGACCACGGCGACGACGCCGACGGCGAGTACCGCGATGGCGGCCGGGGCGACGGGCACCGCGACGGCGACGACGCGAACGGACGGTAGCGACGGGGCGACGGAGCCGGCCCGGAACGAACGCTTTTAGTTCGCGTTGCCTGTACGATCGTGTATGGCGATCAAACCGAAGTACGTCAAGCAGCTCGCGACGCTGCTGCTGGAGAAGTACCCGCAGTCGTTCAACACCGACTTCGAGACGAACAAGGAGAACGTCGAGAAGCTGACCAACGTGGAGTCGAAGGGCGTCCGCAACCGCATCGCGGGCTACATCACGCGAAAGAAGGCCGGCAGCGCGGCCTCGGCGTAATCGGGTCATCGAGTTCTCACGGAAACCGCACCGCGGAGCGGCGGCGCCGGCGCACGCAACCGACAGCTTGAACGACGAGGGCCGCCCGTCCCCGATATGTCGAGTTCATCGTTCGCGGACCGCCTGGGAACGTCCCCGGAGGCGGCGTATCTCGGGGGCGTCTCCGCGGCCGTCGTCGCGATCGTCGCGGCCGCGCTCGCGTTCCCGGAGGCGGTGTACGACGGCTTCATCTGGCACTACTTCTGGGGCCCCGTACAGGCCGACGCCAACTCCGCGGTGTGTGCGATCCGTCCGGGCAGCACCGTCGAGTACCTCTACTCCAGCGCGGAGTGTTCGGCCGCGGCCGAGCCGGTCGCGTATCCGGGGTACACCCTGGTGTCGGAGGCGGGGTACGTCCTCATCCTGTTGGTCGCGCTCGCGGGCGTCGTACTGCTGCTTCGCCGGCTGGACATCGCGCGGACGACCGACTTCTTCCTCGCGCTCGTCCCCTTCTTCCTCTTCGGGGGTGCCCTGCGCGTCGTCGAGGACGCCGACAACGCGATGGCGGACACCCTGTTCCCGTACCCCTGGGACACCCTGATCATCAGCCCGTTCATCTACTTCACCGTCTTCGGGATCACGCTGGCGGTCGTCGTCGCGGCCGTCTGGCTGGACCGCCGGGGAACGATCGACGGAATCGAGCGGCCGATCCTCCTCGCCGGGATCGCGCTCAGCGCCGTCACCGTCGGCTTCCTCGTCGCGCTCGCGGCGACGCCGGGGAACCCGGCGACGTTCTACCCGCAGGTGATAACCGTCATCCTCGTCGGCACCGCGGTCTCGACGGCGGCGACGTGGTACGCGACGAAGGCGTGGATCCCGTGGGTCCACTCGGGAACCGGCACCGCCGGGGTCGTCGTCCTCGCGGCCCACGCCCTCGACGGCGTCGCGAACGTCGTCGGCCTCGATTACATGGTCGCGCTGGGCGCCGGCCCGAACCTCGTCCCCAAGCACCCGGTGAACGCGTTCATCGTCGACGTGGCCGGCGCGGCGTGGCCGTTCCTCGTCGTGAAGATCGTCGCCGCCGTGTTCGTGCTCGCCATCTTCGAGGAGGAACTGTTCGAGGAGTCGCCGCGCTATGCGGTGCTGCTGCTCATCGCGGTGACGGCCGTCGGGATGGGCCCCGGATCGCGGGACATGCTGCGCGCGACGTTCGGGATCTGAGTCGGGGGTCGCGTATCGGGGGCGCGAACGCCGCGGGCGGGGCGGGGACGCCGTCAGTTCTTCGGGTTCACCACCGCGCCGAGCGTCTGCGTCGAGATCACCCCGTCGTGGACGTGGAACGTGTCGGTCGCGAACTCGTAGCTGTTGTCCGGCGTCTCGGCGTGCCACACGATGTAGGCGATGTCGTCCTCGACGACCTTCCGGTCCAGTTGGAAGTCGACGCCCTCCTGTTCGAACTCCGCGAACAGCCCCTCGAACAGCGTGCGGATCTCGTCGAGGCCGTGGAACGTCCCGGCCGTGTTCGTGATGACGACGGAGTCGTCGGTGTAGTCCGCCAGCATCTCCTCCATGTCCTGGGTCGCGAACGCGTCGAGATGGTGGTCGAGCACTGACTCGGTCGTGGCCGATGAACCGGTGGATGCCATGCGGGATCGGATCGACGGTTCGACGGCGACGGGGAACTTCGTATCGTCAGATAAGCGTCGATTGCGTGTCAGAAATACAACCGAGCGCCGCACCGGTCGGCGGGTCGGCGCGTGACGCAGCGCCGGGTTACTCCAGCACGACGAGCACGTCGCCCATGTCGACGGAGTCGCCCTCGCCGACCAGCACCCGGCTCACGACGCCGCCCTTGTCGGCGACCACGTCGTTCTCCATCTTCATCGCCTCCAGCACGCACACCACGTCGCCGGCGGCGACCTCGTCGCCCTCGCTCACGTCGACCGAGAGGATGGTGCCCTGCATCTCGGCGGCGATGGCCTCGCCGTCGCCCTCGACGACGACCTCGTCGCCGCCGTCGTCCTCCTCGGCCACGTCGGGGCGCTCCATCCGGCCGGAGCCCGCACTGCCGCCGTTGGGCGTCGGGATCGCGGGTGCGCCGCGCTCCTCGAGACTTACCTCGAAGCGCTTGCCGTTCACCTCGACGGTGAACTCGCGTTCGGTCGACTCCTCCTCGTCGGCATCAGATCCGCCCAGGTCCGCGTCGCCGGTGCCCCACCGCTCCTGGGCCTCGGCGAACTTCGAGCGGTCGGCCTCCTCGTCGAGGTACTTCGTCGTGTGCTTGCCGGCGACGAACGCCTCGTCGGTGAGCATCAGCCGGTGGAACGGGACGATCGTGACGACGCCCTCGATGTCGTACTCGGCGAGCGCGCGCCGCGACCGGGCGATGCACTCCTCGCGGTCGCTCCCGTGGACGATCAGCTTCGCGATCATCGAGTCGTAGTCGGTCACCAGGTCGTCGCCCTGCCGGAGCGCGTCGTCGAGGCGGACGCCGATGCCGCCCGGCGGGTCGTACGTCTCCAGGCTGCCCTGGTTGGCCGGCGCGAAGTCGTTGGCGGCGTTCTCCGCGTTGATGCGGAACTCGATCGCATGGCCCTCCAGTTCAACGTCGTCCTGCGCGAACCCGATCTCCTCGCCCATCGCGACCCGGAGCTGCTCTTTCACGATGTCGATGCCCGTCAGCTCCTCGGTGACGGTGTGCTCGACCTGGATCCGGGTGTTCACCTCGAGGAAGTAGAAGTTCGTGTCGGGGCCGAGCAGCTCGCCGTCCTCGCGGTCGATGTCCTCCTCGACGAGGAACTCGACGGTACCGGCGTTCGTGTAGTCGGCCGCGCGGACGCCGCGGCGGGCGGCCTCGCCGATCTGCTCGCGCAGCTCGTCCGACAGCGCCGGCGACGGTCCCTCCTCGATGACCTTCTGGTGGCGCCGCTGGAGCGAGCAGTCGCGCTCGCCGAGGTGGCGGACGTTGCCGTGGTGGTCGGCGACGATCTGCACCTCGATGTGGCGGGGGTTCTCCAGGTAGCGCTCCAGATAGACGGAGTCGTTGGAGAAGTACGCCTCGCCCTCGCGCTTGGCGGATTCGAGCTGGTCGGCGGCCTCGTCCTCGCCCTCGACGACCTTCATCCCGCGTCCGCCGCCCCCGCCCTCCGCCTTGATCGCGACGGGGTAGCCGTGCTCGTCGCCGAAGTCGGTGACCTCCTGCGGGTCGTCGACGGGGTCGGTCGTCCCGGGGACGATCGGCACGTCGGCCTCGTTCATGATCGTCCGGGCCTTCGTCTTCTCGCCGAGCGATTCCATCGCCTCGGCGTCCGGGCCGACCCACGTGATGCCCTCGGCATCGCCGACCTTCGCGGCGAAGTCGGCGTTCTCCGCGAGGAAGCCGTAGCCGGGGTGGATCGCGTCCGCGCCTGCCTTGCGCGCGGCCTCGACGATCGCGTCCTGGTCGAGGTAGGAGTCGGCCGCGCGGGCGGGACCGACGTTGTACGCCTCGTCGGCGTAGCGGACGTGACCGCCGTGTTTGTCCGCCTCGGAGTACACCGCGACCGTGTCGATGCCGAGCTCCTCGCAGGCGCGCATCACGCGAACCGCGATCTCCCCGCGGTTGGCGACGAGCACCTTGTCGAACGCCTGGGTTTCGGTCATTCTTGCGAGGTGCTTCCGCAGGCCGTCTACTCAAACCGTCGGTTCGGGATCGTCCACCGTGGCCGCCGGACCGGTTGACCGGAGGAACGAGTTTTGCGGACCCGAGTAAACCCTCCGAGCTCCGGGGCATTCACTCCGCCCCGAGCGCGTCGGCGACGAGGGCGCGTTCGGCCTTCCGGAGGTGTGCGGACGCGGTCGCGCGGGCGCAGTCGAGTTCGTCCGCGACCGCATCGAGGTCCGTCTCGCGCGGGACCTCGTAGTAGCCGGCGTCGAAGGCGACCGCGAGCGCCTCGCGCTGGCGGGCGGTGAGACGGGCCGCGGGTGAGCCGAGTCGATGGTCGAGGTCGCCGACGTGGTGGACCGTCGCCGAAAGCCCCTCGGGAAGGTCACGAAACGCCGACCGAAGCGCCCCCGCCTCGCCGACGACCCGTAGACGCATCCTCCCCTCGGCGTCGTACAGGACGGGGAACGTCACCACGAGGCCGCGCTCGGCGAAGGCGGCGCGCCACGCGGCGTCCTCGGGGCGCGTCTCCTGCACCACGAACGAGTGAAACCGGTCCTCGTCCACCGGCGAGAGCTGGAACTCGGGGACCGAGTCGACGCCGGCGATAGCCTCGCGGTAGCGGTCGAGGTCGCCCTCGACGAGGAACAGCGCGTACTCGATGTCCCGTCTCGGGACGGCCTGCCACGCGAGCAGTTCCTCCCGGCGGACGGCGTCCGTTTCGGCGATGAACGCCTGCATCGGGTGGCGGGTCGACGCCGGCTGGTCGATCGTCGCGTCGAGGTAGCGCATCCGTCCGATCGTCGGGATCCGTCCGCAATGAATTATAACTACACGACGTGCTTCGCGCGAACGTCAAACTCGCCACGTCGGCAACACACGGGTATGAACGGTTCGACCGCCCCCGAGGGCGCCGCGTCGGACGAGCAGTCGCACGGCCACGCGCGACGGGGCCACGATCCGGACGCGGCGATCGCGGACCGTCGCACCGAGGGTCCCGCAGCGGCGGGGTCGGACCCCGAGCGTGCGCCGCTGCCGCCCGGCCCCGACGGCGTCCCGGTGCTCGGGACGCTGCCGCGGTTCGTGCGGGACCCGTTCGCGTTCTACGACCGCCTGTTCGCGTACGGCGACGTGGTGTCGTACGACTTCGGCCTGTGGAACAACGTCACGCTGTTTCACCCGGACGATGTGCAGCGGGTTCTCGTCGACGACGCCGACCGCTTCCGGAAGTCGCACGTCCAGCGACGCTCCGGGGTCGACTTCCTGGAGAACGGCCTGCTGTTGACCGAGGGCGAGGAGTGGCGCGAGCAGCGGACGCAGCTCCAACCCCTGTTCTACCGGGAGAGGATCGAGACGTTCGCGGGTGCGATGGTGGAGGAGGCCCGGGAACTGGTCGACTCGTGGGACGACGGCGAGGTGGTCGACCTGGTCGACGCCTACTCGACGCTGGCGATGCGCGTGCTCGGCCGGACGCTGTTCGGCGTCGACGTCCACGACGGCGACGGGTACGAGGTGATCCGGAGGGCCGCGACGAGCGTACAGGAGCGCGCGGACGCGGGGTCGGTCACGGCGTTCCTCCCCGACTGGGTTCCGACGCCGGCGAACCGCCGGTTCGCGCGCGACACCGACGCCTTCCGCGAGTACGTCGACGGGCTGGTCCGCGAGCGTCGCGGGAGCGATCCCGCCGACGCCGACGACCTGTTGACCCTGCTGGTCGGCCTCGGCGAGGGCGACGCCCTCTCGGACGAGGCGGTGCGCGACCAACTGATGACGTTCCTGTTCGCGGGCCACGAGACCACGTCGCTCGCGCTCTCGTACGCCACCCACGCGCTCGCTCGCCGTCCGGATATCGTCGACGACCTCCGCGCCGAGGCGGCCGCCGCGGGCGACCTCGACGCTGCGGCGGTACGGTCGCTCGACCTGACCGACCGCGTCGTCTCGGAGACGCTCCGGATGTACCCGCCCGCGTACGTCCTGTTCCGCGAGCCGACCGAGGACGTGGTCGTCGGCGGCTACCGGATACCGGCGGGAACGAACATTTCGCTCCCGATCTGGCGGCTCCACACTGACCCGCGCTGGTGGGACGACCCCGAGTCGTTCGACCCCTCGCGCTGGCTCGACGAGGACCCCGACCGGCCGGAGCACGCGTACCTCCCGTTCGGCGCCGGGCCGCGCCACTGTATCGGGATGCGGTTCGCGTCGCTGGAACTTCGAGCGACGCTCGCGACCGTGTTCCGGGAGGTCGCGTTCGACCCCGTGCCGGCCGACGCCGCCGAGCCGTCCTTCGAGGCGGCGGCGACGCTCCAGCCGAGAGAGCCGCTCCGCGTTCGCGTCTCGAAGCGGTAGGGGGCGCCTCCGCGGCGGGCCCCGTCCGTTCAGAACCGATCCGTCCGGCCGCTCGCGGTCCACGCGTCCGTGGGGGCGCCGCGAGGGACGCGCGCGCCTCGACCGCCCAGGGATTCGAGGCGTCCCGCGAACGCCCAGCGCTTGCCGTCCCACGTCTCCTCGCCGCCGTCCTCGGCGGCCGCGGCGGCGGCCGCCTCCGAGTCGCGGACGTGCGCGCCGACGGCCGCGAGGATCGCGGCGGCCTCCTCGTCGTCGGCGTCGTCCGGGAGCGTCAGCCGCTCGGCGACCGGGGGGTCGTCGTCGGCCATCTCAGATCGGGATGTTGCCGTGCTTCTTGTCGGGGAGCGACTCGCGCTTCGACAGCAGCATCTCCAGGTCGTCGATCAGGCGCGGACGCGTCTCCGTCGGTTCGAGCACGTCGTCGAGGAAGCCCTTGTCCGCGGCGGTGTAGGGGTTGGCGAACTCCTCGCGGTACTCGTCGATCAGCTCCTGGCGCTTCTGTTCGGGGTCGTCGGCGTCCGCGAGTTCGTCGTCGTAGAGGATGTTCACCGCACCCTGCGGGCCCATCACCGCGATCTCCGCGGTCGGCCACGCGTAGTTCACGTCGCCGCCGATGTGCTTGGAGGCCATCACGTCGTAGGCGCCGCCGTAGGCCTTGCGCGTGATCACCGTCAGGAGCGGGACCGTCGCCTCGGAGTAGGCGTACAGCAGCTTCGCGCCGTGCCGGATGATCCCGTTGTGTTCCTGGTCGGTGCCGGGCATGAACCCGGGAACGTCGACGAACGTCAGGATCGGGACGTTGAACGCGTCACAGAAGCGGACGAACCGCGCGCCCTTCTCGCTGGCCTCGATGTCGAGGGTGCCGGCGTTGACCCGCGGCTGGTTCGCGACGACGCCGATCGAGTGGCCGTCGAGCCGGGCGAAGCCGGTGAGGATGTTCTTCGCGAAGTCGGCGTGCGTCTCGAAGAACGAGCCCTCGTCGACGACGCGGTCGACGACGTTCGTGATGTCGTAGGGCTTGCGCGGCTGGTCGGGGACGATCTCGGTCAGCTCCTCGTCGCGCCGGTCGGGGTCGTCCCACGGCTCGACGCGCGGGGGGTCCTCGACGTTGTTCTGCGGGAGGTACGACAGCAGCCGGCGCATGTCGTCGAGCGCCTCCTCCTCGGAGTCCTCGGCGAAGTGCGCGACTCCGGAGGTGCTGGCGTGGGTCTGTGCGCCGCCGAGCTCCTCGAAGCTCACCTCCTCGCCCGTGACGGTCTTGATGACCTCCGGGCCGGTGATGAACATGTGGCTGGACTCCTTCACCATGAAGGTGAAGTCCGTGATCGCGGGGGAGTACACCGCGCCGCCGGCGCACGGGCCCATGATGCCCGAGAGCTGCGGGATGACGCCCGAGGCCTCGGTGTTGCGCCGGAAGATCTCAGCGTAGCCCGCGAGCGAGCCGACGCCCTCCTGGATCCGCGCGCCCGCGGAGTCGTTGAGGCCGATGACTGGCGCGCCCACGTCCATCGCCTTGTCCATGACCTTACACACCTTCTCGGCGAACACCTCGCCAAGCGAGCCGCCGAAGACGGTGAAGTCGTGCGCGAACACGAACGTCTTGCGTCCGTTCACCTCGCCGTAGCCGGTGACGACGCCGTCGCCCGGGATCTGCTTTTCCTCCATCCCGAACGAGTGCGTGTCGTGGGTGCGGAACTGGTCGAACTCGTGGAAGGTGTCGTCGTCGAGGAAGTAGTCGATGCGCTCG
Source organism: Halobaculum roseum (assembly GCF_019880245.1). Taxonomy (NCBI): domain Archaea; kingdom Methanobacteriati; phylum Methanobacteriota; class Halobacteria; order Halobacteriales; family Haloferacaceae; genus Halobaculum; species Halobaculum roseum. The sequence goes on from NZ_CP082286.1 coordinate 234,336, forward strand.
CGCGCGGTCATCTTCCCCTTCTCGTGTTGGCGCTCGATGCGGTCCTCGCCGCCGCCCTTCTCGGCTGCCGCGCGCTTCTCGCGAAGCTCGTCGATGCGGTCCTCCATCGTCACGGTCGGTCACCTCGGGTCGCAGCGGTCATTCGTTGCGTGGTGGGTGCGGCGAGGCGGCCCTTAGGGGTTCCGTAACAGGCTACGTTCCCCCGGGGTCGCCAGCGCCGGCGGCCCCGTCGAGCACCGCCGCGATCCGCTCCCACGTGATCTCGACGCGTGCGCCGACCTCGCCGGCGGCGACCGCGCCGCAGGCGTTCGCGACAGCCAGCGCCCGCTCGAAGCCCCCCCCGCCGAGCCGCGCCGCGAGAAAGCCCGCGGCGAAGGCGTCGCCGGCGCCGGTCGTGTCGACCACGTCCGCGTCGAAGCCGTCGTGCGTGTAGGTTCGCTCGGCCGCGCGGTCGTGAACCTCCGATCCGTCGCCGCCGTGGGTGACGACAAGCGTCGCGTCCGCCCTGAGCGCGCCGTAGCCGGTCGCGCCGTCCCCGTCCTCGTCGAGCAGGGCCGCGGCCTCCCGGCGGTTGCAGAACACCAGATCCGCCAGCGAGAGGGCCTCCGTGAAGTCGCGCTCGGCGAACTGGCGGCCGGGAGCGACGCTCACGGTCGCGCCGACCTCGCGCGCGCGCTCGGCCAACGCGGCCGCGACCGCCGGCGGCTGGTTCGTCAGGTGCAGGTGGTCGGTGTCCGCGGTCAGCGCGGCGGGCGGGAGGTCCTCGGCGGCGAACGCCTCGTTGGCCCCCTCGTTCGACAGCACCATCACCTCGCCGTCGGCGTCGACGATCAGGTACTTCACCGCCGTCTCGCCGTCGGCCTCGACGAGGTGCGTTCGCACGCCCGCCCGCGACAGCTCCCGTCCGGCGAACGACCCCGACTCGTCGTCGCCGACGGAGCCGAACAGCGCGGCCTCGCAGTCGAGCCCCGCGAGCACGGCCGCGACGTTGGCCGCGCTGCCGCCGCCGGCCTGGTGGCGCCGCCGGATCTTCACCTCGCCGTCCGGCGCGGGGAGCCGGTCGACGATCAGCGTCACGTCCCAGTTGACGTGGCCGACGCACAGCACGCTCGGGCCCCCGGAAGACGGCGCGTCGCCGCCGGTTCGGTCGCCCCCGCCGCGACCGCTTCGTCGGCCGTCCTCGCCGCTCATGCGGTCGGCCCCGTCGCGTCCGCCGTCGTCGCGTCGGGCTCCTCCCAGGGCCGGTCGGCGCTCTCGCCGAACAGCTCCCGCATCAGCGTGACGATGCTCTCGGGCGGGAACTGCCCCGACTCGGTGACGATGGCGTCGACGTACCGCGGCGGCGTCACGTCGAACGCCGGGTTGTCGACGGTGATGTCGCCGATCGCCTCGCGCGCGTCCGCCTCGATGACCTCCGCCTCGTCGCGCATCTCGATCTCGACGGTGTGGCCGGTGAGGGTGTCGGGGTGGAGCTTGATCGTCTGGGCCGCGACCATGATCGGGACGCCCCGCTCGCGGGCGTTGACGGCGAGCCCGGAGGTGCCGATCTTGTTGACGACGCCGCCGTCGGCGGCGATGGAGTCGGCGCCCACGAGCACGTGATCGGCCTCGTCGAGGTACCGGCGGGCCGCCGAGTCGACGATCAGCGTCACGTCGACGCCCAGATCGCGAAGCTGGGTCGCGGTGATGTGGCCCTGGTTGCGCGGGCGCGTCTCCTTGACGATCGCGGAGATGTCCTTGCCCTGCTCGACGGCGTGTTCGACACACGAGAGCGCGTCCGTCGAGTGGCAGTGGGTCATCACCGTGTCGCCGTCGCGGAGGCGGTTGGCGCCCACGCGACCGAGGTCGTTCTGGGCGCGGTCGAGCCGGTCGGTGAACGCGGTCGTGGCCGCGAGCACCGAATCGTGGAGGGTCTCCACGTCGTCGCCCTCCATCCGGCCGAGCGTGTAGCGCAGCGCGTTCGGCAGCGACACCGCGGTCGGTCGGGTGTCGTACAGCCGGCGACCGGCGCGGCGCATCGCGCGCTCGAACGCGGCCGGGTCGTCGGTCTCGCTCGCCGTCTCGCGCGCCTGGGCGGCGACGGCGTCGGCGGCGGCCGCGGCGATCGTCGCGGCGCCGCGGATCTCCATCGTCGCGATGTCGGCTGCGGTGTCGTCGACCGCGTCCGAGAGCGGGGGGTCGCTGGTCATGCCCACACCGTTGGCGGCGGTGGGTTATCAGTTGTCGGGTGTCGGTCTTCCCGCTCGCGCTCCACCCCGGGCCGGCTCACTCGCCGCCGGAGAGGAACCGTTCGGCCGCTGCGAGGCAGTCGGGCTCGTCCGCGACCGCGGAGAACCCCTCGACCAGCCGCGCGCGCTCGTCGGGGTCTGCTGAGGCGGCCCGCACGTACCGCTTCACCAGCGCCACCGAGGGCCCGGGCACCGAACACACCGCCTCGGTCAGCTCCGCGACGGCGTCGTCGAGCTCGGAGTCCTCGACGAGGCGGTTACACAGCCCCCACTCTCGGGCCGTCTCGGCGTCGATGGGCTCGCCGGTGAGCGCGAGTTCGAGCAGTCGCTTGCGGCCGCACGCCTCGCCGACGCGCGCGACGGCGTAGGGCGGGTACGCGCCGATCGTGGCCTCCGGGAGCGCGAACGCCGCGTCGGCGGTCGCGACCGCCAGATCCGCCGCGGCGACGACCTCGAAGCCGCCCCCGTACGCCGGCCCGTCGACGGCGGCGATGACGGGCACCTCGACCTGCTCGGGGCCGAACAGCGCGTCGTACAGCCGCGTCGCCAGCGTCGCCGGGGCGACCTCCTCGCCGAGTCCCGCGACCGAGGCGATGTCGTCGCCGGCGCAGAAGGCGTCGCCGGCGCCGCGGAGCACGACGACGCGCGCCTCCTCGGCGCCGCGGTCGAGCGCCTCCCGGAACTCCGCGAGCCCGTCGAGGGTCAGGGCGTTGCGCTTCTCCGGGCGGTCGAACGTCACCGTCGCCACCTCGTCGGTCAGGTCGTAGCGGATCACGCGCCCCTGTTCCGGGCGGGACACGAAAAGCGAGGGGGCGCGTCGCGGGCGTCGAACGGCCGTGGGGAACAACGGACGGCCGTCGCACGAGGCGGCGACGGACGCGAAGGGCGGTCGCTCACTCCGGCAGGAGCGTCGAGACGCGGGCGTTCTCCTTCAGTCGGAGTCCGACGGTCTCACGGGTCCCTCCGGCGTTATCGAAATCGACGTCGCCGGCGCCGGAGGCCGTCCGACTCACGGTCAGGGGAACCGGCGGGAGCGACGCGGTCCGGAGGGTCGGGTGGGTCGCGCCGCGCGCGACGAGTTCCGTCCGAGGCTGGAGCGTGACCGTGTCATCGCCGGACAGCGACTCGTTCAGGGTGACGAGGTACGTCCCCGGTTCGAGGTCCCACCAGCCGTAGTCGTCGTCGGGGTCGCGCTTCTCGGGCTCGATCGTCGCGAACGACGCGTCGGCGAGTTCGCCGCCGCCGAAGTCGACGGCGCCCGGGTCCGCTATCTCGTGGACGCCGGCGAGCGTCAGGTCGATGCCGGGTCCCTCGGTCTGGGTTTCCTCGTGGACGATGTCGTCGAGGCGGTCGATCAGTGACATGGCTGGCGGGGTTGTTGTCGCGGGCGAAGGAAGAACGCGGCGGCGGCCCCGCCCGAGGTGCCGCGCGGGCGACGGTCAGCCGCGACGCCGGGCCATGAACGCCGCACCGAGACACACCGCGGCGGCCGCGGCTCCGATTCCGAAGCCCGGACCGGTGGTCTCGGTGGTCGTTTCGGGAGTACCAGTCCGGGTGACGGCAACGTCGTCGGCGACGACCTCCCCCTCCGCCTCGGCGATCGTCGACCCGTCGTGGACGACGGTCACGGAGAACGTGTCGCCGGGGGCGTGCTCTGAGAAGTCGAACGTGGCGGCGACGGTCCCGTTCTCGCCGGTGCTGACCTGCCGGCTCCTGAAGAACCTCGGCGCCGTGTCCCCGGTCGACTGCACCCGGACCGAGGCGTTCTCGCCGGCGTCGAGGTCGGTCGTCCCGGTGACGGTCGCGTCCTCGACCGCGTGAACGCGAACGGTCTCGTTCACCGTCGAGAGGGAGGCGTCGGACGCGCCGGCGGCGGCGCCGGTCAGCCCGGCGACCGCGATCAACAGTACGGCGATAGCTGCGACTCGTCTGTGTGTGGAGGGCCTCATCCGTGTCCGTCGCTGGCGGCGGCGACGTACTAATCGTATCGGAGACGAAGAAACTCGTTTTCGTTATCAGGTCACACGGGGTCGGTGGGTCACGCCGCCGTCCTGTCGAGGCGGTCGCTCGCGTCGCTCGCTCCCGTCGTTCCTGGGCGGCTCGGCATAGAGACCTCGCCGCCGCCCTGTCGAGGCGGTCGCTCGCGTCGCTCGCTCCCGCCTCGCTCTAATCGTCGGCGGGGGCGGCGTCCTCGATCGCGGGCACGTCGATCTCGCCGGCGTCGAGTTCGGCCTCGATCTCGCGGGCGGCCTGCACCAGGTTCTCCATCTTGCCGTAGGCGGCCTCCCGGGGGAGCAGTTTCAGCCCGCAGTCGGGGCTGACGGTGAGCTTCTCCGGGGGCACGACCTTCAGGCCCTGCCGGATGTTCTCCTTGATCTCCTCGACCGACTCCACCTCGGCGACGTGGGCGTCGACGACGCCGAGGGCCAGATCGGGCGCGAACTCTCCGTCCGCGAACGTCTCGATCTGCTCGTAGTCGTCGTTGCACAGCTCCACGTCGAACTCGTCGATCGGGTAGTCGTTGATCTCGGGGTAGACGCGCGAGTAGTCGCCGTAACAGACGTGGAGGCCGATTCGGACCTCGTCGTCGATGTCGCTGACGATGCGCTCCAGGCACTCGCCGACGATGGCGTGGTCGTCCGGCGTCGTCGCCAGCGCGGGCTCGTCGATCTGGATGTAGCGAGCGCCCGCCTCGACGAGTTTCTCGATCTCCTCGTTCACCAGGTCCGCCAGGTCGTACGCCAGCGCCTCGTCGTCGTCGTACGCCTCGTTGAACGCCCAGTTGGCGAGGGTGTACGGGCCGGTGATCGGCACCTTCACCGGGCGCGAGGCCACGTCGTCGACGAACTCGAACTCGTCGACGAGCCACGGCTCGTCGTACTCGACACCCTCGACGACCGACGGCTTGTCGAAGTAGTTGTGGCCCCACACCTTCACGGGGCCGTTGAACTCGTAGCCGTCGATGCGCTCGGCGAAGAACTCGACCATCTCCTCGCGGCGCATCTCGCCGTCGACGACCGTGTCGAGGCCGGCGCGCTCGTGCTCGTGGGTGATGACGCGACAGGCGTCGTCGGTCGCCTCCGCCCACTCCGCCTCGCCGAAGGAGTGCTCGTCGTCCTCGAAGTGGTCGCGCGCGCGGTTCAGCCACTTGGGTTTCGGGTACGAGCCGACGACGGTCGTCAGCAGGAAGTGGTCGCTGTCGTGCCCATCGGGACGGAACTGCTCGCGGTTCTCGGGGTTCCGGCTCATGCTTCCACCTCCGTCTCCGGGGCGTCGGCGTCGCCGGCGGCGATCTCTGCGGCCTCCGCGAGCACCGACAGCTTCGCCCGATGCTTGTTCACCGGCAGGTAGAACGTCTCGGTGTTGGGCGTAACGTAGGTGGTCTCGAACGTCTGTGCGGGGATCTGGTCGTGGACCCAGTCGACGCGCTCGGCGACCGTCTCCGGGTCCTCGACGAGGGTGTTCTGCCCGTCGACGAGCCCGAGCGCGATGTCGTCAGCCGTGCCGAGTTCGTTGATGCACTCCAGGTTCACGTCGCGGTCGGCGGCGACGAAGTCGAAGCCGACGGCGTCGACATCGGCGTCCATGAGGTGGGCGTACGCCTTCTCCTCGAAGGCCTCCCAGTACGTCTGGACGACCACGTCGGCGTCGGTCGCGCCGGCGACGCGGTCGATCGTCTCGCTCGCGAGCTCGTTCAGGTCGTCGCCCGGCGCGTTCGTCACGTAGGAGGGTTCGAGCAGGAACAGCGTCTCGTGGGCGGGGAACGCCGCGACCTCGCCCGCGAGGAACTCGCCGACGGCGTCGAGGAACTCGGCCTCGTCCCCGTAGTGTTCGTCGCTCGCGAGGTCGGCGAGGGTGTACGGTCCCGGGAGGACGGCCTGGAGCGCGTCGCCGTCGCCCAGGAGGTCGGCGGCCGCCGAGAGTTCGTCGGCCACGTCGCCGGAGGCGGTCAGGTCGCCGACGACGCGCGGATCGCGGTAGAAGTTGTTGTTGTCGTAGTACCGCACGATCCCGCCCGTTTCCACGCTGTCGTGGACCGTGAGCGGGTGCGCGAGCATGTCGTCCCAGCGACCCTGGCCCTCGACGATCCGGTCGAGGCCGGCGTCGCGCTGGTCGGCGACGAACTCCGCGCGAACGTCGCCGTACGCGTCGGCGACGGCGGCGTCCTCGTCGCCGTCGATGAGGTCGTGTTTCTGGTGGCCCTTCAGGTCGGAGAGGTCGTCCTTCGCCCAGTCCGGGAGCGGATACAGCCCCGGGGTGGTGGCGACTACGTCGGTCATCGACAGTGGCTACGAAATGCCGACGCATAATACTTCTTGTTCGGATAAATGCTCAGTAGTTATCTCGCGTGCTCCCGGTGTCGCAACGCGAGGATCGAGAGCGTCTCGAAGGGGTACGACTCCTCCGCGACGGTCTCGGCGTCGAACCCGCGGTCGACGGCGTACTCGACCACGTCCGCGAAGCCCGTCAGCGACGAGACCAACAGCAGCGCGACGCCGTCGGGAGCCAGCGCGCGCGGCAGGTCGTCGAGGAACGGCTCGATGAGGTCGCGGCCGGACTCGCCGCCCGACAGCGCCACCTCCTGCCAGTCCTCCCACTCGTTGTCCGGGTCCGTCGGGAGGTACGGCGGATTGAACAGGACGGTGTCGAGCGCGCCGTCTCGAAACGCCGCGAGCAGATCAGCGCGGACCGCTTCGACGCCGCGGTCGCGGGCTCGCCGGCACGCGTGGGGGTTCACGTCGCTGCCGAGCACTCGGGTCGCGTCGCCCTCGCGTCGCACCCGATCGGCCACCCATCCCGACCCGGTTCCGACCTCCAGCGTCACGCCGCGGGCGTGCTCGACGGCCGCCTCCGCGAGCAACCCGGAGTCCTCCGCGGGCTCGTAGACGGGCGCGTCGAGCCCCCTTCGCTCGGCGAGCGCATCGCGGGTGTCCCCGGGATCGGCCGCCCCGGTGGTATCGGGCGAGTCGTCGTCCTCAGGCATCGTCGCCCCCGGACGACGCCTCGTCCGCTGCGGCGCCGTCGGTCTCGACGTCACCCGACGACGCCTCGTCCGCGGCATCGGGGGAAACGGCGCTGGTGGTGACCCCACGCCTGTCGGAGTCGGGGCGCCCGGACAGCTCGCGCTGCGGGAAGGGGATCTTGATGCCGGCGTCGTCGAACGCTCGCTTCACCGCGACCGTCACCCGCGTGCGGGCCTTCCACATCTTCCGGGCGCTGGGATTGCTGATGTAGAAGCGCAGGCGCATGCCGATCGCGGAGTCGTCGAACCCCGTGAGCACGGCGTGGGGCTCCGGCGGCGACAACACGAGGTTGTGGTCCCGCATCGCCTCCTCGGCGACCTCGATGGCCTCCTCGAGGTCCGTGTCGTAATCGAGGGCGACATCGACGTTCAGGCGGAGGCGACCCTTCCTGGAGCGGTTGACCACGTCGGTGTCGGTGACGAGGTCGTTGGGGATCATCACGTACTCGTCGTCGAACGTCCGGATCTGGGTGTTGACGATCGTGATGTCGGTGACGACGCCCTCCTGGTCGCCGATCACGACCCAGTCGCCCAGCTCGAACGGCCGGGAGAACAGGACGACGAACCCGGCGAGCACCGCCCCGAGGGTCTGGCGGGCGGCGAGCCCGAGGACGATGCCCGCGAACCCGGCGCCGACGAGGAGGCTCCCCGGATTGACCCCCCACACCGCGAACACGACGATAAGCGAGATCACGTACACCGAGACCTGCACCACGTGGTGGGCGATCTCGCTTTGGTGGTCCGACAGCGCGCTCTGCTCGCGTCCGATGTTTCGGATGGCCCGCTTGGTGACGCGGGTGATCAGGGTCGCGCCGGCGAGGATCCCGACGGTCAACACCGTCCGGGCGACGTTGCGGCCGGCGAACACCTCGCCCGGGAGCGCGGCGCCGACGAGCGACACCCCGCGCCACACGACGATGACGAACAGCCCCAACGACGCCACCGTCGTCGTGACCACCGCCGCCTGCGCCGACTCGACCAGCAGATCGCGGTCGTCGAGGCGCTCCTTGAGAGCGGGGCCCGCCCGGCGGACGGCCGTTATCACGGCCACCAGCAGCAGGATCGCGAACACCGTGGCCGCGATCTGCGCGCCGGTCGTCGGGACCGCCGACTGGATCCACGAGACGAGGTCGGTCGCGGTCGACGCCGCGGCGTCGCCGCCGGGGACGCTCGGCGTCGCCGTGCCGCCCACCGGCTGTGTCGTTCCGTTCTGTGTCACTGTCCCGGACCGATCTCGCTCGTCTCGTGTGCCGATTCGGCCAGCTCGGCGAACGCCGTCGGCGGGAGCTCGCCCGGCCGCTTCGAGAGGGTGTCCTCGTCGACGGCGTCGACGACCGCGTCGGCGTCCGCCAGCCCCGAGATGTGCGCCGTGTTCCGGATCGCGTTGCGGACAGTCTTGCGCCGCTGAGTGAACAGGGCCTTCACGAACCGCAGGAAGAACGCCTCGTCGTCGACCTCGTAGTCGGGCGCGCGCGGGACACAGCGGACGACCGCGCTCTCGACGCGCGGCTGCGGGTCGAACGCCTCCGGCGGGATCCGCTCGACGATCTCAACGTCCGCGTAGTGCTGTGCGGACACCGAGAGGCGGCCGTACTCGGACGTCCCCGGCTCGGCGACCATGCGGTCGGCGAACTCCGCCTGAAACATCAACACGAGCGGCCGCCCGAGCGGGAGCAGGCGGAACACGATCTCCGAGGAGACGCCGTACGGGAGATTCGAGACGGACGCGGTGAACTCGGGGAGCTCGACGTCGAGTGCGTCACCCTCGAGCACGTCGAGCCGGCCGGCGTCGACGGCCTCCGTGAACTCTTCGCGGAGGAACGCCGCGAGTTCGGGGTCGCGTTCGACGACCGTCACCCGGTCGGCGGCCGCGAGCAGGCGGTCCGTGAGCGCGCCCGTTCCGCCGCCGATCTCCAGGACGTGCGATCGGTCGGCGTCCCCGGGGAGGTACCCGGGAAGCCGGTCGAGCACGCGGTCGTCCACGAGGAAGTGCTGGTCGCGGTCGGGGTCCCCCCGGACCCCGGCGCGCCGCCGGAGGTCGTCCGGATCGCGGAACTCCGGGGTAGCGTCGGTCATTACCCCCCGTTGACCGTCGGCGGCGGTAAATCCGTCCATTCGGTTCGAGCGGCGGACCCGGCCCGCGGGAGGGAGTCGGCGGTCGGACGGGAACGGCGGTCGGACGAGAACGGCGGTCGGACGAGAACGGCGGTCGGAAGCGAACGCCGGTCAGATCACTTGTTCGCCGTCGGCGCGTCGACGCCGACGAAGATGCGGTACTTCAGGTCGTCGTCGCGCAGCTCCTCCATCACACGCTCGACGAGCTTCTCCTTCGGGCTGTGGAGCCCCGACACCCGCTCGCTCAGGTCCTCGAACGACTCGAAGGGGCCGCGCTTGCGCGCGTCGAGGACGTTGTTGCGCAGTTTCTTCCCGATCCCGGGGAGGAGGTTGAGCTGGTGGAGCCGCAACGAGATCGGCTCGGCGTCGTTGTAGAAGTCGACGAAGCGCCGTTCGTCGGCCTCGATGATATCCTCGACCACGTACTCCAGCTCCTGGCTCGCGCCGCGGTTGAGGTCGTCGTAGCCGACACGGCGCGCACGCTTGATGCCTGCTGCGGTTTCCGGCTCGATCTGCACTCGGTCGTCGATGCCGAACTCGGCGTCGTCGGTCAGCTCGAACTCGAACAGCCGGAAGTCGCGCTCGTCGAGCCCGTACGCCACCGCCGGGCGCCGGTGCTGGGGCCGGTCGTCGTCCGCGCGCCCGTGCGGGAGGTACTCGAGGACGTACGCGTAGACGGCGTCGTCCTCGATGCCCTCGGCGTCGTCCGCGCGGCCCTCGGGCTCGGCGGCACTCTCGTCGACAGCGTCCGTCGCGTCGGGTGGGTCGCTCGCCGTCTCGGGATCGCGCTCGTCGGTCATGCCCCGTGATAGGTTGCCGGAGGTGATAAAAGGTCGTCGCCGTCGTCGCGTTCCGACGACCAGAAGGGCCGCGAGGCGGCGTCGCCGAGTCGAGGGTCGCGTTACGCGTACTTCGCGACGACGTCGAGGATCGCGTCGAGCTCGTCGCCGTCGAGGGCGTACCGTTCCTGGGCGTACACCGCACGGACCTCCGTCCGGTCGCGCGGGAGCAGGTCGGCGATCTTGTACGCCTGCGGCTCGTCGACCTTCTCCAGTTCCAGCAGCTCCTCGACGAGTTCGAGCGACTCGTCGGCCTCGAGGAACGCGAACCGGTTGACGTGGTCGACCGCGCGCGCCAACTCGTAGCGCATCTCCCGGTCCTCGTCGGTCGCGCGGTCGGCCTCGACCGAGCTGAGCAGCTCCTTCGCCTCGGAGACGGTGAGGTACTCCTCGCTCAGCTTCTCCTTGAAGATCGTCATCGGGTCTACTCGGTCTGGGCCTTCAGGTGCGCGGGCTTGGCGAGGATCGTCTTCGTTTTGCCGCCGTCGACGATCTCGACCTTGAAGGCGGCGCCCTGCTTGCCGACGACGGTGCCGGTGTGGCCGTTGAAGCGGGCGTGGAAGCGCCCGTCGTTGACCGAGGGGTCCAGCTTCAGGTGGACCTTCTGTCCCTCGTCGAACTCGGCGATGGCGCGCTGGGGCGGCGAGGTGCCGCGGTCACGGGGGTCGTTCGAGAGCTTTCCGCGCGTGCTGTGAAGGGGTCCGTTCGAACTCGGCATAGTCGTGCGCACGTCTTCTCCTGTCGCGGGTATAAATGGTGCGTTCCGCGGGCCGGTTGAGTCGAGTTCACACGCGGTCGTCGCGGCCGCGCGGACCACACTGGGAGGCCGACGCGCGCGGATCGTTCACGCCCCGATGTACTCCTCGTTGATCTCCCACTCGCCCCGGTCGTTCTCGACGAGGTACTCGCCGTAGTAGGGGACACGGTCGGCGACCACCTCGCGGAACGCCTCGCGGACCTCGGGTTTCGTCATCTCGCCCATCGACTTGAGGTCGTCATTGCGGTTGAGACAGCCTTTGAGATACCCCTCGTGGGTGACGCGGACGCGGCCGCAGTTGGCGCAGAAGTCGTCGTTCTCGACGGGGTCGACGATCTCCACCATCCCGAGCCCCGCGGCGTCCGGCGATTCCGCGGACGCCGCGTCGGCGTCGCCCACGTAGTAGCGCTTGCGGTCGTGCATCTCGCGGTGCTCGACGCGGACGGCGATGTCCGACAGCCAGTCGTGCACGCGCTGGATGTCGATGTTCCACTCGGGCTTCCCGGTCAACTCGGGCATGTACTCGATGAGCTGGAGCTGGAGGCCGTCGTTCTCGGCGACGTGCTCGACCATCCCCTCGACGTAGCCGGCGGTGTGCTCGAACACGACCATGTTCAGCTTCACCGGGTCGAGGCCGGCGTCCACTGCACAGCGGACGCCCTCCAGCACCTGCTCGTAGGCCCCCGATTTGGTGATCTCCGCGAACGCCTCGGGGTCGAGCGCGTCCTGTGAGACGTTGACGCGGTCGAGGCCGGCGTCGACGAGGTCCTCCGCGCGGCCGGGCAGGAACGTCCCGTTGGTCGTCATCGAGGTCTCCATCGAGTCGGGCGTGCGCCGGATGATCTCCTCCAGGTCGTCCCGGAGCATCGGCTCCCCGCCGGTGAACTTCACCGCGTCGACGCCGAACTCGGCGGCGACCTCCAGGAAGCGGACCACGTCGTCGGTGGACATCTCGTCGTCCTGCGGGTCCATCGGCCCGCGCGTGTCCCCCAGCCCCTCGTTGTGACAGTAGACGCAGTCGAAGTTGCACCGGTCGGTCAGCGAGACGCGCACCCCGGTCACCTCCCGCCCGAAGTCGTCGACCAGCGGTGTCGGCATTATGTACCAACCTTCGTTCGAGCGTACTTGAACGTGTGGGACGATCGGGGGTGAATGTAACCTCGAAACGTTACATTCGACGTATCTAGGTAGATACAACGATCGCGCTGGGCCGGCGAGAGAGTGCCACGTGGGAAACCCTTATTCGGAGCGCTCGCCGACGGCAAGCCATGGACGAAGCCGCCGTACGCGAGCGACTCTCGGGCGTCGAGGACCCCGACCTCGGGGAGGACATCGTCTCGCTCGGCCTGGTGAACGCGGTACAGGTCGACGACGAGGACGGCGTGATCCGGGTGTCGCTGGCGCTGGGGGCGCCGTACGCGCCGAACGAGACGGCCATCGCCGAGGGCGTCCGCGACGCGCTCGCGGACGCCGACTACGCGCTGGACATCTCCGCGAACGTGGAGTCGGACCTCTCGGAGGGCGAGGAGGTGCTCCCGAACGTGAAGAACGTCATCGCCGTCGCCTCCGGCAAGGGCGGCGTCGGGAAGTCGACGGTCGCGGTGAACCTCGCGGCGGGGCTCTCACAACTGGGCGCGCGCGTCGGCTTGTTCGACGCGGACATCTACGGGCCGAACGTGCCGCGGATGGTCGACGCCGACGAGGCGCCACACGCGACCGACCAGGACACGATCATCCCGCCCCAGAAGTACGGGATGAAGCTGATGAGCATGGCGTTCCTCGTCGGGGAGGACGACCCGGTCATCTGGCGCGGCCCGATGGTCCACAAGCTGCTCACGCAGCTCGTCGAGGACGTGGAGTGGGGCGCGCTCGATTACCTCGTGCTCGACCTGCCGCCGGGGACCGGCGACACGCAGCTCACGATCCTCCAGACGCTGCCGCTCACGGGCGCGGTCATCGTCACGACGCCGGAGGACGTGGCCCTCGACGACGCGAACAAGGGGCTGCGGATGTTCGGCAAACACGACACGAACGTGCTCGGCATCGTCGAGAACATGTCCGGGTTCGTCTGCCCGGACTGCGGCTCCGAACACGAGGTGTTCGGGAAGGGCGGCGGCAAGCAGTTCGCCGCCGACAACGACCTCCCGTTCCTCGGGGGGATCCCGCTGGACCCGGAGGTCCGCGCGGGCGGCGACGGCGGCAAGCCGGTCGTGCTCGACGACCAGCCCGGCGAGGTCGGCGACGCGTTCAAGATCGTCACGGAGAACGTCGCGAACAACGTCGGCGTCGTCCAGCGCCGGACGGTGAGCCGACGCGCACAGGGCAACTCGCCGACGCAGTAACGGCTCGGGCGGTCGCTATCGGCCGTACCGGCGCGTGACACACCAGTTTTCATGAGTGTCTGACGGAGTCGGAAGGTCATTAGCGTCGGGACCACAGAGGCCGAACATGGCCGACGACGACGATCGCCTCCCCGAGGACCTCCGGGAGGACGACGACCCCGACTGGCAGCTCGCGCCGGACTCCGACGAGGAGTTCGTCGCCGACGCGGAGACGCGGGAGTTCCTTCGAACGGTCGCCGAGGACGTCCGGGGCGACTCCGGCGAGTCGAAACAGCTCTCGGCGATCCTCTATCGCGTCTCGGACCTGTACGACCCCGACGAGGACACCTCCCCGGAGGAGATCTATCTGAACGTCAGACGGATCATGCAGATCAAGGAGCGGGGCGGACTGAGACGGGAGTAGTCGCAGGGTGGACGTATGACGGGTCTCACCGTACGACCGGCGGAAGGGTCGGACGCGGCCGCGCTCGTTCGGGTGTATCACAGCGCGTACCGAGAGAACCGGGAACTCGGGTTCCCCATGAAAGCGGAGTCGGTGGCCGAGGCGGAAGTGCGCGAGTGGATCCGCGACCACACGGTCCTCGTCGCCGAGGACGGAGACACGGTCGGGTGCGAGGCCGACCATGTCGACGAAGTGATCGCCGGGGTCAGGCTCGAAGCGACCGGGGAGGACCGCGTGAAGCTCAGTCGCCTCGGCGTCCACGAGGGGTGGAAGGGCCAGGGAGTCGGCGGACAACTGCTCGATCGTGCCGAGGACCGGATCCGAGAGCACGGCTACGGGACGGTCTGGTTGACGACGCCCCCCGAGCATCCGTTCCTCCCGGACTTCTACCGGGATCGCGGCTACGAGAAGACCGGAGATCACCCGCTGGATTTCAGGGAGTACGACGAGATCGTCCTCGAAAAACGGCTCGACTAGCGTCGCGGAGGCGGTGCCGCCGGGAGCGCGGAAACGGTACGGAGTCACCGGCGCACCCGCCGCGATCGAGGGACGTCAGGCACGAACGGACCGAGCGAGGAGGATCCCCCTAAAAGAGGTTCATTGGAACGTCCGACCCATCTCCGCCTCCTGCTTGTCGCGGGCCTCGCGGTTCCGGAACCGCTGTTCGATCTCCTCGTAGCGTTCCTTCGTCTCCTCGGTGACGGAGGGGTGGACCTCCTCCAGCGCCTGCTCGAAGTGCTCCATCGTGACGCGGACGTTGCCGACGGAGTCGTCCACCTCCTCGGGCGACACGGAGTTGATGAACTCCCGCGAGGCGTTCATCGACGCCTCGCGACAGACGGCTTCGATGTCGGCGCCGACGTATCCGTCGGTCTTGCGCGCGAGCGTGTCGAGGTCGACGTCGTCGGCCAGCGGCTTGTGTTCGGTGTGGACCCCGAAGATCTTCCGGCGCCCCTCCTCGTCGGGGACGGGCACGTGGACGTGGCGGTCCAGGCGACCCGGACGCAGCAGGGCGTTGTCGATGAGGTCCGGCCGGTTCGTCGTCGCGATGACGACCACGTCCTCGAGCGTTTCGAGGCCGTCGAGCTCGGTCAGCAGCTGGGAGACGACGCGCTCGGAGACGCCGGAGTCGCCGGTGTTGCGGCCGCGCTCGGTCGCGATCGCGTCGATCTCGTCGAAGAAGATGACGGTCGGCGCGTTCTCGCGGGCCTTGCTGAAGATCTCGCGGACGCCCTTCTCGGACTCGCCGACGAACTTGTTGAGCAGTTCGGGCCCCTTCACGGAGATGAAGTTGGACTCGGATTCGTTGGCGACGGCCTTCGCGAGCAGCGTCTTCCCGGTGCCCGGCGGGCCGTACATGAGCACGCCCTTCGCGGACTCCATGTCCATGGCCTCGAACACCTCCGGGTAATCGAGGGGCCACTGGATCGTCTCGCGGAGGCGTTCTTTCGTGTCCTCCAGGCCGCCCACGTCGTTCCACGTCACGTCGGGGACCTCGACGAACACCTCCCGCAGCGCGGAGGGCTCGATCCCCTTGAGCGCCTCCTTCATGTCGGCGCCGGTGACCTGGATCGACTCCAACACCTCGGCGTCTATCTCGTCCTCCTCCAGATCGAGCTGCGGGCGGATCCGCCGCAGCGCGTTCATCCCGGCCTCCTTCGCCAGGCTCTCGAGATCGGCGCCGACGAAGCCGTGGGTCGTCTCGGCGTACTCCTCGATGTCGACGTCGTCCGACAACGGCATGTTCCGCGTGTGGACCTGCAGGATCTCGCGGCGTCCGTCGCGGTCCGGGACACCGACCTCGATCTCGCGGTCGAAGCGGCCGCCGCGCCGGAGCGCGGGGTCGATGGCGTCGACGCGGTTGGTGGCGCCGATGACCACGACCTCGCCGCGCTCCTCGAGCCCGTCCATCAGCGACAGCAGCTGGGCCACGACGCGGCGTTCCACGTCGCCGCCGGCCTCCTCGCGCTTGGGCGCGATGGAGTCCAGCTCGTCCATGAAGATGATCGCGGGAGCGTTCTCGGCGGCCTCCTCGAACACCTCGCGGAGCTGCTCCTCGGACTCCCCGTAGTACTTCGACATGATCTCGGGGCCCGAGAGCGTCTGGAAGTCGGCGTCGATCTCGTTGGCGACGGCCTTCGCGATGAGCGTCTTCCCGGTGCCCGGCGGGCCGTGGAGGAGCACGCCCTTCGGGGGCTCGATGCCGAGGCGCTTGAACAGCTCCGGGTGGCGCATCGGCAGCTCGATCATCTCGCGGACCTGTTCGAGCTCGTCGTCGAGCCCGCCGATGTCCTCGTAGGTCACGTCCGGTGTCTCGGCGCCGCCGCCGGCCGCGCCCTCTGCGATCTGCTCGGCCGGCTTCTCGGAGATATCCACGTCCGTGGAGTCGGTGATGACGACGGTTCCGGAGGGGTTCGTCGAGGCGATCTTGAGCGGAACCGCCTGCGAGCCGCCGCCCATCAGCCCCAGCCCGAGCGGGAACCGGATCGTCTGCCCCTGGGTGACCGGCTGTCCGGAGAGCTTGTCGCGGATCATCGAGCCGATATTGCCGCGGACACCGAACTGCTGGGGCAGCGCGATCGTGATCCGCTCAGCGGGCTCGACCTCGGCCGGCTCGACGGTCACGCGGTCGTCGATCCCGACGCCCGCCTCCTGCCGGAGCTGGCCGTCGATCCGGACGATACCCGTGTTGTCGTCCTCCGGGTACCCCGGCCACACGCGGGCGATACCGGTCGAGTCTCCCTCGATGCGGATGTAATCGCCGCCCGAGAGGCCGAGCTCGTCGGCGGCGACCCGGTCGATCGCGGCGAGGCGACGCCCCGCGTCCTTCTGTTTCAGGGGTTTGACCGTGAGCTTCATGCGTTGATCCCGATCGTGAGTACGCCGTTCTCGATGTCAACACTTGCGGCCGGGCCGGGGAGATCGAACTCGAACTCCTCGTCCTCGTGGCCGTCATCACCGGCGATCACGACGATCGCGGTCCCGTCGACCGTGTCGACCGTCACGTCCTCGTCGGCGGCGTTCAGGTCCGCAGCGATGACCGTCCCGTCGTCGTAGTCGTACCGGCGGAGGAACCGTTCGCGCCGGTCGACGGAGGTGCGTTGATTCATTTGTCCTAACAACAAGTAACACACTCGAATATATAAATCTTTCTCCAATGAATCGCAGTAGGGCGTAGCGTATCCTAGTTTACGGTCGATTTGCAGTTCGAGATACAGCCGTCGTCGTCACCGCGCTCCCCCGGCCGATTTATGCCCCCACCCGCGCGAGACACCTACATGAACACGGTGACCCATCACGGCCGGGAGACGGCGTATCGGACCCGCGGCGGGGCGGCGGAGGGGCCGGGGCTGGTGTGCGTGCACGGTAGCGGAGGAACGAACGACGTGTGGACGGGACAGTCGCGGCTCGCGGATCGGACGCCGGTGACGGCGATGGACCTCAGCGGACACGGCGACAGCGACGATGTCAACGCCGAGCCCGGACCGGAAGCGCTCGAGGCGTACGCCGACGACGTGGTCGCGGTCGCGGACGCCACGGACTCCTCGGTGCTCGTGGGGAACTCCCTCGGCGGCGCGATCGCGATGTGGGTCGCGCTCGAACGCGACCTCGCGCTCGACGGACTCGTTCTGACGGGGACGGGAGCGAAGCTGGCCGTGCTCGACGACCTGCTCGTGTGGCTGCGCGACGACTTCGACCGCGCCGTCGAGTTCCTTCACGAGCCCGACCGCCTGTTCCACGACGCCGACGAGGACGCGCTCGACCGCTCCCGTGCGGCCATGCGCGACGCGGGCCGCGCGGTCGTCGAGCGCGACTTCCGCACCTGCCACGAGTTCGACGTGCGCGACCGACTCGGCGAGATCGACGTTCCCGCCCTCGCGGTCGTCGGCGAACACGACGGGCTCACGCCGCCGCGCTACCACGAGTACCTCGCCGAAGAGATCCCCGAGTGTGAGCTCGCGGTGCTCGACGACGCCGCCCACCTGGCGATGATCGAGCGACCGGACGCGTTCAACGACGCCGTCGCGACGTTCATCGACGGGTTGTAGCGACCCCGCACGCGGCCGGGTCGATCGGCCGACCCGCGACCGGCGAACGTTCAAATACGATACCGGCTCCAACGGTCCCGTGCCGAACTGAGCCGCTCGGGTCGTTCAGCGGATGTGCGACTCACCGGCCCGAGCGCGACACGAGTCGCCTGTCAGCCCGAGCCACTCCGATGGGCCGTCAGTACACGTCGTCGACGTCGTCCTCGACGTGGCTGTGTTCGTCCGCCGGGAACTCCCCGCGCTCGACCTCGCGCTTGTACGCCTCGACGGCCGAGGCCATCTCCCCCCGGAGGTCTGCGTACTGCTTGGAGAACGGCGGCGACCACTCGTCGAGGCCGAGCACGTCGGTGATCACGAGCACCTGCCCGTTCGTGTCCGGTCCCGCCCCGATCCCGATCGTCGGGATGTCGAGCGCCTCCGTCACCTGGGCCGCGAGGTTCGCGGGGACGTGTTCGAGCACGAGCGAGAACGCGCCGGCCTCCTCGTGCTCGCGCGCCAGCTCCAGCAGCTCCTCGGCCGCGTCCGGGTCGGTGCCCTGCCGTTGGTAGCCGCCGAGCTGGTTCACGTGTTGGGGCGTTAGCCCGAGGTGCGCCATCACCGGGATCCCGAGCTGTGCGAGCCTGCGGGTCAACTCGACCGTGTGCGGCCCGGACTCGATCTTCACGGCGTCCGCGTCGGCCTCCTTCAGCATTCGACCGGCGTTCTCGATGCTCTCGGCGTCGTCGACTCCGAAGGAGAGGAACGGCATGTCGGCGACGACGAGCGCGTCCTCCGTGGCGCGAGCGACGGCTCCGGTCCGGCTTTGCACCTCCTCGAGCGTGACGGGGAGCGTCGAGTCGTGACCGAGCACCGCGTTGCCCATCGAATCCCCGACGAGGATCACGTCGATCCCGGCGTCGTCGATGACCGCCGCGGTCGGCGCGTCGTACGCCGTCAGCATCGTGATGGGCTCGTCGCCCGCCCGATCTCGGAGCTCGCGCGTGGTTACCATGCCCGGGGTATCGACCGCCGACCGGATTAATCGGTGCGATCCCGGCGACCGCCGACGTCCGCGGGCGTCGGTCGGCACCCCTCGGGTCGCCACGACGGATCGACACGGCTTACCCGGTCGCCTCGAACCTCGGACCGTGCCCGAGCGCGTCGAGTCGACCGATCCGGATGGTGTCGATTACGGGTGGGTGATGCAGATGACGTTCGTCGTCACGGTGACCGCCGGCGCCGTGCTCGTCGCGGCGCTGTCGGCGTTCGTGACGCTCCCCACCTGGGGTGCGCGCGCGAGCTTCGCGATCCGAGTCGGCGCCGTGATCTGGATCGTGACCGCGCTGGCCGCCTACTACTACGAGAGGAACGTCCGGGCCGAGTGAGCGGCGGCGCTCCCTCCGGCGACGTTACACCCACCGGAAGTCGACGCCCGCGCGCCGCGCGGTCACGGCGTCACGTTCGGAGTCGCCGACGAACAGCGCCCCCTCGGTATCCGCGCCCAGATCCCGAAGCGTCGCGACCAGCGGCTCGGGGTCCGGCTTGTACGTCGCCAGCGAGTCGCGGCCGACGACCGCCCCGACGTGGGGGGTCAGGTCGTGGCGGTCCAGCGCCGTCCGACACGCGGCCTCGCAGTTGAGCGAGCACACCCCCGTAGGGACCGACAGCGGGAGGTGATCCGCGTGCGGGAACCGCGTCGACGCCGCGGCGCCGCGCGTCTCGTGGTCCGCGAGCACCGCCTCAAGCTCCGGGCGGAGTCCGGCGTCGTCCGCCCGTTCCAACAGCCCCCACAGGTCCGCGCCGGCGGCGTCGTGGCCGTTGCGCTCGAACAGGCCGATCGCGTCGGTCGCGGCCGCGTCCCAGTCGACCGCCAGATCGACCAGCGTGCCGTCGAGATCGAACACGACGGCCTCGTAGTTCGCGTACGCACCGGTCACGGGACTACAACAGCTCCCGGGCGATGATCGTCTTCTGTATCTCCGTCGTCCCCTCGTAGATCGTCGTGATCTTCGAGTCGCGGTAGAACCGCTCCACGTCGAACTCGCTCATGTAGCCGTAGCCGCCGTGGATCTGAACGGCCTCGTTGGTCACGTCGACGGCCGACTCGCTGGCGAAGTACTTCGCCATCGACGCGGCGAGCCGGGGATCCTCGCCCGCGTCGGACTGACGCGCGGCCTCCCGGACGAGCAGCCGCGACGCCTGCACCTTCGTCGCCATCTCCGCGAACGTGTTTCGCACCGCCTCGATCTCGGCGATCGGGGAGTCGAACTGCTCCCGCTCGTGGGCGTACTCGCGGGCCTCGTCGAAGGCGGCCTGCGCGAGGCCGACCGCCTGTGCGGCGATCGCGATCCGGCCGCCGGTGAGCGTCTCGAACGCCGCGGACAGGCCCTTCCCCTCCTCGGTGAGTCGGTACCGCTCGGGAACGCGAACGTCCGAGAACTGCATCCCGACCGTATCGGAAGCGCGCAGACCGAGCTTCTCCTCCCGCTTGCCGACCTCGACGCCGTCGAAGTCGGCGGGGACGAGGAACTGGGTGATCGAGCCCTCGTCGTCGGCGTCGGTCTTCGCGAAGACGATGTAGACGCCGGCGCGCTCGCCGTTCGTGATCCACTGTTTCTCGCCGTTCAGAACGTATCCATCCCCGTCCTTGTCGGCGGTTGTGGTCATCTCCGCCGGGTTCGACCCCGCGCCGGGTTCGGAAAGGCAGAAGGCGCCGACCGGGCGGCCGTCGACCATCTCGGGTAGCCACTCGTCCTTGACGGCCTCCGAGCCGAAGTTCGCGATACAGGAGGTCGCGAGGCAGTGGACCGACAGGGCGGTCGCGACGGCGAGCTGTCCGTACGCGAGCTCCTCGTTCACGATCGCGTACGTCGAGCGGTCGGCGTCGAAGCCGCCGTACGGCTCCGGGACCGTCAGCCCCGTGAGATCGAGGTCGGCCAGCTTGTCCCACGCCTCCTCGGGAAACTCCTCCGTCTCGTCGGCCTCCCGGGCGCCCGGGCGGAGTTCCTCGACGGCGAACTCGCGTACAACCTCGCGGATCGCGCGCTCCTCGTCGTCCAGCATCGACGGGGAATTCGCGTACGCGTCCGCGTTCGCGTGTGCCATGTCGGTGGCTTCGGCGCGCGGAGGTTAAGCGTGTCTGACTCCTCGGTGGCCGAGGGGCGTGGGCGACCGCGGGGACCCGGGTTCAGTTATCGACCCCTTGTCGGCGCGAAAGTCGCGCTTACCTTTCCGGGAGGACCGCGAGTTCCGACCCGATGCGTCCCTACACGCGACCGCTGCTCATCGCGACGGTGGTGCTCCTCGGGCTCGCGCCCGCCGTCGGCGCGGTCGGCGCCGGACAGCCCGGCCCCGCCGCCGGCGTCGACGCGGCCGACCCCTCCGCACAGGAATCGACGGTCACCCTCACGATCGCAGTGCAGACCCCCGAGGGCGATCCGGTCTCCGAGGCGGATCTCACCGCAACGTGGGAGAACGGCTCCGCGACGGCGACGACCGCCGGCAACGGGCGCGCCTTCGTCGACGTTCCCGCCGGCTCGACCGTCGAGATCGGCGTCGACCACCCGGAGTACGTCCGGAACGCGCCGTTCGTCGTCGACTCCGCCGACGAGGAGACCGTCCGGGTCACCGTCCGCGAACGGGGAAGCCTCACCGTCACCGCCGAGGACGATAGGGGAGATGCCGTCGCCGATGCGCGCGTCATCGCACGCGTCGACGGCGAGATCGTCGTCAACGGCCGGACGAACGACGACGGGCGCTTCACCACGGGAACGATCGAGCAGCGCGAGTACAGCCTCACCGTCGTCAAGGAGGGATACTACCGCGTCGTCCGCGACGTGCAGGTGGGCGACTCCTCCCGCGAGACCGTCGCGCTCGAGCGCGGCTCGGTCACCCTCTCGTTCGAGGTGGTCGACGACCGGTTCGACCCGGCCGAACCCGTCCCGGACGCGCAGTTGACGCTCGAGACGGCCGGAACGTTCCGGACGCTCCAGAACGGGGAGGCGACCGCGCAGGTCCCCGTCAACGCGGATCTCGACCTGGAGGTGACGAAGGAAGGATACGAGACCGTCTCGCGAACGGTTCGGGTCGGTGAGTCCGCGCGCCCGGTGTCGGTGAACCTCAGTCGGACGCCGACGCTGAACGTCACCGCTGTGAACGATCGGATACTCGTCGGCGAGCGCAACGTCGTCACGGTCACCGACGCGTACGGGGACCCCGTCGCGGACGCGCGGGTGCTCGTCGACGGCGAGGCGGTCGGCCGCACCGGCGGCGACGGGACGCTGACGGTCCGGCTCGACTCGGCCGGAAACCGCACGGTGGTCGCCGAGACGGACGATCTGACTTCGGCGCCGCTGACGATCGCGGCGGTCCGCGAGCGGACGGCGACCGCGTCGCCGACGGCGACCCCGACCGACACGCCGGCCCCGACGGCGACCGCCACGCCGACCGCGACCACGACGCCGCCGTCCGAATCGTTCGTCAGCTTCCCCGGCTTCACGTCGCTGTCGGCGGTCCTCGCGCTGCTGGCGCTTGCGGGTGCGGCCGGGCTCGCAGCCAGTAGACGGAACGAGTAGCGGCGACGTGAACGGTACCGGCGACCCCGGCGACGCCCGGGGTCGAGTCCCGGTGCTTACTCGTCGGTCCCTTCAAGGAACTCGATGACAGCGTCGGGGTCCGCGTCGAGCCCGCCGCCCTGCGCGAACGTCGGCGCCCCGCCGCCGCCCCCGCCGAACTCGGCGGTCACGCGGTCGACCACGTCGCCGGCGTCGACGGCGCCCGCGGACGCGACGACGACGAACGGCGCCGACCCGTCGCCGACCGCGGCGACCACGTCGGGCGCCTCATCCGCGTCGCCGACGACCGACTGCGCGGCGTCGCCGACCGCGTTGGCGTCGAACCCCTCGACGACGCCGATCCGCCAGTCGTCGCCGTCGCGGTCGACGGCCGGCAGGTCGCGGACGCGTCCGACGAGCACCTCCTCCCGCAGCGACGCGAGGTCGTCGGCGAGATCGTCGCGCTCGCTCGCGAGCCGTGTCACCGCGTCGGCGACGCCGTCGAGTGCGACCCCCGCCTCGCGGGCCGCCGCGCGGAGTTCGCGGTGCGTCTCGGCGCGGCGGCGGATCCCCGCGGGGCCGACGGCGAACTCGACGCGGGTGAGCCCCTCGCCGGGGTTCGAACGTTCGAGCACCGTCACGGGCCCGATCTCGCGGGTGTTGGAGACGTGCGTGCCGCCGCAGGCTGCCTCGTCCCACCCCTCGACGGTGACGACGCGGACCGAGTCCGCATCGGCCATCACGTCGTCCTCGGTCTTGTCGTTGAACGCGACGGCGTCGTCGCCGCGGGCGTCCTCGACTGCGCGGGTCTCCCACGAGACGGGCAGCGAGTCCCAGACCGCGCGGTTGACGAGCCGTTCGAGGTCGACGAGCACGTCGTCGGTGATGTCGGTCGAGGTCTCGAAGTCGACGCGGACCTTCTCGTCGGTGCTCGCGGCGTCGCCGCTCGCTCGCTGCTCCCGAGGAGCAGCGCTTATCCCGAACCCGCCGTAGCCCAGATCGTCGAGGAGCCGCCGTCCAGCGCCGTAGAGCACGTGGCTCGCCGTGTGGGCGCGCATGCAGTACGTCCGGAAGTCGTCGTCGACGACGCCAGCGACGGTGTCGCCGGCGGCGAAGTCGGGTTCGGCCGCGAGCGTGTGGACGACCGCGTCCCCGTGGGACTGTACGTCGGCGACGGGCACGCCGCCGAGCGTCCCCCGATCGGCGGGCTGACCGCCTCCCTCGGGGTAGAAGTACGTCTCCGCGAGGGTCACGTCGCGTCCGTCGACCGATCCGACCGTCGCCTCGAACTCCCGGACCTCGGGGTGTGCCGGCGCCAGCGAGTCGCTCATGGGCGGTGGTCGCCGCCGGGGGCGAAAAAGCGTGTGCCCGCGGCAGCGTCGGCCGGTCGCGTTTCGTTCGTGGACAGTCCGGTACCTCCCTTCGGTTGACCGCGTTCCATTCCTGGGCGGCTCGCCCGCAAGCTCGCCCCCCGATTACCGAGACGCTCGCTTCGCTCGCGTCTCGCCTTACTCGTCGACGAGCTTCACGTCGAGCACCTGCTCGATCCCCCGAACCGTCGACCCGCCGACGCCCGCGCGGGCCGCCCGTCCGTCCTCGACGGCGTGGATCTGCTCGGCGTCGACGCCGACCTCGGCCGCGAGATCCTCGGCGGTCATCCCCGCGTCCTGTCGCGCCTCGGTGACGACCTCGCCGTACCCCTTCACGAGGTACGGGAGGCGGTCCTCCTCGTAGTCGGTCCCCTCCTCCTCCCAGTGGCGCGAGTCGCCGGTGGAGGCGTCCATCGCCTTCGCGACGTTCTGCGCGGCGCGCTTCTTCCGGCTCGGCTCGTCGGCGTCGCGACCGGTTCCCCCGCCCCCGCCACCGCCGCCACCGCCGCGGCCACGGTCGGAGCCGCCGCTTCGGGCGTTGTCGTCGTGGGGCGCGCAGTCGCCGCAGACCAACAGCCGCGCGCCGGCGACGTTCGCCTCCGACAGGCTGGTGTCCTCGCGTCCGCACAGCTCGCACGCGTCGCCGTCGCCGCCGCCACCGCCGCTTCCGGTGGAGTACTTCGCCATGCTCCCTGCTACGTCCGCCGGGGGATAAAACCGTGTTCCGTGTTCGGAGGTGGTGCAACCGTCACCGTCGCCACGGGCGTTCGGTCAGACGACCCGGTTCTCCAGGTCGGTAACGTCGTCGCCTCCGGCGTCGCCGGCGGCTTCGGCGGCCTCCAGCCGCCCGACGTTGCCCGCGAGGATGTCGGCGACGCGCTCGAAGTACCGCGGCGTGTGCCCCGCGTTGTGCGGGGTGATCCGGGCGTCGTCGAGCCCCCACAGCGGGTGGTCCTCGGGGAGCGGCTCGGGATCGGTCACGTCGAGGAACGCCCCGCGGATCTGATTCCACCGCAGCGCGTACACCAGGTCGTCGGTGTCGACGACGGGCCCGCGGGCGATGTTCACGAGCGTCGCGTGCGGCGGGAGCGTCCGAAACGCCTCGCGGTCGATCAGGCCCTCGGTGGTGTCCGTCAGCGGGCACGCGAGCACGAGGTGATCCGTCCGCGCCAGCACCTCGTGGAGGTCGTCGAAGCCGTACACCTCGTCGACGGGGCCGCCCTTCTCGGGCGTGTACCGGACGCCGAGGGTCTCGACGCCGAACGGCTCCAATCGCTCGGCGACCGCCGATCCGATGGCGCCGAGCCCGACGACCGCCACCGTCGAGTCGTACAGCTCCCGGGTGCGGTACGCGCGCCACTCGCGGCGGTCCTGCTGGCGGGTCGCCCGGCGGAAGTCGCGCGCGAGCGAGACGAGCGCGCCGAGCACGTACTCGGAGATGTTCGGCGCGTGGACGCCCGAGGCGTTCGTGACGGCGACGCCGGCGTCCTCGAAGGCGTCGAGATCGAGGTGGCCCACGCCGGCGTACACGCCCGCGAAGAGGCGCAGCGACGACGCCTCGTCGAGATGTTCCTCGGCGGCTGCGCCCTCGCCGGTGACGATATCGGCGGTCCGGATCTGCTCGCGCTCCTCCGCCGGGGTTTCCGCGAGGACGACCTCGTGATCGGGGAGTCGCTCGCGCAGCAGCTCGGCGTACTCCGCGGCCGGGTGGCCGTGGATCTTCTGTCTGGTGACGACGATTCGCATGCGCGCCGCCACGACCGGCCCCGACTTAACCGCGCCGACAGCGGCGGACCACACCGCGTCCGCGACCTCCGGATCGCCGCGCTCGCCGGGGTCGCCGCGAGCGCCGACCGGGGATCAGTCGCCGGCGACGACCTCGTTCACGAGCGTTCCGACGCTCTCGTAGGTGATCTCGACCGTGTCGCCGGGCTCGACGAGGCCGGGATTGGCCGGCGACCCGAACGCGACACAGTCGCCCGCGCGGAACTCGAAGCGCTTCGAGAGGTACGAGACGACCTCGTGGGGGTCGAACAGCATCAGCTCGGTGTTCGCCTCTTGGCGGCGCTCGCCCGCGACATCCGTGTACATGTCCAGGTTTGTGGGGTCGACATCCGTCTCGATCCACGGTCCCAGCGGCCCGGACGCGGTGAACGCCTTGCGCGCGGTTCTGCCCTGCTGGTCGAGCGCGTCCACGTCGTTCAGCAGGGTGTAGCCGCGGACGGCGTCGGGGACCTCGTCGGGCGCGAGATCCGAACACGGCTCGTCGATCACGGCGACGAGTTCGCCCGCGTAGGTGAGTTCCCCCGTCCACTCGGGGTACGGGATCGGGTCGCGGTGGCCGACGACGGAGTGCGGCGGCTTGATGAAGAAGTCGGGCTCCTCGGGGCGCTCGTAGTCCATCTGGTCGAGCGTCGCCGCGAAGTTCCGGCCGACACAGAACAGCGCGTCGGGGCCACATGGCGCCAGCAGGTCCGCCTCCTCGACCTCGTACTCGGCGTCGTCGGTGACCAGCGTTCCGTCGCGGTACTCCCCCTCGCGGACCCCGTCGTCGGTGCGGGCGCGTGCGAGTCGCATGGGTCGAGTGGGCGGCGGACGGCGAAAAAGCGTTGCCGTCGCGGCGACGGCGACCGGCGGGCGGGAGGACGCCGACGCCCCCCGGTGCTATCGGTCGCTCAGTTGCCGACCTGCGTCGCGCGCTCGACCACGTCCGAGCCGTAGATCTCCGCCAGCGCGTCGTGCTGGTCCGGGCGGTGCTCGTACACGTCCTGGAACAGCGTGATCGGCGTCTGGGCGGCCTGATAGGTCGCCTCGTCCCACATACGGTCCTTGCTGAGGTCGATCTCGACGCCGTCGATGGACAGCGTCGCGGACTGGGTCATCGCGATGGCGCCCTTGCCGGCCTCCTTGGCCGCCTCGAACTCCTCCATCGACTCGACGATGTCGTCCATGCTCGGGACGTAGGAGGTGCGATCGAGCAGCTCCTCGCGGAGCTCGTCCTCGGTCAGCTCGTGCTCGTCGCCGTCGATCGCGAGCACGTACGAGCCGCCCGACTCCGACAGCGACACGCCGTCGCCGTCGTAGACTTCCCGGCCGCCCTCGCTGACGAGTTCGACCTCGCCGCCCCCGACCTCCAGGAGCCACGTGCCGTCCTTCGGGGGGAGCGGGGCCTTGTTCGCGACCTCGACCTGCTTGGGGGTGAGCGACCAGATACCGGTCATACCCTTCGCGCGGTTCGCCTCCATTCGCTCCTTGTACCCCTCCACGTCGCGGATGTTGTCGAACGGGCCGTCGACGGCGATGAGGCCGGCGGCGCTGGCGCCCTTCGAGGTGTTGTGGCGCAGCTCGGGCCACTCCGGCAGCTCGCCCGTCGGCGTCATCGCGCGCATGTCCTTCGTGTAGTCGACCTCGCCGTCGACGAGCAGGAACATGCGTTCGAGCGTGTTCGATGGCTTGCCCATCTCGTCGCGCACGCGATTGAGGGCGATCTCGGCCTCGCCGGACTCGACGATCACCGACATCGAGAGGCTCCCCTCCTCCAGCCCGTGCTCGGCCTCGATCATCTGGAAGCACTCGTCGGCCTTCTTCCAGTCGTCGATGTCGCCGACCTCGGGGATGACGAACCCGTCGATGTGGTCGACCGCGCCGTTCTCGGGGTCGGCGATCTCGCGCATGTACTCGAAGCCGGCGAGGCGCTTCTCGGCGTCGTCGCGGTGCCAGACGACGCGCGGGTGGATCTCCCCGGGGAAGTCGGCGCCGTGCTCGGCGACCACGTCGATGATGTTTCGCGCGCCCTCGTCGCGCATCGACGGCGCCGTCGCGTCCTCGTTGTCCGGCACCCACACGTCCGGCGCCTGGATGCCGCGAAGCCCCGCGGCGCTGCGGATCATCTTCGCCGAGTCGTCCTCCCCCTGGACGGCCGTCGGCGACGTGAAGAACGTTCGAACGAACTCGCGTTCGTACTTCCGTTGTACACTCATGTCTACCGGTTTCACCGTCCCCCGGTACTATCATAAACGTTCGTTCTAAACACAGTATTGCCCGCTGTGGACCCCGTCGCCGCGGGCGTGAGTGAGCTACTCCAGCGGCTGCACCAGTTCGACGGTGTGGCCGTCCGGATCCTTCAGGAACGCCGTCCGTGCGCCCGCCTCGGGCTGGTCGCCCGGCTCCTCCACGACGCCGTGGTTGTCGATCCGCTCGAAGGCGGCGTCGACGTCGTCCACCTTCACCGCGAAGTGGTCGTAGGCGGTCCCCTCCTCGAACTCGTCGGCCCCCTCGCTGTCGGACAACTGGAGTTCGACGCCGTTCTCGTCGGCGACGTAGAGGTTTCGCGTGTCGCCGTCGGCGGTCGTGAACTCCCACGAGCGCTCGAAGCCGAGGTTGTCCGCGTACCAGTCGGCCGCGCGCTCGGCGTCGGCGACGTTGAGACAGACGTGGATGAACGCCATGCGAGACTCCCGCGCACCCACGAGTATAATCGTTCGCGTCGGCGCAACCCACGCGGGAGCTGGGATCGGGGGCGCCGATCGGGCCGCCGGGTGGCAAATGTTGACAAAGGGCTTTTACACGATTGTTCCCTCGGATTCCCCATGGCAACTCACGACCCGGGGAGCGACGGACGCTGGGACACGTCCGCCGCGTCGCTGGGGTACGATCGACCCGACGTACGGGAGTACGCCGAGTTGGCGTCCGATCTGCGCGAGCGCGTGGCCGGCGAGGTACAGTTCGACGAGTACGCGCAGGTCTTGTACGCGACCGACGGCTCCATTTACCAGGCCGAGCCCGCGGGCGTCGTCTGCCCGCGCGACGCCGACGACGTGGTCGCGACCCACGAAGTCGCCGCCGACCACGGGGTACCGGTGCTGCCGCGGGGGACGGGGTCGTCGCTGGCGGGCCAGACCGTCGGCCCGGGCTGCGTCGTGATCGACACCACGCGCCACATGGACGACATCGTCGAGGTCGACGCCGAGGGACAGGAGGCGACGGTGCTGCCGGGCGTCGTACAGGACCACCTCGACGCCCGCCTCGCGGAGGACGGCCTGAAGTTCGCACCCGACCCGGCCTCCTCCGGCCGCGCGACCGTCGTCGGCGGCATCGGCAACAACTCCACCGGCGCCCACTCGGTGCGATACGGGATCACGGACGCCTACACCGAGGAACTGGATGTGGTGCTCGCCGACGGCACGCGGATCCACACCCGCGAGGTCGTCCTCGGCTCCGACGAGCACGAGGAGATCATCGACGGCGGGGGGATCGAGGCCGAGCTCTACCGCACCGTCGAGGGACTCGTCCGGGAACACGAGGCCGAGATCGACGAGAAGTACCCGAACCTGAAACGGTCGGTCTCCGGCTACAACCTCCACAAGGTGATCTACGAGACCGACGACGGCGAGGAGGTGATCAACCTCTCGAAGCTGTTCGTCGGCGCGGAGGGCACCCTCGGGACGATCGTCGAGGCGACCGTCTCGCTCGTGACGAAACCCGAGGAGACCGCGCTCGCGCTCTACTGCTTCGACGACCTCGTCGACGCGATGGAGGCGGTACCCGTCGCGCTGGAGTACCCCGTGAGCGCGGTCGAGTTGATGGACGACGAGGTGTTCCGGCTCGCCCGCGAGTCGACCGAGTACGCCCAGTACGAGGAGCCGATCCCCGACGGCGCGGCGGCGGCGCTGATGCTCGAGTGGGACTCGGAGTTGGTTGACGACTTCGAGGGAGCGATGGCCGACACCACCGAGGAGTTCGTTACCGACGGCGCCGCCTTCGACGTGCTGGAAGCCTATGAGGAGGACGAACAGGAGAAGCTCTGGAAGCTCCGGAAGGCCGCGATCCCGCTGCTGATGAGCCTGGAGGGGGACCCGAAGCCGTACCCGTTCATCGAGGACGCGACGGTGCCGCCCGAGGAGTTGGCCGAGTACGTGGGGGAGTTCGAGGAGGTACTGGATGACCACGGCACCTCCGCCGCCTACTTCGCACACGCCGGTTCCGGCACCCTCCACATCCGGCCGATCCTGAACCTGAAGGACGGGGAGGGGATCGAGAAGATGCACTCGATCACCGACGACGTGACCGACCTCGTGCTCGACCACTTCGGCGCGTTCTCCGGCGAGCACGGCGACGGCCTCGCGCGCACGGAGTTCAACCCCAAGATGTACGGGGAGGAGCTGTGGGGCGCGTTCCAGGAGCTCAAGTCCGCGTTCGACCCCGAGTGGCGGATGAACCCGGGCAAGGTCGTCTACGTCGACGGCGACACCGCCGATGAGCGCGGCTACCCCGACTCCGCCGCCGACACGGACATGCGCGAGAACCTCCGGTACGGCGCCGACTACCGATCGATCGAGCCGCAGACGGCCCTCGATTTCGACGACGAGGGCGGGTTCTCGCATCTCGTCGAACTGTGCAACGGCTGCGGCACCTGCCGGGAGACGGAGGGCGACGTTATGTGTCCGACGTACCGAGCCTCGGGCGAGGAGATCCAGGCGACGCGGGGCCGAGCGAACATGCTCCGTGCGGCCATCTCGGGGGAACTCTCCGAGGACGAGATCCACTCCGACCGCTTCCAGGAGGAGGTGCTCGGGCTCTGCGTCGGCTGCAAGG
Organism: Halobaculum roseum; assembly: GCF_019880245.1. NCBI lineage: Archaea > Methanobacteriati > Methanobacteriota > Halobacteria > Halobacteriales > Haloferacaceae > Halobaculum > Halobaculum roseum. The sequence continues at coordinate 264,627 of NZ_CP082286.1, forward strand.
GCTGTATGTCGGACTGCCCGACCGGCGTCGACCTCGCGAAGCTGAAGGCGGAGGTGAAACACGAGCACCACGAGGAGGCGGGCGCGAGCCTCCGCGAGCGCGTCTTCGCCAACATCGACGCGGCCAGTCGGATCGGCAGCGCGCTCGCGCCCGTCGCCAACGCGGCGACGAAGCTCCCCGGCGCGCGAGCAGCGATGGAGAAGACGCTCGGGGTCGCCAGCGACCGTGAACTGCCGACCTTCACCAGGGACACGTTCCGGAAGCGGTGGGACCGCCGCGGCGGCGCCGCGGTGAGCGCCGCCGAAGCGGACGCGCGGGTCGTCCTGTTCCCGGACACGTACACGAACTACAGCATGCCCGACGCGGGGATGGCCGCCGTCGAGGTGCTGGAGGCGGCGAACGTCCACGTCCGCGTCCCCGACGACCTCGCGGCGTCGGGGCGAGCGGCGTTCTCGACGGGGTTCCTGGGGACCGCCCGCGAGCGCGCAGCCGAGAACGTCGAGGCCCTCGAACCGTTCGTCGAGGAGGGGTACTCGGTCGTGTTCGTCGAACCGTCGGACGCGGTGATGTTCCAGGACGAGTACCGCGACCTCCTCGACGGCGACGCGGTCGAGGCGGTGTCGGCCGCCAGCTACGGCGTGCTGGAGTACGTCGACACCGCGCGCCTGGACGAGGCCATCGAGTTCCGCGAGGCGCCCGAGCGCGGCGAGTCGATCGCGTACCACGGCCACTGCAACCAGAAGTCGCTGAACAAGGACCACCACGCGGTCGGCGTGCTCCGGCGCGCCGGCTACGACGTCGACCCGCTGGACACCACCTGCTGCGGGATGGCCGGGAGCTTCGGCTACGAGGCCGAACACTACGAGCTGTCGAAGGCGATCGGCTCGCTGTTGTTCGACGCGGTCGACGAGAGCCCCGCCGAGAGCGTCACCGCCCCCGGGGCCTCCTGTCGGTCGCAGTTGGGCGACCGCGAGGGGACGGACGAGCAGCCGCCCCACCCGATCGAGAAGGTGGCCGAGGCGCTGGCGGAGTAACCGCTACGAAGAGTCGGTCCTCCCGCGTTTCAGATCCAGCCCTCGTTCGCGAGCAGTTCGCCGTTGAGCAGCGAGGCGCCCGCGGCGCCGCGGATCGTGTTGTGCGCGAGGCAGTTGTACTTCACGCCCGCGGGCGTCGTCCGGACGCCGCCGGCGACGACCTGCATCCCGTCGCCGCGCATGCGGTCCATCCGGGGCTGCGGGCGCTCGGGCTGGTCGTCGCCGAAGACGTGGATGAGCTGATCCGGCGACGAGGGGAGGTCGGCGCTCGGGTACGACTCCATCGCCGCGCGCACGTCAGCGGGCTCGGGGTCGTCGGCGAGTTCGGCGAACACGTTCTCCAGGTGGCCGTCGATGGTCGGGATCCGGTTGCACGAGGCGGCGACCTCCGCCGAGTGGAGGCTGAGTTCGGCGCCGTCGAAGTCGCCGAGGAGCTTGCGGCTCTCGGTCTCCATCTTCTCCTCCTCGCCGCCGATGTGGGGGATGGCGTTGTCGATGATCTCCATCGAGGTGACGCCCGAGTAGCCCGCCCCGGAGACCGCCTGCAGCGTCGACACCTGTGCGCGTTCGAGGCCGAACTCGTCGAGGGCCGCCAGCGTCGGCACCATCGTGATCGTCGAGCAGTTCGGGTTCTTGACGAGCGCCCCGTCCCAGCCACGCTCGTCGCGCTGGACCTCGATCAGATCGAGGTGGCCCGGATTGATCTCGGGGATGGTGAGCGGCACGTCGTCGGCCATCCGGTCGTTCGAGGAGTTCGAGGAGACGACGTAGCCGGCCGCACAGAGGTCTGGCTCGATCTCCGCGGCGACGCCGGAGGGGAGCGACGAGAACAGCAGGTCCACGTCGTCGGGGATCTCCGCCGGGTCGGTCGCGCGGACGGTGATGTCCCGAACCGGCTTCGGGATGGCGGAGTCGAGACGCCACTTGGCCGCCTCGCGGTACGGCTTCCCCGCGGAGGCGTCGCTGGCGGTCAGACACGCGATCTCGAACTGCGGGTGGCCGTCGAGCAGCTGGATGAACCGTTGGCCCACGGCGCCGGTGGCGCCGAGGATGCCGACTCGATGAGTCATTGTGTGTCGGTGTGTCACACTCGAATAAGACCCTTCGGATACGCGCGGGCCCGGCGAGGATTGCCGCGGTCACGGTCCGTCGCTCAGGGGCGCGAGCCGCCGTGGTTCCGTCGGGTGCTCGGCCGCGACGACGAGGGATCGTCGGCCGTCGACCGTCGGCAACCAGCCGGCGGCGATCGGTCATCGGCGCGCGGTTCTCGATCCTCGTGAGCCGGCGACGGCGTCGACTACTCCGCGGCCGCGTCGAACGCCGCCTGCAGGTCCGTCTTCATGTCGTCGACGTGTTCGACGCCGACGGAAACGCGGATGAGGCCGTCAGTGAGGCCGGCGGCTTCGCGTTCCTCCTTCGGAATTGCCGCGTGCGTCATGGCCGCGGGCTGCTCGATGAGGCTCTCGACCCCGCCGAGGCTCTCCGCGAGCGTGAACACTTCCGTCTCCTCGACGACGGTGCTGGCCTGCTCCAGCGTGCCGTCGAACTCGAAGGAGAGCATGCCCCCGAAGTCGTCCATCTGCTCGCTCGCGAGGTCGTGTTGCGGGTGGGAGTCGAGCCCCGGGTAGTAGACGCGGGAGACGGCGTCGTGGTCGTCGAGCCACGCCGCCAGATCGCGGGCGTTGTCGCAGTGGCGGTCCATCCGAACGGGCAGCGTCTTCGTCCCGCGGAGCACGAGGAAGCAGTCGAACGGTGACGGCGTCGCGCCGACGGAGTTCTGATAGAAGCCGATGCGCTCGTCGAGGTCGGCGTCGTCCGTGACGAGCGCGCCGCCGACCACGTCCGAGTGGCCGCCGAGGTACTTCGTCAGCGAGTGAGAGACGATGTCGGCGCCGTGCTCCAGCGGACGCTGGAGGTACGGCGTGGCGAACGTGTTGTCGACGGCACACAGCGCGTCGTGCTCGTGGGCGATGTCCGCCAGCGCGTCGATGTCGTTGACGCGCATCAGGGGGTTCGTGGGCGTCTCGACCCACAGAAGTTCAGTTTCCTCGCGCATCGCGTCGCGGACGGCGTCGTGGTCGGTCGTGTCGACGAAGTCGAACTCCAGGTCGTACTCCTCGTACACCTGCGTGAAGATGCGGTGGGTGCCGCCGTACACGTCGTCGCCGGTGACGACGTGGTCGCCCGCCGACAGCAGGTTGAGCACGGTGTTGATCCCGCCCATCCCCGAGGAGAACGCGCGGCCGTACTCGCCTCCCTCCAGGGCCGCGAGGTTCGCCTCCAGGTCGGTCCTGGTGGGGTTGCCGGTGCGGCTGTACTCGTACCCGCGGTGGTCGCCGGGGCCGTCCTGCTTGTAGGTCGAGTTGGCGTAGATGGGCGTCATCAGCGCGCCCGTCTCCGGATCCGGACTCTGACCGGCGTGGATCGCGGTCGTCTCGATGCGGAACCGGCTCTCGTCGCCGCCGGCGTCGACGTCGTCCGCGTCGTCGTGGTCGCTCATACCCGGGGCGACGGTACCGGTCCGTGTGATTCTTGCCATTCGGGCGTCGCCCTCGCGGACGTCGGTCGCCGCCCACTGCTCCCGGCGCCTGCAGACCGCTCCCGGTCGCCGAACGCTCCCGTTCAGCGACACACAGGCTTCGTCGTTGGGGGAATCACAAACACCTTGCCACCCGGACCCGGATCCACGGGTATCAGGTGATTTCGTGACCGAGAAACGCGAGTACACGGACGACTACCCCGAGAAGACGCTGTACATCCCCGGGCCGACGGAGGTCCGCGAGGACGTGATCGAGGAGATGGCCCAGCCGATGTTCGGTCACCGGATGGACCGGATGACGGACCTCTACACCACCATCGTCGAAGACACCAAGGACTTCCTCGGCACCGATAACGAGGTGATGATCCTGACGGCCTCAGGGACGGAGTTCTGGGAGGCCTCCACGCTCAACCTCGTCGACGAGAACGTCCTCGTGCCGACCTGCGGGAGCTTCAGCGAGCGCCACGCCAACGTCGCCGAGCGCCTCGGTAAGAACGTCGACCGCCTGGAGTACGACTGGGGCGAGGCGATCAAGCCGGAGGACATCCGCGAGCACCTCGAAACGAGCGACACGCACTACGACGTGGTCGCGACCGTGATGAACGAGAGCTCGACCGGCGTCCGCAACCCGATCGAGGAGATCGGCGACGTGATCGCCGAGTACCCGGACACGTACTTCGTCGTCGACGCGGTCTCCGCGCTCGGTGGCGACTACGTCGACATCGACGCCCACGGCATCGACGTGATCTTCGCGTCGACGCAGAAGGCGTTCGCGATGCCGCCGGGACTCGCCGTCTGCGTCGTCAGCGACGAGGCGTACGAGCGCGAGGTCGGGAAGGACTCGGCGTCGTGGTACGGCGGCTTCCAGCGCGCGCTGGACTACTACGACCGGAAGGGACAGACCCACTCGACACCAGCGATCCCGATCATGCTCGCGTACCGCAAGCAGATGAAGTACATGCTGGAGGAGGGTCATACGGGGCGCGACGCCCGCCACCGCGAGATGGCCGAGTACACCCGCGAGTGGGCGTACGAACACTTCGACATGTTCCCCGAGGAGGGGTACGAGTCGCAGACGGTCGCGTGCATCGAGAACACGCGGGGCATCGACGTGGCGGCGACGATCGAGCGGGTGAGCGAGGAGTACGACATGGCGTTCTCGAACGGCTACGGGTCGCAGTTGGGCGAGAAGACGTTCCGCATCGGCCACATGGGCGAGCACGACGTGGAGTCGATCAAGGAACTGACCGACGCCATCGAGGACGTGGCCGGACTGTAAGCTGAACAGTCTCCCGTCCCGATATCCTCGGACTGCTCCCGGTTCACTCCAATCGTCCGAGTTCGCCCCGGCGTTCGCGCTGCATGATGCCGGCGGCGAAGAACCGAAGTTTCTCGACGAGTTCCGCCTCCGTCTCGTAGGTTTCGACCCGCAGGTCCCATCGCACTCGTGCGGATCGGATCATCGCACTCGTCACGTCGTCCTCGTGGACGAACACCAACCGGTCCCCGTGCGTCTCCGAAAGCGCCTCGAGGATGCTTCCGGCTTCCTCCCCGACGCCGAAGTTGTGCCCGAGGAACGGGAGCACGAACGCCGTCGCGTTACTGCATCCCGTGTATTCGATGCTCTGTGTCGCCGCGTCCACCTCGTCGGTGTCCACATCGACATCGAGGGCCAGAAACGCGTTCACACCCGGCGTGACCCGGAGCTCGCCCTGTATCCGTCGCAGGAGTGCCTGAGCGGCGTCGATGTCGTCCTTGTTCCGGAAGAGCCGACGCAACGGTCCCGGGAGGTCGTCGACATCGATCTCGCGCTGCTCCTCCTCGCTCAACACGTAGTTGAGGTTGAAGGACTTGTACGGACCCATCAGGTAGAAGAGGAACCGATCGTATTTCACGTGGCCCAACCGCTCGACGATCAGGTCTCGTGTGATCTCTACCGTCACGCTCGACTGTGCTCGTCTGCAGTATTTAAAATAAGGTGTTTTTGAGAATATTCGGCTTGAGAAGTTCTAAGAGTCACTCCCCCGTACACCCGAGTAAGATGGCGACGAACCACTCCGAGGCGGTCGGTGGTCGGGTCCCGGAGGACCCGGAGGATCTGCTCCCGGAAGAGAGCGTTCTCACGCTCGATGAATACCTCGCGATGCACGCTGCCGTCGGACACCGCACTCGCTATGAGATCCTCTACCGCCTCGTCCACACCGGATCGATGAGCCCGACGGAACTGGAAGCCGCGCTCGACATCGACGACAGCACCCTCCACTACCACCTCAACAAGCTCGTCGAGGTCGGGCTCATCGAAAAGCGGCAACGGACCGAGCGTGGGCAGGACGGCCTGTACAGCTACTATCGGGCGACAATCTTCGGCGAGGTGACGCTCACGGAGGGGGTCGACGAGTTGATCCGCGGCGAACGGGAGTTCGACGAGCTGTACGACAGTTCGACCGACCGCTAACTCGAAGCGGCTACACGGCGGACGAAGTGTCGCCCGGAACACTAACGAGCCGGCGTCATCCCGTGGCGGCGTGCCGCGTCGGCCGGTAAACCCTCGTGCCGGGCGTCCGCGATCGCGGCTCGCGGCGGGCCGTGTGTCGCGCGCCCGGGTTCTCCGCACCGTCATCGCACCCTGGCGGGTCTACTGGGGCGGGGACTGAAGGCGCGCACTCACTGATAGCGGCCGGCGGTACAAACCGCTACCGGAGGAACTTCGAGAGTCGGTCCCTGAGCGAGGAGTCCTCGCCCAGCTTCAGGTAGAACGCGTCGCCGCCGTCCTCGTAGTAGTTCTCGATGCGGCGGACGACCTGAAAGCCGATGTGTTTGTAGAAGTTCAGCGCCGCCTCGTTCGTCGTCCGCGCGTGACACGACACCGAGCGATTCTCCTCGGCGACCTCGGCGACGAGGCGCTCCCCGTACCCCCGTCCCCGGACCCGCGGCGCGACGGCCAGAAACAGGATGTAGCCGTCGCGGCGCGACGCGGCCAGCCCGACGAGTTCGTCGTCCTCGACGAGCAGGTGGCACTCCGCGCGCTTGTAGGCGTTCATGAAGAAGCCGCGCCGCTGCTTGAGGACACCCTCGTGCTCGCGGATCTCCTCTTTCAGCGCCCAGGCGGCCTCCGCGTGCTCGGCCTCCCCCGGGGGGTCCATGCGCTTTTCGACGTTGACGCTCACGCGAGAGGTTCTACTGCTGAAGCGCATTTAACTCCACCGTCGGCGGCGCTCTCCGCCGGACGTGCGCTCGTCGTCGCCGACAGGCCTGCACCCGCTCCGGAAGCAGTACCGTTTTTATTCCCGTCGCTCGACGAGGTGGGTAATGCCGAGTTGGTCTCCCGACCGGCTGAGCGGGTCGATCGTCGGGCCGGTCCGGAGCGCGTTCGTCACCGGCGTCGCGGTGGTCGTGCCGCTGTTGCTCTCGCTCATCGTCCTCGCGGTCGCCGGCCGCTACGTCTACCAGTACCTCGACCTGTTCTCGACGCTGGTGCTCGACCTCAGTCCGAGCGCCCGGTACGTCCTCTCCGTGTCCGGGGTCAGGCTCTCGCTCACCGAGGAGGCGCTGATCGAACTCCTGACGCCGTTGGTGTTGGCGTCGCTTATCCTGACTGTCGGGCTGTTCATCAACGCGTCGCGGTTCGGGGCCCTCGCGGTCGACTACTTCGACGCCGCGGTCGCGCACGTCCCCGGCATCGGCGCCGTCTACGAGTCGTTCCGGCAGATGTCCGACGTGATGATCAACGAGGACGCACAGAACTTCCGCGACGTGAAGCTCGTCGAGTTCCCCCACGAGGGGGCGTACACGCTCGGCTTTCTCACGACCGAAACGCCGGACCCCCTCCGCGAGCCCGCCGGACACGACCGGATGTTGACGCTGTTTCTCCCGCTGGCGCCGAATCCGGTGATGGGAGGGCACCTCGTCCACATGCCCGCCGACCGCGTGATGGACGTGGACATGACCGTCGAGGAGGGTCTCCGCGCGGTCGTCACGAGCGGCGTGGCGGTGTCGGGCGGGTCGGGCGCGAGCGACGACGGGCTCTCGGCTCGACAGCTCCGAACGCTCTCCCGGGTCGAACACGCCGACCAGCGCCTCCATCCCGAGGCGGACTCCCCGGATATCCGGCGCTCCGAACCGGAGGCCGCCGAACGAGCGGACGAATGGGACCGACAGGTCGACCTGACGCGCTCCGAGACGCCGACCGACGTGGCTCGACGGACGCGCGCACAGCGGGACCCGATCGAGGGGGACGACGAGGAGGATCTCGACGACCGCCAACCGTACTCGCTGTACGGGAACTCGGAGGCGACCTCGACGCCGGCACGGGAGGCCGGTCGCTACGATGTGGAGTCCGACGGGAACGAGGAGGTCCCCGAGCACGACGCCGACCGGCCGTCCACGGAGCGCGACGGCACCGACTCCCCGCCGGCCGCGGAACAGCGGGGCGGCGAGGGAACGGCTGCTCGGGCGGACGGGGACGAGGAACTGGATGACGACCGCGCCCACGACGACGGCGATCATGATCGAGGCGACGAGTAGGTTAACAGCCGGCGGCGCGAACCCGATATCGAACCCGTGAGCGACGACCCCGATCGACCCCTCGACGCTGAGGACGACCCGGACGATCCCGCCGCCGCCGACGATACTACCGCCACTGCCGACCACGACGCCGGCGCCGTCGACGCGCATGGTCGGTTCGAACTCCGCGAGCACACCGCCGACGTGGCCGTCGCGGCGACCGCGGACTCGCTGGGCGGGGTGTTCGCCGCCGTGGCGGAGGGGCTGACCGCGGCGATGTGCGACTCGTTCCCCGCGACCGGCGACCGGTTCACGTTTCGCGTCCGCTCGGAGTCGCCGGAGGCGGCGCTGTTCGACTACCTCGACGAGTGCATCTACGAGCGGGACGTCCGCGGCGTCTTGCCGGTCGATCACCGGGCGACCGTCCGCGTCGAGGGTGACGAGTGGGTCGTCGAAGCGAGCGCGCGGGGCGTCCCGCTTTCGGCCGTCACCGCGCGGGACGTGAAGGCGGTGACGTACTCGGAGATGGAGCTGGCGGAGACCGACGACGGGTGGCGCGCCTACGTCGTCTTCGACGTCTGAACCCCGACCTCGTGGTCGACAGCTACTCGCCGACTTCGGAGAGGTCCATGTGAACCGGTCACAGGACTTACCATCGCGGCGCCCGGATCGTGAACGATGCGCCCGCGTTCTCGACACATCCTCGCCGCCGCCGCCGTGCAGCTCGGCACGCTCGTCACGTTCGTCGCGGCCGCGTCGGGAGTCGCCGCCGCACACGTTGAGTACGTGACCGACGCCGACAACGGCGACCCGATCGCGTTCCTCACGTCGGCGTTGTCCGACCCGGTCGTCGTGCTGGCGCTCGGCGCCGGCGGCCTCGCCGTCGTCGGGACCATGGCGGGGTATCTCCGCGTTCAGCCCCTCCGGGCCGACGTAGCCGCGATCCGGCGCGCGCTCGTCGACTACGCCGACCTGCTCCCCTGGCTGCTCCGACTCAGTATCGGGCTGCCGATGGTCGGCGCCGGCTTCGCGGGCTACCTGTTCACGCCGCTGGTCACGGCGGCCGACACCGGGGTTCCGGTCCGCCTGTTCGGCGTCGCCGTCGGCTTCGCGCTGCTGTTCGGCCTCGCGACGAGGTTCGTCGCGGGAGTCGCGTTGGCGTCGTATCTGGCGTTGCTTCCGGTGCACCCCTCGCTGTTCTTCGCCTTCGAGTACGTCGCCGGCCTCCTCGCGATCGTTATCGTCGGCGGCGGGCGCCCGAGCGCCGACCACGTCATCGCGCGACTGGCCGCGAACGACGAGACGGTGTACTCCCGGTTCGATCCGTTCTACCGCCGGATCGCTGTCCCCGCGGGAGAGGCCCTCGACCCGTACCGACGGTACGTGCCGACGGTCGTCCGGATCGGGATGGGTATCGTCTTCGCGTACCTCGCGCTCGCCGAGAAGCTCCTCGCGCCGAACCAGGCGCTCGCGGTCGTCGAGCAGTACGGGCTCTCGACGCTGTTACCCGTGCCGCCGGAGCTGTGGGTGCTCGGTGCCGCCGTCACGGAACTGTTCCTCGGAGTCCTGCTCGTGGCAGGGCTCTTCACGCGGGCCGCGTCGACCGCGGCGTTCGTCGTGTTCACCACCACGCTGTTCGGGCTCGCGGACGACCCGGTACTCGCGCACATCTCGCTGTTCGGCCTGGTGTCGGTGCTGCTCGTCACCGGGGCCGGGCCGTTCTCCGCCGACCTGGCCGTTTTCCGGTCGCCGAACGAACGAGGAGCACCCGAGATGGGGCCGGACGCGGTTCGCACCGCCGCATCCGGGGGGTCGGGGGCGTCCGGGACGCCACGGTCAGTCGAGCGGTCGGCCGACCGCGACCCGGGTGACGCCGACCGGTAGTAACGCTATTCCGTCCGCCAGCGGGAGAGACGTACATGACCGACACGCCCGAAACCCGCGAGTACGACGGGGTCGAACTCCGGAAGGTCCGCGAGTTCGTCTGGGAGATCCCGCAGGAGGGCGGAATGAACGCCCCCGCACGCGTCCTCGCGAGCGACCCGCTCCTCGAACAGATCGCCGACGACAAGACGCTCCAGCAGCTCCGCAACGCGACGCATCTGCCGGGTATCACGACCTACGCCGCGTGCATGCCCGACGGCCACCAGGGGTACGGGTTCCCCGTCGGCGGCGTCGGCGCGACGGACGCGACCGACGGCTGTATTTCCCCCGGTGCGGTCGGCTACGACATCAACTGCGGCGTCCGGATGGTCCGGACGAACCTCACGTACGAGGACGTGCAGGGCAAGGAGGAGGAGCTCGTCGAGAGCCTCTTCGCGAACGTCCCCTCGGGCCTCGGCGGCGGCGGGATCGTCGAGGGCGACGCCGACACCGTCGAGGCGGTACTCGAACGCGGGATGGAGTGGGCACTGGAGGAGGGGTACGCGACCGAGGACGACCTCGCCCACTGCGAGGACGAGGGGCGCCGGCCCGACGCGCGCCCGGAGTTCGTCTCCCAGAAGGCGAAGGACCGCGGCCGCAACCAGCTCGGCAGCCTCGGCTCGGGGAACCACTTCCTCGAGGTCCAGCGCGTGACCGACGTGTTCGACGAGGCGGTCGCCGATTCCTTCGGCCTCGCGGAGGACCAGATCGTCGTCCTGATCCACTGTGGCTCGCGTGGACTCGGCCACCAGGTGTGCACGGACTACCTTCGGAAGATCGAGAAGCGCCACGGCGAGCTGCTCGACCGGCTGCCCGACAAGGAGCTGGCGGCCGCGCCCGCCGGCTCGGAGCTGGCCGACGAGTACTACGGCGCGATGTGCGCGGCGATCAACTTCGCGTGGGTGAACCGGCAGCTCATCACCCACCGGACCCGCCGCGTCTTCGAGCGCGTGTTCCGCGCGGACGCCGACGAGCTCGGGATGGAACTGCTGTACGACGTGGCGCACAACATCGCGAAGAAGGAAGTCCACGAGGTCAGCGTCGACGACGACGGTACCGCCGTTCCCACGGAGGACGCCGTCGCTCGCGAGGAGCGCGAGCTGTACGTCCATCGCAAGGGCGCGACGCGCGCGTTCCCGGCCGGCCGCGAGGAGGTGCCGGCCGCCTACCGCGACGTGGGACAGCCGGTGATCATCCCCGGGAGCATGGGCGCCGGCAGCTACGTGCTCGTCGGCGGCGACGAGTCGCTCGCACAGACCTTCGGCTCGACGGCCCACGGCGCCGGGCGCGTGATGAGCCGAACCGCCGCCAAGCAGGAGTACTGGGGCGAGACCGTCCAGGACGAGCTCCGCGACCAGGACCACATCTACGTGAAGGCCCAGTCCGGCGCCACCGTCGCCGAGGAGGCGCCCGGCGTGTACAAGGACGTCGACGAGGTCGTCCGCGTGAGCGACGCGCTCGGCATCGGCGACAAGGTCGCGCGAACCTTCCCCGTCTGCAACATCAAGGGGTAGCTCCTCGGCTCCGCTGAGGGTGGGCTGACAGGCGACGCCCCGCAGCGACCACGGCACGCGGCGTCGCACACCCGCGCTCGCGCCGTGGTGACCGTCACGTCACGGCGGCGATGGTCCCGGGTTGGTATTTGAACGTTCGGACGGGGGGCGGCGTGAGTGTCCCAGACTCCGGACGAGCGCGGAGATCAGTAGAAGCCGCCGGTCGGACCGGAGGGACCGTCCGGGCCACCCGGTCCGCGCGGCGAGTTCGGACCGCTCCCTTCCGCGAGCTCGACGCGCTCTCCGTCGGTGTCGGCGCGTCGAGGATCGATCTCTCGGCCGTTCTCGAACTTCACGAACGAGAGGTAGAACCGTTCCCCGCACCCCTCGGCGTCCGAACCACCCGATCGTCCGTGGCGAGCCCACCGTCCTGCGGCGGGGACTCGCCGCAGACGAACGCGACGCCGTCGGCGGCGCCGTCCTCGAACTCCTCGTCGGGGGCGACGTACTCCCAGCCCTCGAACGGGTACGGCGTGACGGCCTTGTCCGACAGATAGCCCTCACGCTCCAGTTCGACAAGCGTGCCGCAGTGAGGGCAGTAGTAGGTGACCGGATAGCTCATGGGAGAGGGGAGGGGTCGGCGGGACTTGTCTTCGTCGGCGGGCACGCCCCGCGGCTCCCGGAACGCGGATTTCAAGCCCCCCGGCCACGAGTCGGAACACGATGACACCCGAGGAGACGGTTCGGGCGTACTACGACGCCCTCCGCGCGGGCGAGGCACTCGCGCCGTTTTTCGTCGAGTCGCCGGCGACGGTGAAGGTGGGGATCAGCGAACGCCTCGTGGGCTACGCCGAGATCGCGAAGGGGCTCCGCGAGCAGTCCCGGACGACCGAGGACTGGACGGTCGAGAGCAACGACCTCGATATCGTCGAGCGCGACGCGGTCGCCGCCGTCAGCGACGCGGTGTCGCTGTCGTGGTACGACGCCGAGGCGTTCGCCGAGCGCTCGTTCGAGACGCGCTGGAGCGGGACGCTCGTTCCGACCGACGACGGGTGGGCGTTCGCGGGACTGCACGTCTCGGCCCCGACCGACCTGGATTCGGGAGTCGATCGCTGATGGTTGGCCCGAGCATCACCAAGGAGAAGCGCGACGCGACGAACCGACGGCTCAAGGTCGGGTTGGTCCTCCTGATCGGCGTCTCCGGCGGGCTCGTGTCGCTCCAGGCGGACCCGACGCCGGGACAGATAGCCGCCGCCGTCGCCGTCTCGCTTGTCATCGGCGCGGCGCTCACGTGGTTCGTCGTGCGGACGCTGGAGGAGTTCTCGCCGAAACGGTAGGGATCCGCGAGCAGGGTGGCCAGCGGGCGAAGAACCATGTCGTCGCGCAGTCCACCACGGCGTATGGCCGAGGACATCTCGCTCGACGGGCGGACGCTCGTCGGCGTCGCGAACGACGAGGACGGCGAGGTCGGCACGGAAACTCGATTCCGGTTCGATCAGACGGGCGACCGGATCCACGCGACGTACGCCGGCGGCGACATCGCTGAAGGTCACCTCCTCGGGACGTTCGACGGGAGGAAGTGGGAGATCCGCTACACGCAGATCAACGTCGACGGCGAGACCGCGTCCGGACGCTCCGTGGGCACCGTCGAGGAACTCGCGGACGGTCGCGTTCGGGTCGAAGACGAGTGGAAGTGGGAGTCGAAGGTGGGCGCCGGGGAGTCGGTGCTCGAAGAAGTCGAAGAAATCGATGAGATCGATAGGATCGACGAGTTCGACGACTGAACCGGGCGTCGCAGACCGCTGGACGGGTCAGGCGACCCGCCGGATCCACGCGTCGGGGTCGTCGAGTTCCTCGTCGGTCGGGAGGTTCTCGGGGTGCTCCCACACTAGCGACGCCGTTCGGAGGTCCCTCCGGTCGGCGACTGCCGTGAAGAAGGCCGCGCCCCGCTCGTACTGTCGGCGCTTCATCCCGAAGCCGAGCAGTCGCTTGAACAGGTTCGTGATCGGGTCTCCGCCCCGGCGACGCGCGTCGAGTTTGGCGCGCAGGTCGTCGTACTCGTCGTCGAACGCCCGGTCCATCAGGAGCTCGGCGTACCCCTCGACGGCCGTCATCGCCGTGTTGAGGTCGGCGAAGGCGTCGACCGGGCCGCCGCCGTCGCGGTCGGGACGGGCGAGTTCGAGCAGTGAGGACTCGTCGGTTACCGACGAGATGCCCGATTCGAGGCGCGCCTCGAGATACCCGGGCAGCCACGGCGCCGCCGCGAATTCGGCGGCGTGGGCGACCTCGTGGAACGCGATCCACCGGCGGAACCGCGGGTAGCCGACGTCCAGTTCCACCGCGGCCTCTCGGATGTTCGGGCGGACGAAGTACAGGCCGTGGTCGTCCGGGTCGGCCTCCGCGAGCAACAGCGGGTCGTACTGTCCGAGGACGTTGCGCGCGAGGAACGCGACCGTCACCGCCATCGTGCCGGAATTCAGCGACCGGGCCACGCCGGGGACCATGCCGCCGGTCGCGGTGTCCTCCAGCGGGCGAAGCACCCGTCGGAACGTGTCGACGTTCGCGTCGATCCAGTGGTGGCGGTGTTGCACCTCGATGCTGCCGGGGAGGTCGAAGTCGACGCCGGAGGCCGCGCGGAGGCCGTCGCGGGCGGCGCGCACGTCGTCGGCGAACGCCGCGCGCTCGGCCGGCTCCATCCGCAGGTCGCCCGGCTCACAGCCGCCCTTGGCCGCCTCCGCGACGGCGTCCCAGTCGATGGCGCCGTCGGACGCGTCCGCCGCGTCGGCGATGGCGCGGACGCTCCGGGAGAGATCCATACCACACCTCCGCCGTCCGGCGGGATAGGCCTTCCCCCGACGCGACGCGTTCCGGGCCGACGGACGCCGGACCGCGCCGGGTCTCCCGGGTGTGCTTCGGACGTTTTAAGAGCGATCCGCGGTCCGATCGGAGCATGCAACGAGTCGACGTCGCCATCGTCGGCGGCGGGCCGGCGGGGTCGGCCGCCGCACACGCCGCCGCCTCCCGCGGCGCCGACGCCCTCGTCCTGGAGAAGGGCGTCCCGCGGGAGGACCGCGACCGCCTCGGTCCGGACTCGACGGACGCCGCCGGGATCTTGGACTACTGGGTTGACATCATGGGGATCCACCCCGACGAGTTCCCCGAGGGCGTCGTCCAGGACGAGCTCGACCGCGCGGAGTTCGTCGGTCCCAACGAGGCCTGCACCCTCCGCTCGACCGGGATCGAGTCGAGCTACGACGGCTTCGGCTACACGATGCACCGCGCGCGCTTCGACGACTTCATGCGCGATCGCGCGGAGGACGCCGGCGCCGAGTACCGCGTGAAGGCGTCGGTCAAGGACGTCGAAACCGACCCGTCGACGGGCGTCGGCGGCGACGACCCGCGCCACGTGCTCTCGCTCGCCTCCGACGAGGAGATCGGCGCGGACTTCCTCGTGCTCGCGGACGGGCCCCAGCGCACGGTGACGAACCGCGTGCTCGACCGGTTCCTGCCGGACGGCCGGAAGGCCTCCGAGCGCCTCGCCTCGACGGAGAACAACCACATCGCCTACCAGGAGTACCGAAAGTTCCCGGAGGAGGTGTACGACGAGGTCGACGGCGCGATCACGTTCTGGTGGGGGGTCATGCCCGGCCACACCGCCTACCCGTGGGTGTTCCCGAACGCCGACCGCGTCTGTCGCGTCGGGCTGACGATGCCCATCGGGATGGACCTGGACGAGGCCGACGACCGGGAGGCGTACGCGCTCGTCCGCGAGGACGACGAGCGAGTTCCCTCGGGGAAGGAGTACGTTCGGCGGATCCTCGAACGCGAGTGGGGCGACGAGTACGACATCGAGGAGGACTTCCCCCTCGTCGAGGACGCGGGCAAGACGAAGGGAACCGAGACGTACCCCATCTCCTCGACGAACCCGATCGAGAGCCCCGTCGACGCCGGCGTGTGCGTCGCCGGCGGCGCCATGGGCGCGACGAGCGCCTTCCACGAGGGCGGCGACCACGTCGCGGTCCGCACCGGCGCCATCGCCGGCGAGTTGGCCGCCGAGGGCGACGTGAGCGCGTACAACGAGCGGTGGCACGAGGCCATCGGCGACGAGCTGCTTCGCAACGTCGCGCTCGCGGAGCTGTGTCGCGGGTACGGCCCGGACGACTGGGACGACACGTTCCGGATCGGACGCGAGATGCTCGCCGAAGAGAAGGGGTTCGGGATGTTCGAGCGGAAGTTCGGCGCCGGCTGGGGCGCGACGAAGCTCCTCCTGCGGTACCAGTGGATCAAGTGGCAGAACCGTTGCGGGCGGTACGTTCAGCTGACCGAGGACGAGTACGCGTACTGACTCTCGGAGGACGAGTACGCGTCTCGGGTCGCCCTACATTCCCATGTCCTCGGCGTCCTCGGGAACCGGGAGGTCGTGGACCGCGACGTCGAGCAGCTCCGCGACGTGATCCAGCGCCATGTCGAAGCCGTAGTAGCGCTCCAGTTCGTCGCCGGCGGCGCCGCCCTCGCGCACCTTCAACATGGCGTACCCCTCGATGTTCTGCGCCACGGCGGCGCGGCTCCCGTCGCGCTCGAACGTCAGCAGGCGCTCGGTCTCCGTCTCCTCGTACGTCGCGGTGATGCCGTCGGCATCGACGCTGCTCATGTGCGTTCGTGGGACGGGAGGTACTCGGCGGTTGCGGTCGCGACAGATCGAGTGCGTGTCCGACGACACGCAGAGAGCGCGTCCGACGACCCGACCGCCGGCCGCGTCGCTCGCGGGGACGTGAATACGGGATGAATGGCGGACGGGCCGGAGTTGCCCGGGAGTTCCATCGGGGGGAATCCCGGTCGCTGACTCCGCCCCGCGACCCGACGAGCGACGGACGTCCGGCGGTGGGCTGCTCGCTTCCGCGCCTGGCCCGGTGCCACCGGCGAACCGTGGGAGAGCACCCCTGCGGGTGCGTCCCGGCGGACCGTCGTCCCCGGCGGACGAGGCTTCTCCGTCAGCTTCCGAGGCCCTCGATGGGCGTCCCGGACGCGTCCGGCGTTCGGTCCCCGCTGAAGACTCTATCGCGGGAGACGAGCAGGGCCTAACTGCCCGACCTAGTCCATCACGAGGTAGTCCGCTCCGACTTATGGGCCTTGCGGTACGCGCCGCCGAGCCGTCGCCGGAATCGACAGCCGGCGGCTACACGACGGCGCTGGCGAACGCGCCCGCGCTGAGGGGGACAAGCGCCGCGACGCCGACGACGAGCCAGCGGTGCCAGAGGATCCACGTCGCCGACTGCGGGAACGAGTAGAGGTTCTGAACGTCGACGGCGAGCGCCCACGCGATCGCCAGCGCCAGCAGGCCGACGCCGGCGACGACCGCGACGCCGGCGACGGTGTCGGCCGGCCGGCGCTCCTGGCGACCCGAGAGGAAGACGACGACGAGGAGGATCGCGAGGAACGCGACGCCGGCGGCGCCGACGGTTCCGGAGGCGTAGTAGACGCCCAGCCCCGTACCGGCGTCGGCGATGAGGAGGAACGGCGCGGCCAACACGACCAACAGCGCGAGGCAGGCTGCGACGCCCGCCGCGGGTGCGGACTCGGCGAGGTTCATGCGACCGGATACCCGTCCGGCGCGCACTTAACGCCCCGCGATCCTCGCCCCGCGGAGGGTGATCGGGTCGGGGACACATCCGCGTCCGGATCGCCCGAAGGGGAACGCCGAAGTGGTCTCACCCGGAGGGGCAGGTATGGAAGACGTCGCAATCGTCGGCGCGTCGATGACCCCGTTCGGGCAACGCGACGCGTGGATCCGGGAGCTGTTGGCGGAGGCCGGCCAGGCGTGCCTCGAGGACGCGGGCGTGTCGGCCGACGCCGTCGACCACCTGTACGTTTCGAACATGGCGAGCGGCGAGTTCGAGGGGCAAACCGGCGTCCCGAACGCGCTCGCACACGACCTCCAGGCGGTGCCGGCCTACACCGCCCGCATCGACCAGACCTCCTCCTCGGGCGGCGCGGGCATCTACGCGGCCTGGCAGTCGGTCGCCTCCGGCGTCTCCGACATGACGCTGCTCGTCGGCGGCGAGAAGATGACCCACCGGACGACCGCGGAGGCCACCGACGTGATCGCCTCGCTCACGCACCCCTGCGAGTACAAACACGGGCTCACGCTCCCCAGCTTCGCGGGGCTCACCGCACGGCTGTACCTGGAAACGTACGACGCCCCGCGCGAGAGCCTCGGAAAGGTCGCCGTCAAGAACCACCGGAACGGCGTCGACAACCCGCACGCGCAGTTCCGCAAGGAGGTCGACCTCGACACCGTCCTCGACTCGCCGATCGTCGCGGACCCGCTCCGGCTGTACGACTTCTGTCCGATCACCGACGGGTCGGCGGCGCTCCTCCTGTGTCCCGTCTCCGTCGCCGAGGAGTACGCCGACGAGTACGTAACGGTCGCGGGCATCGGCGGCGCGACCGACACTCACGTCGTCCACGAGCGCGCGGACCCGACGACGATGCGCGGGGTCGTCGAGTCGAGCGACCGGGCCTACGAGATGGCCGACCTGTCGCCCGACGACGTGGACGTGGCGGAGCTGCACGACATGTTCACGATCCTCGAGTTCCTCCAGTTCGAGGATCTCGGGTTCGCCGAGAAGGGCGAGGGGTGGAAGGCCGTCGAGGAGGGGCGCACCGACCGCGACGGCGAGTTGCCGATCAACACCTCCGGCGGCCTGAAGTCGAAGGGACACCCGCTGGGCGCCTCCGGCGTCGCGCAGGCGTACGAGATCGTCCAGCAACTCCGCGGCGAGGCCGGGAAGCGACAGGTCGACGCCGACGTGGGCCTCGCCTGCAACGTCGGAGGCTTCGGGAACTGTGTTACCACCGCGATCTTCGAGGGGGTGGACGCATGAGCGACGAACGCGCGGACGAGGGGAGCGAGTCCGCGAACGGAGGGGGGAGCGGAGCGACCCGCGACGACGCGCCCGCCTTCGAGGCCGCACGCTATCCTGACGGGTCGATCACCTACCCCGCCCACCCGGTCGGTCCGGGCGGGGAGGCGCCGGTCGACACGGTCGACCTCTCTGAGTACACCGCCGAGGTGATCACCTGGACCACGTCGACGGCGACGCCGCCGGGCGTGCGAGAGCCGAACCACGTCGCGATCGTCGAGTTCGACGTGGACGGCGAGCCCGTTCGCGCCATCGGACAGGCGACGACCGGCGACATCGAGATCGGCGAGGAGGTCGAGCCGGTGTACTGCGAGGAGCTTCGCGACCCCGACGCGGGCATCCGCGAGCCCGCCAGCCAGGAGTGGGACGGCTTCCGGTTCCGTCCCGTCGAGTGATGCCGGGGGAGCGGGAGGGGGTCGAGCCGTGAGCGACGACGGCGCCGATAGTGTCGGCGACTCCGATAGCGTCGACGACGCGGACGGCACCGACGGAACCGGCGGGCTCGCCGTCAGGACCGGAGTCGCGCTCGGCGTGCTCGGCTCGCTCGTGGCCGTTCGCATCTTGCTGGCGCTGTTCGACGTGATCGACCCCGCGCCGGGGACGGCCGCGTATCTCCTCGTCGGCGCGGTCGTCGCCGGCGCGGTCGCGGGCTGGGCGCGCACGAGTCGCGGACTGGTCGCCCCGACGGCCGTCCCGGCGGTCGTCTTCCTCGGCGCCGTGACCGCGACGTGGGCGCAGTACGTCGCTCCGGAGACGACGCCGACGCCCGTCGACCCGACGCCGTTGGGGTGGGTGCTGCTCGGATGGCCCGCGGTCGTCCTCGTCGGCGTTGCCGCCGGCGCGGTCGAACTGTACGCGAAAACGCGCGACTGAGTTGCCGCCGATCGGGCGATCCCCGCCGGGATCAGGCTGTCGGGTCGTCCGCGTCGCCGTCGATGTCGTCCGCGGCATCCCCGCGGCCGTCGGTGTCGTCGCCGTGGTTCCCCTCGTCCCCCTCCCTGTCGTCGTCGTTCCCGTTCCCGACCTCCCGCTTGATCGACTCCAGTTCCGCGTCCACGTCGACCTCGGGAGCGTCAGCTTCTTCCGATCGATTCACATCGTCGGGTCCGTCGTCGGATCCATCCTCGGTTTCGTCCCCGTCCTCGCCCGGCTCGTTGGACTCGCCGGAGCCGTCAGGCTCGCCGACCTCGATGCTGACGGGGCCGCCGTCGCCGGCGGCTCCCCCGTCGCCCCCGCGGTCCGCGCGCCGTTCGCGGTCGCGCTCCCGGTCGACCGTCTCGCGGGACTCGCGGACCCGGCGCTCCAGCTCCGCGCTCAGATCGCGCGCGTCGGCGACCAGGTCCCGGCTCTCCTCGTCCTCGGGTAGGTCCGCCTCCGAGAGCGTCTCGCGGAGCCGTTCGAGCGCGTCTGCCGCGTCGGCGGCCGCGCGGTCGGTCGCGGCGGTGACGCCCTCGCCCACCGCGTCCGACAGCATCGTCCGGGCGAGCCCGCGCGAATCGCGACGGTCGCGTCGGCCCCCGCGAGCGCCGCGCCCGCGGTTCCTGCGAGCCGGCGTCTCCCCCGGGGCGGCCAGATCGATCACTCCCTGGAGGAGTTCGAGCGCCTCGATCGTCGCTTCGAGGACCGCCACGACCGTCGGAATGGTGTAGTCGCTCGTGAACCGGAACAGCTCCCCCGGAGACGGGGGACGGGGCGGACGACGACGGTCCCGTCGCTCCCGGGTGTCGTCGAGGACTCGTCGGTCGCGATCTGCCGTGGACCGTTCGACGCGGCCGCCACCGCGGTCACCGCGGCGGTCGGCGTCGCGTCCGGCGCCGCGCTCGCGGCCCGTGAGCTCGTCACGCAGGTCCGCGAGCGTCGTCTCCAGCTCGGAGACCAGCGCCGCGAGGTCCTCGTCGTCGCCGGGATCGCGGGAGGGGGTACTCATACCGGAACTGTTGGGCGCGTTCCGTCAAAAGGGTTCACACGCGATCGGGTCGGTCACCGTGAGTCGGTGACGGGTCAGCGCGGCTTCGCTCGGCGGTACTGCACGGGCCACTCGATCTCCTCGTCGAGTTCGTCGGCCGCGTGCAGCGGCCAGTACGGCGACCGGAGGAACTCGCGGGCCATGAGCACGGCGTCCGCGCGGTCGTTCGCGACGATCGCCTCGGCCTGTTCCGGCTCGGTGATGCCGCCCACCGAGGCGACCGCGATGTCGGCGCCGACCTCGGCGACGTGCTCGCGGATCGCCTCGGCGTACGGGAGCTGATAGCTCGGGCCCGCGTAGGGCACCTCCTGTGCGGGCGAGATGCCGCCCGCGCTCACGTCCAGCAGGTCGGCGCCGGCCTCGGCAAGCAGCGGGGCGAGCCGCGCCGACTGCTCGACGTCCCACGACTCGCGGTCGTCGATCCAGTCGGTCGCGGAGATCCGCACGAACACGGGCTTGTCGTCGGGCCACACCTCGCGCACCGCCTCCGTCACCTCGCGCACGAGCCGGGTGCGGTTCTCGAAGGAGCCGCCGTACTCGTCGTCGCGGTCGTTGGCCACCGGCGAGCAGAACTCGTGGAGCAGGTAGCCGTGGGCCGCGTGCACCTCGGCGACCTCGAAGCCGGCCGCCAGCGCGCGCTCGGCGGCCGCGCGGAAGTCCTCGATCACGCCCCCGATCCCGTCCGTCGAGAGGCTGTTCGTCGGGTGTTCGTCGCCGTCGCGGGGGTACGGCCCCGACGGCGCGTCGACTTCCCAGCCGCCCTCCTCGATCGGGACCGGATCGCCGCCGTCCCACGGTCGGTGGGTTGACGCCTTCCGCCCGGCATGCGCGAGCTGTATCGCGGGCACGGACCCCTGTGAGTCGATGAACTCCGCGATCCGGGCCCACTCGTCGGCCTGCTCGTCGGTCCAGATCCCGGTGTCGTGGGGCGTGATCCGGCCCTCGGGCGAGACCGCGGTCGCCTCCGCCATCACGAGGCCGGCGCCGCCGACCGCGCGCGATCCGAGGTGGACGAGATGCCAGTCGGTCGGCGCGCCCTCCGGCGCGGAGTACTGGCACATCGGCGAGACGAACACGCGGTTGGGGATCTCGGTATCCCGCAGCGAGAGCGGGGAGAACAGGTGATCGACCATGCGCCCGGTACGACCGCGCCGGTACAAACGGCTGGCGGCGACAGAGGGGATTGCCCCTACCGACGACCCGCGTGATCGTGGCGCCGTCCGGGGTTTCCGGTTCCCGCGGCTTTTCAATCGGCGTCCGTCTGTCCCCTGCATGGGACTCACCACGGACGAGGTCATGCAGATCAGTCTCGATCTCGTCGACTGGGACGACACGCCGGCCGACAGCATCGTCTACGTCCCCGGCGAGGATATCGAGACCGCCTCGTGGGCATCGATCTCGAATCCCCCGAGATACGGTTGGCCCACGACCTCGGGTACGACCTCGCGCTCGCGCACCACCCGACCGGGATGAGCGCCCGGCTCGATTTCCCGGAGGTGCTCGACACGCAGGTCGAGTTCATGACCGCCCACGGCGTTCCCGAGGACGTGGCCGAGGAGGCCGTCTCGGACCTGCGTTCGCGGATGGACCACGGCGGCCACTCCAGCAACTACCGACACGACCCGAGCGTCGCCGAGCTGCTCGACCAGCCGTATCTCAACACCCACCTCGCGCCCGACGAGTACGGCCGCCGCGTCTTCCGCGAGGTCGCCGACGGGCTCGGCGCAGGCGCGACGGTCGGCGACTTCGTCGACGCGCTGTCGGAGATCCCGGAGCTGGCGGCGGCGGACACGGACGTGCGCCTCCGCCTCGGCGACGCGGACAACGACCTCGGCGAGGTGGCGGTCCACCACGCTGCGGGCACGAACGGCGGCGCGTCCGTCGCCCGCGCGTACTTGGAGCACGGCGTCGACACCGTCCTCTACATCCACGTCGGCGCCGGCGACACCGCCGAGTTGCGCGAGGAGTTCGGGGAGGCGGGGAAGAACCTCGTCGTCACGGGCCACATCGCCAGCGACGCGATCGGCATGAACGCGGTCGTCGACGCCCTGGAGGAGCGCGGCGTCGACTGCGACACGATCTCGGGGTGCGGGATCGGCCGCGACGAGTGACCGACCGCGCCGTCGGTTTAGGTCGGCCTACCGTTTAGGGATACCAAAACCTATATCTTCGCGGGGGCGTGAGGAACCGGTAATGACGCACGATCTGCTCGCGGAACGGGACGACGAGGTGTCGTCCGGGCCCGAGTTCGCCCCCGAGACCCCCGTAGCCGCCCTCCGGACGTGTCCCGAGAGAACGGTGTTCTCCGAGAACGGCAACGCAGACGGCTGGATCTCGACGGACCTGACGGTCGAGCTGGAACGGTAATTCAACGGTTCTCGCGGATCTTCTCGGGCGTCTCGCGCCCGTTCCGCCATCGTCCATATCGGACCCGCGGCTACTCTCGCGGCGGTTCGAAAAAACGGAGACGATTCGAGTTCTGAGGGGCGTCGCGTCCCGACTTACTGCATCGTTCCCTCGGTGACGAGGGTGTCGTCCTCGAGGTAGTGCTCGATGTGGTGGGCGTCCTCCTCGACCTGCACGATGTTCTCGCGGAGGATCTCGCCGGTCGTGGGGTCGCCGAGGCCATCGGCGAGCTCGACGTGCTCGCGCAGCGTCTCGATGATGTCGCCGTACATCTCCATGTCGTTCGCCAGCGACGTGCGGATGTCGTAGACGTCCTCGTCCTCGGGCTCGATAGGGGCCTCCTCCTGCAGCGTCGTCATGGACGCGTGCGGGACGCCGCCCAGGGCCTGCACGCGCTCGGCGAGCTCGTCGGCGAACGCCTCGGCGTTCTCGGCGGCCTCGCCGAGGAAGATGTGCAGGTCGCGGAACTCCGCGCCCTCCACGTTCCAGTGGTGCTTGCGCAGCTGGTGGTACAGCACGTACGTCGCCGCGAGGTCGGTGTTGAGCGCGTCGATTATCTGCTCGGCCTTCTCGGCGTCCATCCGAAGCGCTTCGCTTCCCTCGACATCGCCCGCGGACTTCAGCACACGCTTTTGAGTACTCATCTGTACCTGGCCGTACGCTCGCCGGACACATAAAACCCCGCCTCACGACAAGAAATCTTTTGGAATACCTAAACACCGTTATCGTTTCGGGAACCAGAACGCGGGTTCGGGCGGCGTAGGTCGTCGTTCCCGGCCGCGTCGAGAACCGGGATGAACTCGCGCTGTTCGGCGAGCACCTCGGAGTCGAGGTCGGCGATCAGGTCGCGCTCGTCGCGGTTCAGCGCCGCGGCGACGGCGCCGTCGGGGCGGACGACCGCCGACCGCCCGGCGTAGGCCGTTTCGGGCGCGTCCGGCACGTCACGAACGCCGGTCCGTCCGGCGCCGACGACCCAGCGGACGCCGTCGAGCGCCCGGGCGCGCAACAGGAGCCGCCAGTTCTCCGAGTGGGCCGCCGGCCACGCGCCGGCGACGAACAGCGCGTCGACCCGGTCGGCCGCGAAGGCGGCGCTGTCGCCGACGAAGTTCAGATCGTAGCAGGTGACGAGCCCCGTCGACCCCGCTGGCGTCTCGACGACGACCCGGTCGTCGCCGGCGGTCACCACGTCCGCCTCGCTCCCCCGGAGGTGTCGCTTGCGGTAGACGGTCGTGTCGCCGTCCGGGGCGACGTACGCGAGGGCGTTGTACAGTCGATCGTCGCTCGCGCCGCGTTCGAGATAGCCTGCGACGACCGCGAGGTCGTTGTCGGCCGCGACCGACCGGAGCCGGTCGAGTTCCGGCCCCTCGCGGTCGAGCGCGACCCCGTGGGCGCGCTCGTCGGCGACGAAGCCCGTCAGCGCGTACTCCGGGAACAGCGCGACGGCGACGCGGTCCGGCAGGGCGGCGACGCGCTCGGCGACGGCGTCGAGGTTTGCCGCGGTGTCCAGATCGGCGACGGACAGCTGGGGGACGGCGACGATTGGCACGCCGAACCGCTCGTCCCCCTGGCGCAAAACGACGGCGGTCGGCCGCCCGGAATATGGAAACGCCCTTGTAGCCGACACACCCATCGTCGGCCATGAGCGACGACGACCCGGCCGAGGAGTCAGGCGACCCCGAGGACGCCGAGGAGACGGAACTCGTCCCCGAGGTGTCCGCGGAGGATCTCGACGCTCGGCTGGACGAGACCGCCGAGGCGCTCGAGGCCGCCGAGACCGAAGCCGATCTCGACGATGTCGAAGCCGACCTCGACGACATCGAGGCGGACCTCGAACGCGCCGACCTCCCGGAACCGGACGAGGACGACGAGGACGCGGAGGACCCGCGCGAGGAGTTGGAGTCGCGCCTCTCCGACCAGCGCGACGACCTCGAGGAACAACGCGGCCCCTACGCGTCCGACGTGGTCGACGACATCGAATCGGCGCGGGCGACGATCGCCGACACCCGGTGGACCGACGCGGGCGAGGCTGACCTCCCGGGCGTCGTCGACGACTTCCTCGCCGCGGTGAACGAGGCGCTCGATGCGGATCTCGACCGCACGGGCGACGACGGTCCCGAGTCGCTGGCCGACGCGCTCGACGACGCGGTCGCGGCCGTCGAGGACGCGGACCTCGACGCCGACGAGGACGCCGACACCATCGCCGCCCTGCTCGAGGCGACCGACGCGCTGGAGACGGGCGTCGACGACGCCGAGGAGTGGGACGACCTCGAAACGCACGAACAGCTCCAGGCGCAGGGATTCTACGACGTGCTCGGGCACTACAAGGACTTCCCGCCTGAGCTTGCGGCGCTGAAGGAGCACGAGCAGCAGGGGAACGTCGAGATGGTGCTGCTCGCGCTCGACTCCCTGCAGTCGGAGTTCATGGAGGAGCACTGTCTGGACGCGCTCACGCGGATGAACGACGAGGGCGCCTTCGAGGCCATGCACCAGCGCGCACAGAAGCGCGACCAGCCCGCGATCCGCGCGCTCGGCAAGATGGCCGCCGAGGACGCCGTCGAGACGCTCGTCGAGTACGTCGACTCCGACTCGAACCCCGCCCTGCAGAAGGTGACGTTCAAGGCGCTCGGCGAGATCGGCCACGCCGACGCCGTCCAGCCGCTCGCGAACAAGCTCGCCATGGACAACGACGAGGTGCGCCCCTACGCGGCCCGCGCGCTGGGGCTCCTCGGCGACGCCCGCGCGGTCGACCCGCTGGCCGATGCCGCGGCCGACGACGAGAGCGACAACGTCCGCGCGGCCGCCCTGTGGGCGCTGCGCCAGATCGGCACCGAGGACGCGCTGGAGGCGGCCGCCGAGTTCGACGACGACCGCGCGTTCATCGTGCAGACGGAGGCCAAGAAGGCCCGCGACGCCCTCGACGCCGCCGGCGAGGGCGAGGAAGTCGCCGCGTAATCGCGACAACCCCGTCGCCGCGACCGGTTCTTACAACAGTTCTCCGACGAATAGCAGCGTGAACCCCAGCGAGACCAGCAGGCCGCCGACCCGGCCGAGGTTCGTGTGTTCGGTGACTTCGGCGGGCGCGATGTCGACGTCGTAGCTGTCCCACTCCTCCTCGTAGGTGACGTACGAGGGGACCTGAAAGAACTCCAGGGCGACGAGGGCGCCCCCGACGGCGCCCAGCGCGGCCCCGGCGAGCGTGACCCCCTCGGCGACGGTGACCATATCAGGTATCCGCCATTGTCGACGCAAAAACGCACCGAAGGCCGCCGGGGCCGGCCGCCGACGGTTCTGGACGACCCACGGAATCGGCGCGGCGAGGGTTGAAGTACGAATGGGGGACCACCCCGTCACAGTGGCACGCAGTATCGCTGCCGTCGTGTTCGCGCTCCTCCTCCTCGGGTTGACAGCGGCAGTGCCGACGACAGCGACGGCGACAGCGGCAGCGCCGGCGACGGGGACGGAAACGGCGACAGCGACGCCGACGCCGCAATCTCCATCGCCACCGGCGGCGGTCGCGACCGCCTCGGAACCGCCGGCGACGAACACCGGAGACCCGAAAGCCCCCCGGATCGTCGGCCTCCTCCCGAACCCCGTCGCCGCCGACGACGCCGGCGAGTACGTGTACCTGCGGCTGCCGGCCGGGAACTGGAGCCTCGACGACGGTGAGGACGTGGTCGCGATCCGACAACGACAACCGGGGACGGTCGTCGTGACCGCCGAGCCCGGGGCGTTGGTCGATCCACCGGACGGGCGCGTCGTCGCCCGCGGGCTCGCGCTGTCGAACGCCGGCGAGCGCGTCGTGCTCCGGCGCGGCGGGACGAACGGGACGGTCATCGACGCCGTCGAGTACGGGCGCGCACCCGAGGGCGAACGGTGGGTGCGCGGCGGGGATCCGGCGTGGCGACCGGTCGGGCTCGACCGCCGGGACCCGGTCACGCTGGGGGCCGCGAACGCGACGGCGTTCGTGCTCCCCGACGCCCCCGGAGAGCCGGTCGCACCTATCCGGGGGGCCGATGACCGGGTCCTGCTCGCGGGCTACACCTTCGCCTCCGAGCGTGTCACCGACGAGTTGATCGCCGCACACGAACGCGGTGTCTCGGTCCGAGTGCTCCTCGACGGCGGGCCAGTCGGCGGGACCTCCACGCGCCAGGCGGAACTGCTCGACGCGCTCGTCGCCGCGGGCGTCGAGGTGCGCGTGATCGACGGCCCGCGCGCCAGGTTCCGATACCACCACCCGAAGTACGTCGTCGCCGACGACGCGGCGGTCGTGCTCACGGAGAACTGGAAGCCGAGCGGCACCGGCGGCGGCGACAGCCGCGGCTGGGGCGTCACGCTCCGGTCGCCGCGGGCGGCCGACGCGCTCGCCGACGTGTTCCGCGCCGACGCCGGGTGGCGCGACGCCGTTCCCTGGGAGCGGTACCGCGCGGGCCGGTCGTTCGAACCCGTCGAGGCCGCGACCGGGTCGTACCCCACCCGTCACCCGCCGGCGGACGTGCACGTCGAGCGCGTTCGACTGCTGACCGCGCCCGGAAACGCGGAGTCGGCGGTCGTCGAGATCGTGGATAACGCCGATGATCGAGTCGACGTTCTGCAGCCGACCGTCGACGGCGGGCGGCTACTGGCGTCGCTTCGCCGCGCGGCCGAGCGCGGGGTGTGCGTGCGGCTGCTGCTGTCGAACGCCTGGTACGTCGCCGAGCGGAACGCCGCGCTGGTAGCCGACCTGAACCGTTGGGCCGACGCGGCGGGCGTTCCGTTCGAGGCGCGCGTCGCGGAGCCGTCCGGTCGCTACGGGAAGGTTCACGCGAAGGGCGTCGTCGCCGACGACACCGCGCTCGTGGGGTCGCTCAACTGGAACCCGACGAGCGCCCGCGAGAACCGCGAGGTTGTCGTCGCGCTGGAGGGCGAGGCGGTCGCGGGCTACTACCGCGAGAGCTTCGAGGCCGACTGGCGTGCCGGCGGCGGGAGGTGGGACGAACTGCCCCCCGCCGTCGCGGTCGCCGCGGTCGGGGCGGTCGCCGGCGCGGCGCTGTTCGTCAGGCGTCGGTTGACGTTCGACGACTCGGCGGAAACCGAGCAGATCGAACGAAGAGGGCCGTTCGGGTGAGCCTCCCGTTCCGTCGGGAGAGGACCGCCGCTCCGTCGGGATGCCTGCGGTCCGGCCCCGTCAGTCGTCGAGCTCGACCGTCGTCGACAGCTCCTCGTCCAGCTCGGCGTCGGCCATCTTGTCGACGAGCGCGTCGATCACGTCCTCGCGGCGACCCTCAACGAACTTGATCGACCCGACGACGAGGTGGCCGCCGCCGGAGACGCCCCCGCCGACGACCTCCTCGTTGAGCTCGGTGACCATCTGCGGGATGTCCAGACGAACGCCGTCACTGCGGAGGACGGCGAAGTCCGGCCCGTAGCCGATCGTGATGACGGGTTCGCCCGTCGCGCGCACCTTCCGGTCGTGGAGTTCGCCGGTGGTCTTGCCGGGCGCGGGGTAGGTGAACCGCTTGGCGAAGTTCTCCAGGTCGATGCGGTAGAGGTGGGCGTCGGAGTCGAGCCGCTCGTGTTCGACGTGCGGCTCGACGGCGTCGAGCTGCTCCTCCACGTCGCGCTCGGCGCGCGTCGAGAGGAACTCGACGAGGTCGCGGTGGCGGTCGGCGTCGTCGCTGCCGACGTCGAGCACGTCGCTCACGAGCGTCTTGCCCTCGCTGTATCGCAGCCAGTGGGCGGCGTAGTCGAGCGCCTCGCCGATGTCCTCGATGTCCTCGCGGTCGTAGCCGGCCGCGTCCGCGAGGTCGACGAACTCGTCCATCACCTCGGCCTTCGAGCGGTCCGACAGCCCCGCGACCGCGGGGACGTGTCGGAGCTCGTCGGTGACGCTCGGGTCGATGAGGCGCGCGAGCTCGACGCACATCATGCCCGTCGTGATGCGGTAGTCCTCGTCGTGGAGGTAGGGGTTGACGTGCGCGTCGAGCAGGTCGTTCACCGCCTCGGGGTCCGGGTGGTGGTGGTCGACGACGGCGATGGGCACGTCGTAGTGGGCGAGGTTCTTGTATGCGGGCACGTCCTCCTCGGTCGACCCGTTGTCGAGCATCAGGAGGAACGGGAGCTTCTGTCCGTGGCGGGCGCGACCCTCCAGCGCGAAGTTGAGGTCGCGGGTCACGTCCTCCATCTCGTAGAAGGGCGCCTTGCTCGGGAGGCGCTTGAGGGTGTGGCGCGCGGCGTCGTCGCCCTCGTGAACCTCCTCGATGAAGTTCTCCAGCGCGAGTTGGACCGGAATCGCCGCGCACATGCCGTCGCCGTCGGCGTGATGGCGGATGCGGATCGGCCGCCCCTCCAGCACCGTGCGGCGGAGCGTGCGCGCGAGGTCCTCCAGCTCGGGGCGGAGCTTCTCGAACGCCGGCCAGTCGACGAGCGGCTCGACCGCCTCCGGCTCGGCGCGCTCGCGCATCGCCTCATCGAGGCGCTCGCGGGCGGCCGCGGCCGTCTCGCCGTCGAGCACGTCGATGTCGTCGACCTCGAGCTGGGTGGTTCCCTCGTGCGTCTCGACGGAGCCGGAGACGCGGACGATGTCGCCGATCTCGACTTCGGGGTAGGCGCGGACGCCGGCCTCCTCGAAGGCGGCCGCCGCGATCACGCCCGTCTCGTCGGCGACGTGGAAGATCGTGGGGCCGCCGGTCTGTTTGATCTGGGAGATCTCCCCCTCGACGGTGACGGCGTCGCCGACGGTCGCGTCGGCGATCGCGACGATCTCCGGCTCGTGTTCGACGGCCAGGACGTTCGCCTCGCCGAGGTCGACGTCGGCGAGGTCGAACGACACGTCGCCGTTCTCCTTGAGCTCCTCGAGGAGGACGACCAGCTCGTCGCCCACGGCGAACGTCTCGCCGTCGAGGTTCGACTCGTGGAGCAGGCCCGATACGTCCTCGGAGATGTCGACGAAGACGCCGTAGTCGACCACGCCGTTGACCTCCGCGCGGTAGCGCGCGCCGACGTCCACGTCGGCCAGCGTGCAGGCGGGATCGAGTTCGTAGACCACGGGGCGGGAATCCCCCTCCCCGTTCTCGCCGGGTTCCCCGGCGGCGGAATCACTCATATCGGGTGGTGGGTGACGGCGGGTGTTAAGGGTTGTAGTATCGCTTCAGGGGTGTGCTGGAGGCACACCCCACGGAGTCGTCGGGTCCGAAGCGTGGCCATCGACACCCTTAGTTGGCGCCCGGTCGGAGATCCGCCAATGCGACTGTTCCGGTCGAGCGAGCTGCTCGGCATCGCGGCCGAGACCCTCACGTTCGCGCTGGAGGCGTCCCGGGACACCCACCCGGACGAGTACATGGGCTTTCTCCGGGCGACCGACGCGCGCGATCTCGGCCTCGACCGGAAGGGACAGGTGATCACCGACGTGCTCGTCATTCCCGGCACCACGTCGACGCCGGAGTCGGCGACCGTCCGCGAGCATATGAAACCCAACTCCTCGCGGGCGGTCGGCTCGATCCACTCCCACCCCAACGGCGTCCTCCGCCCCTCCGACGCCGATCTGGCGACGTTCCACGCGGGGGAGGTCCACATCATCCTGGGCGCTCCCTACGAGCGCGACTGCTGGCGTGCGTTCGACTCCGACGGCGACCCCCGCGATCTGGACGTGATCGACGTGGCGCTGCCCGAGGACGAGGCGTTCTTCGACTTCGACCAGACCGACATCGACGCGGAGCTGTACGATGAGTGAGGGACCCGACGGGAGCGGGCGCGAGGACGGGAGCGATGCGGACGGCGACGATGGCCCCCGGATCGCGCTCGCGCAGGGCACCTTCGACATCCTCCACCCCGGGCACCTCCACTACCTGGAGGACGCGGCCGCCCGCGGCGACGAACTCCACGTCATCGTCGCCCGGCGCGACAACGTGACGCACAAGCCCAAGCCCGTGTGCCCGGACCGGCAGCGCCGGGACATGATCGCCGCCCTCGAGGTCGTCGACGAGGCCCACCTCGGGCATCCGGAGGACTTCCTCGTCCCCGTACGCGATATCGACCCGGACGTGATCGTGCTCGGCTTCGACCAGCACCACGACGAGGCCGCCCTCGCCGACGCGCTCTCGGCGGCTGGCATCGACGCCGACGTGGCGCGCGCGACCGCCCGCGACCCGCGCTACGAGGGGGAACTCCTCTCGACGGGCGACATCGTCGACAAGTTGCTTCGCGAGCGCGACCGACGGTCGCACTCGGAACCGGAGTAGCTCCCCCGGCCCTCCTCCCGGACGGCGGGATCCCCTCACGTCTCCCCGACCGTCGCCTGCCAGAGGTACGCCGGCGCGAGCGCGACGACGAGGACGCCGAGGGCGACCGCGACGATCCCGAGCGCGCGCAGCGTCGGCGCCGCCGCCAGCGACCCGCGGAACGCCGCGGGCGTGCCTGCCGCGAGCAGGAGCGCGCCCGCGGCCCACACCCCGAACGCCCGTCGCGTGATCGCGACGGGAACCCCGTCGCCGAGGCGGGCGTACACCGCGACGAGGCCGATCCCCGCCGCCAGCGCGACGCCCGCGCCGACGAACGCGAGGACGACCGTGAGCAGCTGGAACGCCGGAAGCTGCGCGACCGGGGCGACGGCGGCGAGATCCCCCGCGACGATACTGGCTGTGGACACGGTAGTTACAGCCGGTCGTACTGCTGGAGTCCGTGTCGGACGGCGCCGACCGTCCGCGGTTCGCCGTCATCGGCGGCGTCGGCGACCCCGGTGGCGTCGACGTCGCCCGCGGCCGCCTCCCGGCCGCGCGCCGTGATGGGGAGCGTCATGCCGTGTGTGCACCCTCGGCGGCGACAAAAGCGTGCCGGGGTACGTGGCGACTGGACACGCGCGTGTCGACCGGACACGGGCGAGTTCGGCGCGTGATCCGGACAGTCGGGAGCGCGCGTCCCGGCACCCGTCTCACGACACGTGTTCGATGAGTTCGACGATGGAGCCTGCCGGGTCGACGAGGAACGCGATCCGGAGGTCGCCGAAGCGGTCGGGACCCATCACCCAGTCGACGCCGGAGCCGACGCCGTCGATCGCCTCGCGCGCGGCGGCGATGTCGTCGACGACGAACCCGAAGTGGAGCAGGCCGTTCGGCATCGACTCCACGTCGCCGGTCGCCTCGTACGGCGCCCGGTCGAAGACGTACACGCGCTTGTCGGCCACCTCCAGGGCCACGTGGTCGACGGCCGTCGGGCCCTCGCCGTCCTCCGCGTGTCCACGCTCGATGATCGTTCCGTCGAACGCCGCCTCGTAGAACGCCGCCGTCGCGTCCACGTCGTCGGCCTTCAGCGCCACGTGAAAGAACGAGTTCGGTGTCACGCTCGACCCCACACACCCCGGGACCAAGTCGTTGCCGGCGGCGACCGATCATCAGGCCGCCGCGGCGACGAGGCGTTTTTCACCGTCCCGACGGAACATATGACCATGGAAGTCCGGGGCGAGCGCGAGTGTACGGAGTGCGGGACCCGCTGGTCGTACTTCGAGACTGGGAGCGTCGCGTGTCCGGACTGCGGAAGCCTCCGGAGCGTCGGGACCGGCGAGCGCCGCAAACACACCGACGCGCCGGCGGAGATAGACCTGACGTCCGTGCTGGCGCGGCTCGACGACACGCCGCTTTCGGACCTCGTCGACGAGATCAAAGCCGAGTGTCGGACGTACCTCCGCAAGCGGGGGTTCATCCGCGGGGGCGAGCTCGCGCCGTTGGACGATGCGTACCTCGCGGCCGCCGAACTCCGCCACGCGGCCGACGTGTACGGCCGGATCGCCGGCCCCGGCGGCGGACGCGCGGACGCGACGATCCACGACGGGGACCGGGGGCCCGAGGGCGCGAGCCCCGGCGTCACCGACGACGAGGAGTGGTACCTCACGACCCTGCTGCGGGCGGCCGACACGGGCGAGCGCCCGGACGCGGGCGACGTCCCCCCGCGGATGCACGAGGCGCGCGGGCTCGCGGCCGCCGAGGCGGCGCTGGAGTACCGGACGGACGTGTCGACGTACCTCGACGAGCACCCGGACCCCGAGGCGAACCGAACGCTCGGCGCGATCCGCGACCGCGCGAAGCGGATCGACGCGCTCGGCGGCGACGTGGAGCCGGCCGAGGCCGACGCGCTCGTCGGCGCGGCCGCGGAGCTGGGTCGCTATCTCATCGCCGGCGACGAGGAGGCGCTGGCGAGCGCACGGGAGCGGTTACAACGACTGGAGTAGGACCGCGTACGACGGGACGACGGGGCGAGGCACACAGGAGTTCCTGCGGAGTACTCGGACGGTCTCGTCTCACCGCCCAGTTGTCGTCTCCAGCAGGTAGCAGTAGCCGGTGAGCCCCACGAAGCCCGTTCCCCCGCTGATCGCGTCACGGATCTCCGCGCGCCACGCGTCCGCGACGGTTCTCGTGACGGCGTCGTGGTCGGCGGCGAACTCGGTCACGAACTCGATCAGCGTCCCCGCGAACGAGTCGGGCGTCGGGTCGGCGTCCGCGACGGTGTACGGGTCGATCGATCGGACCGAGAATCCCGCCGACTCGGCCGGTCCACGCAGACGGGACCCGAGCGTCGGATGGGCGCAGTGGTCCCGCCACGAAGCGAGCACCGTTTCGGTTCGGTCGGGGTCCCCACCCCGGACGACGAAGGTGTCCCAGTCCGCGAGAAACACCGCCGCACGGCCACCCGTGCGGAGGACTCGCCGGAGTTCCGCCAGCGCCGTCGACGGGTCCTCGACGTACTGAAGCACCTGGACGACGGTCGCCGCGTCGGCCGCGTCCCTCGCGATCGGGAGGTCGGTCGCGTCGCCGCGGGCCACCCGGGCGTTCGGTGACGACGCGAGTCGATCGCGTGCCAGCGCGCACATCGGCGACGAGCGGTCGACGCCGACCACCTCGCCGTCCTCGCCGACGGCGTCGGCGAGCTCCAGCGGCTCGAACCCGGGACCGCATCCGACGGAGACGACGGTTTCGCCGTCGGTGGGATCGAGCGACTCTCGAACGAAGCGCCGCCGTTCGGCCGCGCCGGCGGTCCGGTAGGCGTCCTCCTCCGCGCGTGCCTCCTCGGCGTCGTACTCGAACGTGCCCGCGTCGCGAGTCATCGGTGGAGTCGGGGTCCACGACTCCCGGCGACGAGAAAAGCCCGGCGGGACGAACGGTCGTCAGGGGAGGTCGATCTCGACGCCGTGCTGCTCGCTCGCGGCCTTCACCGTGTTGTACAGCAACATCGCGCGCGTCATCGGGCCGACGCCGCCGGGAACGGGCGTGATGGCGCCCGCCTTGTCCGCGACCTCGTCGTAGGCCACGTCGCCGACGAGCGTCGACTCGCCGTCGCGTTCGACGCGGTTGATCCCCACGTCGATGACGGTCGCGTCCTCCGAGATCATGTCCGCGGTGATGAACTCGGGAATGCCCGCGGCGGCGACGACGATGTCCGCCCGGCGGGTGTGGCTCGCGAGGTCGTCCGTCCGGGAGTGACATACCGTCGTGGTCGCGTTCCCGCCCTCGCCGCGGCCGAACAGGAGGTTCGCCATCGGCTTGCCGACGATGTCCGAGCGGCCGACGACGACCGCCTCCTTCCCCTCGGAGTCCACGTCCGCGGCCGCGAGCAGGCGCTGGATGCCGTGGGGCGTGCAGGGCTTGAACCGCGGGTTGCCGGCGACGAGTCGCCCGACGTTCTCCGGGTGGAACCCGTCAACGTCCTTCGCGGGATTGACCGACCGGAGGACGCGCCGTGTGTCGACCTGGTCCACGACCGGCATCTGGACGAGGATGCCGTGGACCGAGTCGTCGGCGTTCAGCTCGTCGACGGTGTCGTACAGCTCCTGTGCGGGCGCGTCGTCGTCCACGTCGACGTGGATCCCCCGAATCCCGACCTCCTCGCAGTCGTTCTGCTTCATCGAGACGTACGTCTCGCTCGCGGGGTCATCGCTCATCAACACGGTCGCCAGCGCCGGCTCCACGCCCTCCCGCTGCAGCGTCTCCACGCACTCGGCGACGCCGTCGCGGATCTCGGCGGCGACGGCGTTGCCGTCGATGTCGGTCATGGTGGATCGGGCGGCGGCGACGCGTAAGAATCCTCGGGTTCGTGCACAACAGAGTAAGAAAAACCGGATGAGTACGCAGAAACGTGGATCGGATTCGGTCGCCTACTCGTACAGCGGGTGCGCGTCGGTCAGCTCGTCGACGCGATCGCGCACCTCGGCGATCACCGACTCGTCCCCGACGTTGTCGACGACCCGGTGGATGAGGTCGCCGACCTCGCGGCAGTCGGCCTCGTCGAAGCCGCGGGTGGCGAGCGCAGGGGTGCCCGCGCGGATGCCCGAGGGGTCGAACGGCGAGCGCGTCTCGCCGGGCACCGTGTTCGCGTTGAGGACGATGCCGGCGTCGGCGAGCGCCTCCTCGGCGTCGCCGCCGGAGGTGTCGGGGTGTGACTCCCGGAGGTCGACGAGCACGAGGTGGGTGTCGGTGCCGCCGGAGACGACCTCCAGCCCGTTGTCCTCGAAGGAGTCGGCGAGCGCCTCGGCGTTGTCGACGACCTGCCGGGCGTACTCCCCGAACTCGGGCTCGAGGGCCTCGCCGAACCCGACTGCCTTGCCCGCGATGTTGTGCATCAGGGGGCCCCCCTGCCCGCCGGGGAAGACGGCGGCGTCGACGTCGTCGGCGTGCTCCTCGCCGCACATGACGATGCCGCCGCGGCCCGCGCGGATCGTCTTGTGGGTCGAGCCGGTAACGAAGTCGGCGACGCCGACGGGCGAGTCGTGGACGCCCGCGGCGACGAGCCCGGTGATGTGGGCGATGTCCGCGAGGTGGTACGCGTCGACCGCGTCCGCGACCGTCTGAATGCGCTCCCACTCGACCTCCCGCGGGTACGCGGAGTACCCCGAGACGATGATGTCGGGGTCGAACTCGTCGGCCTGCTCGGCGAGCGCCTCGTAGTCGATGTACCCCGTCTCGGGGTCGACGCCGTACTGCTCGACCTCGAACAGCTGACCGGTGAAGTTCGCGGGGTGGCCGTGGCTGAGGTGGCCGCCGTGTTCGAGTTCGAGCGAGAGGATCTTGTCGCCGGGGTCCAGCGTGGCGAGGTACACCGCCATGTTCGCCTGCGTGCCGGAGTGCGGCTGGACGTTGACGTGCTCGGCGCCCCACAGCTCCTTCGCGCGCTCGATGGCGAGCTCCTCGACCTCGTCGGCGTACTCGCAGCCGGCGTAGTAGCGCGCGCCGGGGTAGCCCTCCGCGTACTTGTTCGTGAGCGCGCTCCCCTGCGCCTCCAGGACTGCCTCCGAGACGTGGTTCTCGGAGGCGATCATCGCCAGCGTGTCCTGCTGTCGGCGAACCTCGCCCTCGAGCGCGTCGGCGACCGCCGGGTCCGTCTCGCGTACCGCGGGATACTCCATACCGACGCTCCGGCGAGCGGCGACAAAAAGCCATCCGTACTCGGGCGGCCGGCGACACCGATAAATGGGGCCACTTCGGACGTGCGTGCAGTCCGATGCAGGTCGAGCGAACAGAGGACGGGCTCCGCGCGGTCGACGCCGCCAAACACTCCGTCGACGTTCGGGCCGACGGGTGGAGCGACGGCGACGACACGTCGACGCCGTCGCTGTCGGCGGCGATCGACGCGCTCGATCTGGGTGACGCCTGGACGCTGGACGCGACGGTGTCAGGTTCCGTGGAGTCGCTCGGCTTCCCGCCGGTGTACGCGCCGGTTCGAGACGTCGACACCGGGGAGGTGTCCGACCTCGGCAGCGGCACCGGTCCGCTGACGATCCCCGAAGGGAGGTACGCGCTCTACGTCGAAAGTCGGATCGACGTGTACGTCCGGTTCGACGGCGCGGCGACGATCGAGAAGCCGCGCTACGAGCGTCTCCACGTCCGGTTTCCGGAGGAGACGCCCGTCGAGATCGGCTTCGGCGGCGGCGTCACCGACGAGCCCGAGACGGTGACGGTGCCGGCGACGCCCGACGGCGTCGCGACAGCGCTGTCGACGTTCCCGGCCGGGCACCGAACCGCGACCGCCGACCGGTCGTTCGACAGCATGCGGGGGGTGCCCCCGAAGATCACGTTCGGCGATTCCGTCTCGATCCCCGACACGCTGCGCGAGCGACGCGACGACGCCGGCGTGCGCGTCGTCGTCCCGCCGGACCTGGACCACCTGTTCGTCGCCTCGC
The DNA here is from genome assembly GCF_019880245.1 of Halobaculum roseum. Taxonomy (NCBI): domain Archaea; kingdom Methanobacteriati; phylum Methanobacteriota; class Halobacteria; order Halobacteriales; family Haloferacaceae; genus Halobaculum; species Halobaculum roseum. The sequence continues at coordinate 301,554 of NZ_CP082286.1, forward strand.
CGCTTGCCCACTACGTCGGCGCCCAGCTCGTCGTCGAGCCCGACGCGCGACCGCGGGTGGAGACGCCAGGGGGGACGCACTCGCTCCCGCGGCTCCCCGAGTTCCAGGACGCGGTCGCCTCGCTGCTCGAACGGACGTTCTACCTCGATTGCGTCGTCAGGGACGCCGGCCCGTACGGCTCCGGGCTGTCCGTCGCGGAGGTGGTCTCGGAACTCTGCCTCGACGCCGACTCGCTGTACGCCGCGTCCCCTGCCGAGCGGTTCGAGGCGTACCTCGCGACGCCGTTCGAGTCGGTCCGCGACCGGTTCCCGGAGTGGCACCTGTCGATGTCGATCGACCCGACGTACGAGCACGTCCCGACGCTGTCGCATCTCCTCGCGAACGTCCCGCACGTCCGGGTCGCGGAGTCGACGACGCTCGCGGAATCCGAGTGGCTCGACACCTCGCTGTCCGACTTCTACCGGCGCGACGTCGGGGAGGTGGCGTCGGTCGAACTGGTCCAGCCCGAGTTGGGTCGCGCGCGGACGCACGGCTGGCTCGCCGACGGCGTGCCGATAGACGCGTTCAAGACCGTCCCGGAGGCGTACGAGAACCGGGGGCGGTACCTCGACGCGGCCGGCGAGCCGATCTCGATCGTCGCGATCTTGAACGACGGGGACATGCGCGAGGAGCACGACGGCGTCGCCGCCCACTACCGCGAGCGCGCCGAGGCGCTCGACCTCGACCTCACGTTGAAGGAACACCTCACCGTCGACGAACTCGCCTCCGTGTTCGAGTCGCGGACCGACCTCGTTCACTACATCGGCCACTGCGAGCGCGAGGGGCTCCGGTGTACCGACGGCTACCTCTCGGCGTCGAGCCTCTCGGCGTCGAACGCACAGACGTTCTTCCTGAACGCCTGCGGCTCCTTCCACGAGGGGATCGAGCTGATCCGGAAGGGGAGCGTCGCCGGCGCGGTCACCTTCAGCGAGGTGCTCGACGGGCAGGCGGCGACGGTCGGCACGATGTTCGCCAGGCTGCTCGTCACCGGCTACTGTATGGAGCGGGCGCTGGACAAGTCGCGGCGCCAGATCATGACCGGGAAGGACTACGCCGTCGTCGGCGACGGGACGCACGTCCTGACGCAGTCGGAGGACATCGTCGGAACGGACGTCCGGGTGACCGAAGCGGGGTCGGATCGGTTCGACGTGGCGGTGTCGATGGGCGCGCCCTGGATGGCCGGCGGCTTCTTCCGGCCGTACCTCCAGGAGGGCGACGAGACGCATCTCCTCGGCCAACGGAGGGAGTTCACGGTCGGTCGCGCGGCGCTGGTCGAGTTCCTCTCGTATGCGGACAAGGCCGTCCTGTTCGACGGCGCGCTCCGCTGGTCGGACGTGCTCGCCGAAGAACTCCGGGAGTCGTAGCCGCTCCGGGAACCGTACCCGCGGGCGGTCGATCCCTCAGGGCCCGGAGGACACGTCGCCGACACCGGACGGGTCGACCCCGACGTCGGCCGCCGCGGCCACGTCAGCGGTCAGGAGCAGCACCAGCACACACGCCAGGACCGTCACCGCCGTCGCCGCGAGTCTCGGATGACGGCGACCGACCGCCGCCAGTGTCGATCCGCCCGTTCGCGATCGGGGTGAGCGAAGCATGGAGGTCGATGGGCGTGCGTGTCCTTAACACTCATGGCCCCGGCCCGTCCGCCGTCCGGCCCTCATATTCCCGACGTAGAGCGCTTGATTCCTCCGTATTCCCGTTAGTATTAAATATCCAACTGGCGATGTTCTACGTAGTTATGACCGAGAACGTATTCGAGCGATCGATGGGCGCCGCCCTCGAGACGCTCTTCGATCGATCGGCCGGCGAGCTCGTGATCGTCGACCCCAACGCCGCGGTGATCGAGTCGCTCGTCGACGCGGGATCCGAGTACGACGACGAGCTACCGACGCTGAACGTGCTCGCGGACGGCCGCATGCTCAAGGACGTGATGGACGACTTCCTCGTCGCCGGCGACGCCGCCGACCTGGTCGACGCCGGGTCGATGACGCTGCGCGAGCTCGACGGGGACGCGGACAACACGCTCGTCGCCGGCGAGGACGAGCTGTACGCCGTCGTCTCGGCGGGCGAGCACGTCGCCGCGCTCGCGGCCGACGACGAGTCGTTCGCCGCCGACGCGTACGAGACGTACCGCGACCAGTGGGCGGACGCGGAGGCCTTCAACCTCCGAACGCCGGCGCTCTCGCGCGTCCGCGAGACGCTGGACGAGGACATCGGCGAGGCGGCCCGCGCCGACTTCGACTCGGTGCTCGCGTCGCTGGAGACCGCCCGCGGCGACGGCGACGGCCTCGACGAGGTAACCATCTCCCTGCTCGTGGCCGCGAAGAACGACGTGCTGCTGTACGACATCAGCAAGTGGGGCGAGGACGTGGGCATCGCCTCGAAGGCGACCTTCTCGCGGACGAAGACCCGCCTGGAGGACCTGGGGCTCATCGACACCGAGAAGGTCCCCATCGACGTGGGGCGCCCCCGCCTGCGCCTGAAGCTCGGCGACGATAGGCTCCGCGACGCCTCCAGCGACGAGCTGGCGAGCGTCGCCCACCGACTGCTGAACTAAGCGTCGAGTCCGTTCGCGGGCCCCGACAGCCGACCGCGCCGACCGACCATCTTTTTGTGCGATTCACCCCACGGGCGGGGCATGGACATCGCAATCGTCGGTCCCGACCCCGCCGCCGAGCCGCTGCGGGGCGCCTTCGCCGACATCGAGGCGAACGTGATGGAGGTGGAGGCCGGCCTCCTGGACGGGTTCGACTTCGCGGTCGTCGTCGGCACGACCGGCGACGACACCTTCCGCACCGCGACGCGGCTGGTCGACGACTGGGTCGCCGTCGAGATCGGCGGGATCGGCGGCCGCGCGATCGAGGGGCTCGACGCCGCGGTCACCGTCTTCTCCGCCGAGACCGGCTGTTACGACTGCCTGCGCGACCGGGTTCGCGCCAACGTCCCCTCGACGGACGCGACGCCGCGGGGCACCCGAAGCGCCGTCCGCTTCGCGGGGGCGCTCGCCGGCCGACGCGCCATCCAGCACCTCTCGGGGGACGGGGTCGCCGGCACCGTCACCGAGGTGGACGGGGCCGAGCGGACGTTCCTCCCGTCGCCGGGGTGCGACTGCGGCGCCGCGCCGACGGGGTTCGAGCTTCGCGCGCCCGCGGAGCCGGTCGACCTCGACGACGCCGTCGACCGGATGGACCGCGCGGTCGACGACCGCCTCGGGATCGTCACGGACGTGGGCGAGCGCGAGTCGGTGCCGGCGCCGTACTACATCGCGCGGACGACCGACACCGCGGCGTTCGCCGACACGCGCTGTGCGGAGTTCGCCGCCGGCGTCGCCGCCGACTGGGACGCCGCGTACGCGAAGGCGATCGGCGAGGGGCTGGAGCGCTACTGTGCCGGGACCTACCGCGCGTCGTCGTTCCGGTCGGCGCCTACGGCGGGTGTCGTCGACGCCGTCCCGGTGGGCCGGTTCGTGCGCCCGGCCGACGCCGAGACACCCGACCCCGAGGATCACGTCCCGTGGATCTCCGGGATCGATCTGTCGACCCGCGAGTCGGCGTCGCTGCCGGCGGAGTTCGTCGTGTTCCCGCCGCCCGACGAGCGGTTCGCCCCGGCGATCACGACCGGGCTCGGGCTCGGGAACTCGACGGCCGAGGCGGCGTTGTCGGGGCTGTACGAGACCGTCGAGCGCGACGCCTCGATGCTGTCGTGGTACTCGACGTTCGAGCCGATGGGGCTGGCCGTCGACGACGAGGGGTTCGAGACGCTGCGCAAGCGGGCGCGCGCCGAGGACCTCTCGGTGACGACGCTGCTGCTCACGCAGGACGTGGACGTGCCCGTCGTCGGGGTGGCCGTCCACCGCGACGCCGGAACCGGGGAGTGGCCGCGGTTCGCGATGGGGTCGGCCGCGGACCTCGACGCCGCGGCCGCGGCCCGGAGCGCGCTCGCGGAGGCGCTGCAGAACTGGATGGAGCTGCGCGCGATGGGGCCCGAGCAGGCGAATCAGGAGGAGGGCGCGATCGGCTCGTACGCGGACTTCCCGGAGCGTGTTCGGGAGTTCGTCTCGCCCGAGGTGACGGTCCCGGCCGCGGACGTGAGCGACGACGAGGCGACCGATCTGGACGGCGTCGCCGAGGTCGAGGCCGTCGTCGACCGCCTCGGCGACGCCGACCTCGACGCCTACGCCGCGCGCCTCACCACCCGCGACGTGGCGGTCCTCGGCTTCGAGGGCGTTCGCGTGCTCGTCCCGGAGGCGCAGCCGCTGTTCACCGCCGAGCCCTTCTTCGGCGACCGGCTGGAGACCGTTTCGGCGTCGATGGGCTTCGATCCGGAGCCCGAGAAGGCGTATCATCCGTTTCCGTGAATCGGTAGTGCTGAACCCCGCAGTGGCGCGTGCCGCCGCGACTCCGTTCGCGGCGGACGCGCGCGAGGGATGAGCGAGGAGCGAACGCAGTGAGTGACGAGCGAATCGGTTGGGGAGGCTCACGCGAGCGGTGCGCGGTCGAATGGAATGAGACCGCGATAGCGAACGGCGAACGAAGTGAGCCGTGAGCGGAGCGAGTGTGAGTTCGTCGGAGCTTGCTCCGACGTAAGTGTGGCTGCGGTCCAGACGGGTGGGACTGAAAGGGGCTGCGCCGTTCGCGAACCGAGAGGAAGCAAGCACCGAAGCGCGGCGAACGGCGTGAGCCGAGCGAGGCGCACAGCGAATCGCAGGTCGCGAACGGCGCAGGGGCTTTCCAAGCCACCACACCAGAGCGAGCGTACTGTTCCGATCACCGTCCCACGCGACGATTCACGAAGGAAAGACGACCGATCGATCGAACCCGGAGCGTTCTTGCCCGCCACCCCACACCGATCACCCACTCGAATGCCCCGGTTCGTCCACTACTCCGACATCGAGAACGTCTACGACGACCCCGAGCGGGCGGGTCGCCTCGCCGGCCTGATCACCGCCCTCGACGGCCCGGACGCCGCCGTCGTCGGGTCCGGCGACGACACCGCCCCCGGCGTCGCGGCGACGGTCTCGAAGGGGCGCCAGGCGGTCGACTTCTTCCGCGCCGTCGGCACCGACGTGGAGACGTTCGGCAACCACGACTTCGACTTCGGCACCGACGCGACCCGCGCGATCGTCGCCGACTCCCCCCAGACGTGGGTGTCGGCGAACGTCCGCGACGAGGACGGCGAGCCGTTCGGCGCGGCCGAGGGCGTCGTCCCGTGGACGGTCGAGGTCGTCGACGGCGACCGCGTCGGCTTCCTCGGCGTCACCGACCCGAGCACGGACTCGCTGAACCCCGCGGCCGCCGACATGACGTTCACCGACCCCTGCGAGGCCGCCCGGGAGGCGATCGCGGCGATGAACGCCGACGCCGGAGCGGAATCCGGCAACGAGGGCGTGGCCGAACCCGACGGCGGGGGCGTCGACTACGTCGTCGCCGTCTCCCATCTCGGCGGCGGCGACGACGACCTCGCGCGGGTCGACGGCGTCGACCTCGTGCTCGGCGGCCACATCCACAGCGAGCGCGCCGAGGAGGTCGACGGCGTCCTGTGCACCCGGCCGGGCGTCAACGGCGAGACGGTGCTGGAGGTGACACTGGACGACGACGGCGCGAGCGTGACGCGCCACAGCCCCGCCGACGCGCCGGTCGACAAGCACCTCGCCGACGGACTGCGCGAACGCATCGCGGCCGCCGGCCTCGACGAGGTCGTCGGCCACGTCGACGAGCCGATCGTCCGCACCGACGCGACGGTCCACGGCGGCGAGTGCCGCCTCGGCAACCTCGTCGCCGACGCCTACCGATGGGCCGCGGACGCCGACGTGGGGCTGCAGAACGCCGGCGGGCTCCGGCTGGGCGACGACCTCGCGGGCGACGTAACGCTCGCGGACCTGCTGTCGGTGCTGCCGTTCGAGGAGCCGATCGTCGTCGTCGAGCTCACGGGCGCGGAGCTGCGGGCGGCGTTCGCGGAGATGTCCGCCTCCGTCGTCGATTTCGGCGAGGACGACTGGTGGCACGGCCACCTCAGCGGCGCGCGCGTCGTCTGGGACGACGACCGCGAGGAACTCGTCGACGCGCGCGTCGACGGGGAGGCGATCGACCCCGAGCGGCTGTACCGCGTCGCGACGCCGGAGTACCTCCTGCACTCTGATCACGAGTTCCCGACGATCGAGGAGCGCCACCGCGCCGGCGAGCACGGGATCCAACACGAGGTGCTGGGCGAGTACGTGCGCGAGCACGGGATCGCCCCCGAGATCGAGGGCCGGATCGAGCGCGTGTCGGGCGAGGACGCGGCGCACGCGGGGGATGCCGCGGACGCCACGGGGACCGGGGCCGACGCCGCATCCGCCGACACCCCGGGCGAGTCGGGCGACCCTGGCGACGCGTCGGCGTCCGGCCGGGTCGACGACGAGTGACGGTGGGGGTCGACCGCCGGCCGCGGATCGAGCCGTGCCCCTGTCAGTGGTGAACCAAGAGGAAGTGTTTACACCCGTCGGCGCGTCCGACCGACAATGACGTTGGTCGTCGTACCGGTTCGATACCCGCTCTCGAAGCACTCCAAGGCGACGTTGTCGGAGGCGATCCGGATCGCCGAGGAGCGCGACGCCGAGTTGACTATCCTCCACGTGGATCTGTATCAGGAGGGTCGGGAGGTGACCCGGACGCAGCTCAAGCGCGCGGTCGAGCGCGAGTTCGGCCGGCTCCCCACCGTTCGCTACGTCGTCCGCCGGGGGTTCCTCGTCGAGGAGACGATCCTCGACGAGGTCGCCGCCGAGGAGGCCGACGTGGTCGTCATCGGCGCCAAGCAGGCGAGCCGGTGGCGGCGGACCATCCGGAAGCTGTTCTCCGATCCCGACATCGAGACGTTCCTGAAGGGGAAGCTCGACGCGACGGTGATCACCGTCCGCGCGAACGGGGAGTCGACGGAGCTTGCGCCCGCGAACGGCGGCCGCGACGACCCGTGACGGGCGACGACGACCGGAACGGCGGCACCGACGCCACCGACGCCACCGACGCCACCGACGCCACCGACGCCACCGACGCCACCGACATTGACGCCGGCGTTCCCGCCACCCGCCGGGCCCTCCTGGAGGCGCTCGCGGGCGGACCGGTGACCGGGCCGGCGCTGGCCGACCGCCTCGGCGTGTCGCGCGCGGCCGTCTGGAACCACGTCGAGGCGCTGCGCGATGCCGGCGTCGCCGTCGAGAGTGCCGCCGCCGGCTACGTCGTGACCGATGTGTCGGGATACTCCGGCGAGGCGATCGCCTACGGCCTCGACGCGCCGTTCGACGTGGAGTACCACGACGCCGTCGGCTCGACGAACGACCGCGCCCGCGAACTCGCGGCCGCGGGCGCGGACGACGTTGCCGTGGTCGCCGACGAGCAGACCGCCTCGCGCGGCCGGCTCGACCGCGAGTGGGTGTCGCCGCCGGGCGGCGTCTGGCTGTCGGTCGTGTGCCGTCCCGAAGTCCCCCCCGCTCATGCCCCGGCGTACACGCTCGCGATGGCCGTCGCGGTGACGCGCGCCTGTCGCGAGACGGGCGTCGACGCGCGGATCAAGTGGCCCAACGACGTGCTCGTCGGCGACGACGAGGGGACCGGGGCGGAACCGACCGAGCGCGGCGGCCGGAAGCTGTGCGGCATCCTCACCGAGATGGAGGGGGAGGCCGACCGCGTCTCCTGGCTCGTCGTCGGCGTCGGCCTCAACGCGAACGTCGACCCCGCGGACCTGCCGGCGTCCGCCGACGCGACGAGCCTGCTGGCCGAGCGCGGCGAGCCGGTCGACCGGCGCGTGCTCGTCCAGCGGATCCTGGAGGAGTTCGACGACCTCCGCGGCGACCTCCGCGGGGCCGTGTCGGCGTGGGAGGAGCACGCCGACACCGTGGGGCGGCGCGTCCGCGTCGAGACCCCCGGCGGCGTCGTGGAGGGCGAGGCCGTCGGGATCGTGTTCCCCGGCGCGCTCGTCGTCGAGACCGAAGAGGGGACCGTCCGGGTGACCGCGGGCGACTGCGAGCACCTGCGGCCGGCCGACCGCTGAACGTCGCGTTCGCTACGTCACGTCGTCGCCTCCGCGGATCCCGAACCGTCACCTCCGGAACGCTCGACCCGTTCCCACGCAAACCTCGTTACGTCGCGTCCGCGACCCGCACCGTGAGCACCGGCACGCTCGAGGACCGGACGACCTTCTCGGCGACGCTGCCCAACAGCAGTCGGTCGATGCCGCCGCGGCCGTGCGTCCCCATCACGATCAGGTCGCAGCCGTTGTCCTCGGCGTAGCGGACGATCTCGCGGCTCGGCGAGCCGTCGATCACCGCCGTCTCGACCGGGACCTCGTAGTCGTCGCCGAGCGCCTCGACCAGCGACACCGCGTCCTCGGCGTCGCCCCGGAGCATCTCGTCGATCCCCTCCCAGCTCGACTCCATCGGCATCCCGGCGTACGACGCCGAGTTGACGACGTACAGCGCGTGGACGGTCGCCCCGTGCTGGACCGCCAGATCGACGGCGTGTCGGACCGCGCGCTCGACGCCGTCGGAGCCGTCGGTCGGAACGAGGATCCGGTCGTACATCCCCATGTGACTGTCTGTCGTACCCAGACGGCGGGGTCGCATTAAGGCTTCGCACGACGGCACCGGCGTCTCGTGGTTTCGTGTTTCGATTCGTAATGCGGGGGTCTGTCGTTCAACTTGGTCGAGCCGACGGCTCGCGGAGAACTGCGTCACACGCGAAAATCGCGAACGGTTCCGGCGCGGTGCCGGGGTCGAGCGCCGTCGACTACAGGCGGCCGACTTCCTCGACGCTCACGCTCTCGACGCCCTCGACGCCGGAGAACGACTCCTCGACGGCCTCGGTGCCGCCGGCGTCGTCGGGGACGACGACCATCGGCAGGAGCGCGACGAGGCCGAACGCGACGTCGTCGCGCTCGACGTTCCGGATCTCCGCGCCCTGCGGGAGCGACTCCTCCAGCTTCTGCTGGAGCTCGTCGAGGTCGATGTCGGGGCTCTGCGGCATGACCTTCATCTTCGCGGCGACCTTCCCCATCGTTACGGCCCCCGGAACCCGCAGTCGGGACACTCGAAGAGGTTGCTCTGCTTGCGGCACTTCGCGCAGCGGCTGATCTGCGTGCCACAGTCGGGGCACTTGAACGTCGCCGCGGCCGTCCCCGCGACGTTGATGCCACAGGAGACGCAGCGTCGCTCGGAACGCTGCTCGGACTCTGACTGGCTCATACGGCTAGAGACCGGCGCGCGGCTTTTAACGGTTGTCTTTCAGACGGCGCGAACGGCCGATCCGGCTTCCGTCATTCGGGCCCTAGTCGTGCGAATCGTTGGCGTACGACTTGCCGGCTGTGGACCGTTGTCGCGTCGACCGCTCACGCGATCACGAGCGGCCCGAGTAACACGCCCATCAGGTGGACCCGTCGGCAGCCGAGCCGGACGGGAACGAAGCCGACCGCGGCCGCGGCGACGAGCACGCCCAGCCCGAACGGGCCGGCGAACGCGAGCGACAGCAGCGCCAGCCCGACGATCACTCCCCCGACCAGCGGGGCGTGCGGGAGTCCGCCGACGACGCGGAGCGCGGCGTCGCCGACCAGCACGACCGCGACGGTTCCGACCGCCCCCGCGACAACCACCGCCGAGAGCAGCGGCGGGAGCGCGGCCGGGACGCCCGCCCCGTCGAGGGCGACGAACACGCCCGAGCGCGTCGCGTCGAACGACCAGTACGCGAACAGCGCGAACACCGCCGTCGCCGTGTTCGCCCCGCTGGTCGCGACGACGTACTCCCGCGCCGGGTCGCGGCCGGCGGTGGCCGGCAGCGCCAGCACGGCCGCCACGCCCGCGGAGACGCCGGGGAGGTACCCGACCGCGGCGCCGCCGCCCGCGCCGGCGGCGGCCGCACCCGTCAGCTCGCGACCGGACAGCCCCAGGCGGGCGTCGGCCTGCGACGGGACGCCGGCGCCGCCGAGCGCGTCGACCAGCACCGGCACGCCGAACAGCCCGGCGAACAGCGGGGCGAGGACCCCGCCGGCGGCGACGAGCGGGTCCGTCGGCGCATCGAGCGTGACCAGTCCAAGCGCCGTCGCGAGCGCGAACGAGAGCGCGCCGGCGAGTCGACGGCGGTTGTTCGACTCGGTGAGCACGAGCAACAGCGCCACTCCCGCGAGCACGACCGGCAGCCACGCGCGTAGATACGGATACGCGACGCGCATCCCCGCGGTGACGACGGCCGCGGCGGGGAGCGCGGTCGCCAGCGCCAGCCCCGACCCGACCGCCGAGAGACGCATCGCCTCACGCCCGCGCCCCTCCGCGACCAACCGATGGCCGGGGAGCGCCGCGGCCGCCATCGCGGCGTCGGGGACCCCGAGCGCCAGCGACGGCACGATGTCGAGGAACGTGTGGACGACGCCGGCGGCCACCATCGCGCAGCCGAGCGGGACCGGCGGGGCGTCCAGCGCCGGCGCCGCGGCCGCCAGGAGGAACGCGAAGTTGTTCGCGTGCAGCCCGGGGACCAGTCCGCTGCAGCAGCCGAGCGCACAGCCCGCGAGCGTGTACGCGAGCAGAACGGTGCCGGCGGGTGGGGCGGCGGCGAGAACTCCGGCGGGCGGGACGACGGCGGGAAGCGGGAACACCGGGACGGAGTGGATCCGTCATCCGGTTTCAACGCTCGGGTCCCGAGCGACGCTCGAAGCTCGACGGGCGAGCCGCCGCGGCCGTCGCTCATATCGGCGGCGCTGTCCCTCGGGAGTAGGCCTCGAAAGAAGTGCGATCTGCGGTCGAGTCGGTCGAGACGAGTGAGCGTCGCCGGCGTCAGCCGAAGAGCTCGCCCAGGCCCTCGCCCGAGCCCTCGTCGTCGTCCTCGTCGTCGTCGTCAGCGGCGGCCTCGTCGGCGGCCTCCTCCTCGGCCTCGTCGTCGCCGTCGTCGGCCTCCGCCTCGTCGGCGGAGCCGCCGGCGGCGCCGGCCGAGGCGCCCGCGGCGGGCGCGGCGGCGGCCGTCTCGATTGCCTCCTCGATGTCGACGTCCTCCAGCGCGGCCACGAGGGCCTTCACGCGGGATTCCTCGACGTCGACGCCGGCGGCTTCCAGCACCGCCGTGACGTTGTCCTCGTTGATCTCCTCGCCCGTCTCGTTCAGGATGAGTGCAGCGTAAACGTATTCCATGGTCCTGTGTAGTTGTCTTATCCGAACATCGCGCCGAGGCCCTCCGCTCCGTCGCCGTCGTCGTCATCGTCGTCGGCGTCGTCGGGCTCGGCTTCCGTGTCCTCGTCGTCGCTCGATTCGTCAGTTTCCTCCTCGGCCTCGGCGGCCGGCTCGGGCGCGGGCGCCTCGACGCCGCGGAGCTCCTCGGGGAGCGCCTCGTCGTCGTCGATGGCGGCCGCGAGCGAGCGCAGCTGCGCGTCGGCGCGGCTCACGAGGTCGGGCATGAGTTCCTCGTCCTCGATGGCCGCGAACAGGCCGACGGACTTCGCCTCGCCGGCGGCCTTGCCGAGCAGGGTGCCCGCGGTGCGGGCGGTCGGGTAGGCGGCGTTGACCGAGAGGTTCCGCGCCGCCGCCGCGGCGGACTGGACGTCCGCGCGGTACTCGTCCACGTCGATGGCGAGCTCGTCCGGCTCGAACAGCACGCCGTCCGCGAAGACGGCGCGCAGGTCCAGCCCGACCTCCTTGGGCTCGATGCCGAGCTCGCCGAGCACGTTGGCGAGTTCCTCCGACACCGCCTCGCCGGCGTCGAGCACGTGCGAGTCGGACATGACCTTGATCGACCCGCCGTCGATCCGGGCGTCCGCGCCGACCTGCTGAAGCTCGCCGACGAACGGACCGGGGTCGACCCCCGTGTCACCCTCGGGGATGACGATGTCGTTCGGGGCGACCTCGCCCGCGCCGATGGGCGCGGACGTCTTCGACGCCTCGAGCTGCTTGTACAGCCCGAAGGGGTTGTCGTTGGTGCCGATGAGGCCGACGTGACCGGAGACGAACTGTCCCAGGTCCTCGACGCCCTCGTCCACCTCGTCGAGCGCGCGCTCGATGAGGGTGTTGCGGGACATCCGCAGCTCGGCCCGCCCGTGCAGGTCGCGGCGCATGTCCTGGAGCTGCCGGCTCGGGATGCCCGTGAGGTCGACGACGCCGACGGCGTCGTACGAGTCGACGAAGTCGGTCAGCTCGGCGACCTCCTGGCGCTTCCACTCCGGAATGGTCTCGGTCTTGCGCTCCTCTGCGGCGCTCATACGGGCACCTCCACGGACGGCCCCATCGTCGTCTTGACGTAGATGCCGTCGATGTTGAGCGGCCCCTTCTCGAGGTCCGCCTCCAGCCGGCGGACGATCACGTCGATGTTGTCGGCGATCTCGTCGGCCGTCATGTCCTCGGCGCCGACGCGCGTGTGGAACGTGCGGCGGTCGCGCGAGCGGATCTGGACGGTGTTTTTCATGCGGTTGACGGTTTCGACGACGTCGTCGTCGGGCTGGAGCGGCGTCGGCATCTTGCCGCGCGGCCCCAGAATGCGCCCGAGGTTGGACGCCACGTCCTGCATCATGTCGGCCTCGGCGATGAAGAAGTCGGTCTCATCGGCGAGATCCTTGGCGTCGTTCTCCTCGGAGGCGAGCTCCGAGAGGTCGTCGCCCGACAGGACTCTGTCGGCTACGTCTTCCGCGCGCAGGGCGGTCTCGCCCTCCGCAATGACGACGATCTGTGTCTCCTGGCCGGTGCCGGCCGGAAGCACGACTTCGTCGTCAACTCGATTCGACGGGTCGTTGAGGTCCAAGTCCCGGAGATTGATCGCCAAATCCACGGTCTCGCGGAAGTTGCGAGGGGGGGCGTCCTCCAGTGCTTGGGATACTGCGTCCTCGATTGAATCTGCCATTTTTCACCTCCGTAGTACGCAGGAATGCTCCTACGGGTCAGTGAAACAGGCGTACGCCTGTCTCACCGTGGAATCCGCCCACGCGACACTTAAGACCGTCGAAGGGGCGAGGGGCGCGAGAGCCGTTCACACGGCCCGCCACGGCGGCGCATGGGCCCGACGTGTCGCCGGCGCCGTCGCTGGCGGGGATGCGGTCGCGAACCGACCGCCGAATCCGGCGGCCGGGGGCGAGAAGTGGAACCGGAGTTACGCCGTCGCTTCCTCGGCGAGGACGTCGTCGTACTCGCCGGCGTCGACGCGGTCGTCGAACGTGCGGGCGTCCTCGCCGTCGATGGTGACGCCGAGGGAGGCGCACGTGCCGCCGACCTCCTTGGCGGCGGCCTTCACGTCGTACGCGAGCAGGTCGGACATCTTCTGCTCGGCCACCTTCTTCACCTGTTCGACGGTCATGTCGGCGACGAAGTCCTTCTGGGGCTCGCCCGAGCCCGTCTCGAAGCCGACCTCGTCCTTGATCAGTTCCGCCGTCGGCGGGACGCCGACCTCGATGCTGAAGGAGCCGTCGTCGTCGTACTCGACGGTGACGGGCACTTCCATGCCGTCGAACGCGGCGGTCTGGTCGTTGATCTCCGAGACGACCGCCTGCACGTCCACCGGCGTCGGACCGAGCTCGGGACCGAGCGGCGGGCCGGGATTGGCCTGGCCGCCGGGAACGAGCACTTCGATGGTTCCAGCCATACGTTCGGATTCCCCGTCGCGTCGTTTAAGGATTGTCTTTGCGACCGCTTCCGGCGATCGCGTGGGTGTGAACCGCTCGCATTCGGGCGCCGGATCAGCGGCGCTTATACCCGCCGGCGACGGCGTCGAACGTATGTCCGTGCCGGACTCGATGGCGTACACGAGGCTGGGCGACACCGGGCTAGAGGTGTCGCGGCTGTGTCTCGGCTGCATGAACTTCGGCAGCGAGCGGCCGTGGATGATGAACGACCGCGACGCGAGCGTCGACCTGATCCACGAGGCGCTCGATCTCGGCATTAACTTCCTCGACACCGCGAACGTCTACTCCACCGGCGAAAGCGAGGAGATCGTCGGCGCCGCCGTCGCCTCCGCGGACCGCGACGAGCTCGTCCTCGCCACGAAGGTCTTCGGCGAGATGCGCGACGGGCCGAACGGCTCGGGGCTCTCGCGCAAACACATTCTCGATCAGGTGGAGGCGAGCCTCGACCGCCTCGACACCGACTACATCGACCTCTACCAGATCCATCGCTGGGACGAGGAAACGCCGATCGAGGAGACCCTCTCCGCGCTCGATCACCTCATCGAGACGGGTCGCGTACGCTACATCGGCGCCTCCACGATGACCGCCTACCAGTTCACGAAGGCCCTCTACACCAGCGACATCGAGGACTACGAGCGCTTCGCCTGCATGCAGCCCGAGTACTCCGCGGTCGCCCGGTACGAGGAGGCGAACCTCCTGGACGTGTGCGAGGGCGAGGGCGTCGGCGTGATCCCGTGGTCGCCGCTGGCGGGCGGCTTCCTCACCGGAAAGTACGACCGGGATTCGGAGCCGACCGACGGCACCCGCGGGGCGGCCTCCGAGTCGGTCCGCGGGTACTTCACCGAGGAGAACTGGGCCGTACTCGACGCCGTCAGGAGCGTCGCCGAGGAGGTCGACGCGACGCCCGCACAGGTGGCGCTCGCGTGGCTGCTCGAACGGGAGGTCGTCACCGCGCCGATCATCGGCCCGCGATCGATCGAGCACCTCCGCGAGAACGTCGGCGCGATCTCGGTCGACCTGAGCCCCGAGCAGGTCGAGCGCATCGCCGAGCCGAAGACGCCGCGGTACCCCGGTCCGTAGCCCGAGCGGTATCCGCCTCTCCCGCCGGGACGATTATCTATCTGCGCCGAGTCCGTGTGTCGCGTGAGCGACGCACACGAGTTCGACGGGATGACGTACACGAAGCTCGGCGACACGGGGCTCGACGTGTCCCGGTTGTGTCTCGGCTGTATGAACTTCGGATCCGGGGAACCGTGGATGATGAACGACCGCGACGCGAGCGTCGACCTGATCCACGAGGCGCTCGATCTCGGGATCAACTTCCTCGACACCGCGAACGTCTACTCCACCGGCGAAAGCGAGGAGATCGTCGGCGACGCCGTCGCCTCCGCCAACCGCGACGAGCTCGTCCTCGCCACAAAGGTGTACTGGGACATGTTCGACGGCCCGAACGGCTCGGGCCTCTCGCGCAAGCACATCCTCGATCAGGTGGAAGCCAGCCTCGACCGACTCGACACCGACTACATCGACCTGTATCAGATCCACCGCTGGGACGACGACACCCCGATCGAGGAGACGCTCGCGGCCCTCGATCACCTCGTCGAGACCGGTCGGGTTCGGTACATCGGCGCCTCCACGATGACCGCCTACCAGTTCACGAAGGCCCTCTACACCAGCGACATCGAGGACTACGAGCGCTTCGCCTGCATGCAGCCCGAGTACAACGCCGTGGACCGCCACGAGGAGGCGAACCTGCTGGAGGTCTGTGCCGGCGAGGACGTGGGCGTGATCCCGTGGTCGCCGCTGGCGGGCGGCTTCCTCACCGGAAAGTACGACCGCGACGACGACACCGAGGAGGGCTACCGAGCCGAGACGGACGAGTACACCCGGAACCGATTCACCGAGGAGAACTGGGCCGTGCTGGACGAGATCCGCGCGATCGCCGACGAACGGGGCGTCACGCCGGCGCAGGTGTCGCTCGCGTGGCCGCTCCACCGCGACGTGGTGGACGCCCCGATCATCGGTCCGGGGTCGAGCGAGCACCTCCGCGAGAACGTCGCCGCCCTCGGCCTCGATCTGACCGACGAGGAGATGACGCGTATCGAGGCGCCCAAGACGCCGCGGTGGCCCGCACCCGGGAAGGACTGAGCCCGCGCGGGCGGTGTCCTCGGCGTGACGGCTTTCGGATCGCGCGAGCACGCGCGGTCGGAGAAGCAGTCCCGTCCGTAGGCGGTACGGTTTTCCCCCAGCACGACAGCCACCCGGCATGGAGACCGAGTCGCTCGTCGAGACGCTGGAGGCGGCGGGCCTGTCGCCGTACCAGGCGGAGGCGTACGTCGCGCTGCTGGAGCTGGGGACGGCGTCGGCGACCGACGTGGCGGAGGCGAGCGGCGTCCCGGCCCCTCGCATCTACGACGTGCTACGGACGCTGGAGGAACGGGAGTACATCGAGACGTACGAGGCCGGCTCGCTGCAGGCCCGGGCACACAGCCCGTCGGTCGTGTTGGAGGACCTCCGGAGCCGGGCCGACCGGCTGGAGGCGGCCGCCGAGGAGGTGGAACAGCGGTGGGAACAGCCCGAGTTGGAGGCCGGCGGCGCCAGCATCGTCACGCGCTTTCGGACCGTCATCGAGCGCGCGGAGGCGTTCATCGAGGACGCGAGCCACCAGATCCTGCTGTCGACGACGACCGCGAACCTCCGACGGCTCGCGCCCGCGCTCCGCGACGCGACCGACCGGGGCGTCTCGGTGCGCGTGTCCGTCCACACCGACGACGCGAACGAGCGGCCGGACCCGAGCCTGTTCGAGGACATCTGCATGGAGGCGCGTCACCGTCCGCTTCCCGCGCCGTTCGTGGCGCTGGCCGACCGGCGACAGGCGTCGTTCGCCCACCACCCGGATTCGTACGACCGGTACGGCGTGCTCGTGAACGACCGGACGCACACGTACGTGTTCTACTGGTACTTCCTCACGACGCTGTGGGAGCCGTGGAAGTCCGTGTACGACGCGAGCGAGCCGGGGCTTCCCATCGAACATCTCGACGTTCGCCACCTCGTTCGCGACCTCCGGGAGCTGGGCTGGCGGGACGCCCCCATTCGCCTCCGCGTCGAAGGGTACGAGACCGACACGGGCGAGGAGTGCACCGTCGAGGGCACCGTCGTCGACGTGCGGGTCCCGTTCGCCTCGGAGGCCGACACCGGCTTCGAGCTGGCCGGACAGGTCACGGTCGACCTCGACGTCGACGGCGAACACGTCAGCGTCGGCGGGTGGGGCGCGATCGTCGAGGACGTCGAGGGAACGAGACTCACGATCGTCGACGCGCCGATCGAGTGAACGAATACACGCGAGCCACACGGCGATCCCCACCGTGCTTCTCCCGTCTGCAGCGTGAATCGACGAGGGGATTCGACAGCACCCGGGTCGGCGGAGTGGTCGCGACCGCGGGCCGCTGAACGGCCGTGACGACGGTTCTCCCGTCGAGCGTCCGCCGTCACATCCCCGCACTGTTGTTAACAACTACTGTTGTAAAAGCCATAGCCTATATTAATGATTGTTCCCTATACCACCCTGATGTCTAACGACAACACACGGAACGGGGTATCGCGGCGGGACTACCTCGCTGCGGCCGGCGGCGCCGGAGCCACGCTCGGGCTTGCAGGCTGTATGGGCGGCGGCAACGGTGACGGCGGTGGCAACGGTGGAGGCGATGACGGCACCGGCGAGCCGATCGACACGGAGCCGCCCGAGGAGGACGTGACCATCCAGATCGCGGCCGACTCCAACTTCGCGAACGCGGCCGAGGACATCAAGGAGACGCTCCACGAGGACGGCGGGCTCCCGGACAACATCTCCATCGAGTTCCTCGCGGGGTCGTTCACGACGGGCGACCGGCGCTCGCAGTACCAGCAGATCCTCTCGGCCGGCCAGGAGCGGCCGACCGTCCTGATGATGGACAACGGGTGGACGATCCCGTTCATCGCGCGCGGCCAGCTCGCGAACCTGAGCGAGGAGCTGCCCGGTTCCATCGTCGACCAGGTGCAAAGCGACTACCTGTCGAACATGGTCGCCACCGCGCAGGACACCGAGGGCGACCTCTACGGGATCCCGCTGTTCGCCGACTTCCCGACCATCCAGTACCGCAAGGACCTGATGCGGGAGGCCGGCTACACGGACGAGGACTTCGACACGTGGGCGACCGAGCCGATGACGTGGTCGGAGTTCTCGACGGTCGTCACCGACACGCTCGAGGCGACCGACACCCAGGACGGCTTCACCTGGCAGGGATCCGCCTACGAGGGACTCGCGTGCTGTGACTTCATCGAGTTCATGGGCTCGCACGGCGGGTCGTACTTCGGCGAGTTCGAGAACTACTTCGGCCCGGTCGGCGACCGCCCGGTCACCGTCGACGAGGAGAACGTGATCAACGCGGTCCGCATGATGCGGACGTTCATCCACGGACAGGACGACGAGCACTCGCTGGAGGGGTACGACCAGATCTCCCCGCAGGCGGTCGTCCAGTACACCGAGGAGCCGTCGCGTGAACCCTTCACGAACGGTAACGTCGTCGCGCACCGCAACTGGCCGTACTCGATCAACATCAACGGCGCCGAGGACGTCTTCGGCGAGGACCTGGGCGTGATGCCGATCCCGTACGCGGTGTCCGAGGAGGACTCCCCGTACAGCTCCATCGGCGGGACCACCTCGGCGCTGGGCGGGTGGCACCTCACCCTCAACCCGAACGCGAACGAGGACCGCAAGCGCGCCGCGCTCCAGCTGTTCCGGGCGCTCCAGGAGGACGAGGTTCGCCTCCGCATGTTCGAGATCGGCGGGTGGACGCCGCCCATCTCGGACCTCATCAACACCGAGCGCACCCGGGAGCTCGAACTCATCGGCCGTTACGTGGACACGCTGCAGGTCGCCGGCGAGGCCGCCCTGCCGCGTCCGGTCACGACCGTCTGGCCCCAGGAGTCGAGCCAGATCGCCAGCGAGGTGAACGACAGCCTGCGCCAGGAGAAGAGCCCGGAGCAGGCGATGACCGACCTGAAGGAGTCGCTGGAGTCGATCGAGAGCCAGGCGTAAGCCGGCCGGCTCCCGCACCACACTTAAGACCATCATTTCCAATTGTTACCAAGACGCATGAGCACAGATCAACAGACGGGCGACCTCCCCGGCGGGACACGGAGCGGGCCGTACGCGAGCGCCGTCCGGTGGATGGAGAACCTGTCGGAGACACAGTACGCGTACCTGTTGTTGACCCCGGCGCTCCTGCTGTTGGGCGTCGTCGCGTTCTGGCCGCTGTTGTCGACGTTCCGCCTGTCGCTGTTCGCCGACAGCTTCGGGCAGGCGAGCGTCGGGAACTTCGTGGGCCTCGGGAACTACGTGGCCATCCTCACCGGCGAACGGACCGCACTGTTGCCGTCGCCGTTCCTGCCGCAGGCGCTGACGGTCAACGCGATGTTCAACAGTGCGATCGCGGTCACGCTGGTGTTCACGATCATCAGCGTCTCGATCGAGACGGTCATCGGCTTCGCGCAGGCGCTGATCCTCGACAAGGACTTCCGGGGACGCCGGTGGGTCCGGGTCGCGATCATCCTCCCGTGGGCGATCCCGATCGTCGTCCAGGGGATGATCTTCTACCTGATGTTCCAGCCGAACATCGGCTTCCTCGTCGGAACGCCGGAGGCGCCGGCGCTGTTGAACTCGCTGGGGCTGTTATCGTACACGCCACTGGCGAACGCGCAGGACGCGACGATGATCGTCATCGTGGCCGACGTGTGGAAGACGACGGCGTTCATGGCGCTGCTCATCCTCGCGGGGATGCAGTCGATCGACCGGAGCCTGTTCGACGTGGCGAAGGTCGCGGGCGCCTCGCCGTGGCAGCGCTTCAAGTACATCACCCTGCCCATCATCCTCCCGACGGTGATGGTCGCGATGCTGTTCCGGACGATCCAGGCGATGCGGATCTACGGGCTCATCGAGACGGTCGCGGGGTGTACGACGGTGCCGTCGCTGTCGTGTCTGGTGGTGACGACGTTCAGCAACCGGATGCTCGGTTCCTCGGCGACGGTCGCGTTCATCACGGCGGCGGTCATCGGGGTCGTCGTCTCGGTGTACATCGTCGGGTACGCGCGGGGTGATGTGGCATGACGAACGAACCACGAACGGACGGCGGCGTTCAGGGGGAACCGGAGCTCAAGCGCGGCCCGCTCCAGCGGTGGGTCGCGAAGTCGATCAAGGACCCGGAGCGCGCCTACCGGGCGATGTTCTACGTCGCGACGATCTTCTTCCTCGCGACGACGCTGTTCCCGTTCTACTTCCTGCTCGTGCTGGCGGTGACGCCGGACAACGCGCCGCTGAGTCTCGCGCTCTTCGACACGCCGACGAACCTCGGCGTGTTCCTCGACGTGTTCGAGCGGATCGACTTCCTGCGGTACATGTTCAACAGCCTCGTGCTCGCGCTGTCGACCACGGTCATCGTGTTGGTCCTGGCGAGCCTCGCGGGGTACGTGTTCGGTCGCCTGGAGTTCCCCGGGAAGGCACCGCTCATGCTGCTGGTGCTCGCGATCAGCTACTTCCCGCCGGCGGCGTTCTTCGTTCCGCTGTACCGGCTGTTCACGGGGAACGTCATCAGCGGACTGAGCCTCTACAACACGCCGGGATCGATGATCCTGCCGTTCAGCTCGCTGTTCATGCCGCTGTCGATCTTCATCCTCACGACCTTCTACGGGCAGATCCCGGACGGACTTGAGGACGCCGCGCGCGTCGAGGGAACCACCCGGCTGGGAGCGCTGTTCCGGGTGATCATCCCGCTGTCGGCGCCGGGCGTCGCCACCGCGGGGGTGTTGACGTTCATCTCCGTGTATAACGAGTTCTTCTTCAGTCAGCTCATGAACAACGGGCAGCCGGACAACTGGGCGCCCATCGTGGGCGGCCTGCTCCAGCTGCAGCGGGCGGGACAGTTCGAGGTCACCTACGGCGTGATGGCCGCGGGCAGCATCATCGCGGTGGTGCCGGTCGCCATCCTCGTCGTGGTCGCACAGGAGCGCATCGTCAGCGGACTGACGGCGGGCGCACTCAAGGAGTAATCAACAATGGCACGAGTACACTTACAGGACGTGACGAAGCGCTACGGGGACGTAACGGCCGTCGAGGGCATGAACCTCGACATCGAGGACGGCGAGTTCGTCACGCTCGTCGGCCCCTCGGGGTGTGGGAAGTCCACCACCATGGAGATGGTCGCCGGGCTGACGACGCCCACCGGCGGGACGGTCACCATCGGCGACCGCGACGTGACGACGCTCCCGCCGAAGGACCGGGGCATCTCGATGGTGTTCCAGAACATCGCGCTGTTCCCGCACATGGACGTGTACGACAACATCTCCTTCGGGTTGCGGCTGCGCAACTACGACAAGGAGGAGATCGACCGCCGCGTCGAGAACGCGGCGAGCGTCGTCCAGATGGAGGGGATGCTCGACCGCATGCCCGACGAGATGTCCGGCGGGCAGCGCCAGCGCGTCGCCATCGCGCGCGCCATCGTCCGCGAGCCCGACGTGTTCCTCATGGACGAGCCGCTGGCGAACCTGGACGCGAAGCTGCGCGTTCACATGCGTACCGAGCTCCAGCGGCTCCACAAGGAACTGGACACGACGATCATCTACGTCACCCACGACCAGGCGGAGGCGATGACGATGTCCGACCGCATCGCGGTGCTCAACGAGGGCGAGCTCCAGCAGTTCGACCCGCCGCTGGTGTGCTACAACCAGCCCGCGAACGAGTTCGTCGCCGGCTTCATCGGGTCGCCGTCGATGAACTTCACGGAGGGGGAGTTCACGAACGCCGGGTTCTCCTCGGAGTATTACGACGTGAGCTTCGACGTCGGAGCGGTCGGCGGGAGCCCGGGAGGCCCCGTGACGCTCGGGGTCCGGCCGGAGGACGTCCACCCCGTCGAGGTCGGCGACGACGCCGCCGACCCGACGGAGCCGATCGACGCCACCGTCGACGTGCTGGAGCCGATGGGCGACGAGATCTTCGTGTACCTCATGCTCGCCGAGGACCACGAGGGCGGAATGGGCGGCGCGGCGACCGGCGACGACAGCCTGCTCATGAGCGTCTCGCCCGACAGCGACATCACGGAGGGCGACGCCGTCGACGTGGTCCTCGACCGCGAGAAGATCCACCTGTTCGACGACGGGACGGGCGAGGCGATCACCCACGGCGTCTCGGGGGCCGCAACGGCCGCCGCCGACGCCGACCCGCAGGGGGAGGAGGCCGAGTAGGGATGGTCGACGCCCTGTACCTCGCGGCGGTGACGCTGCTGTTCGTCCCGTGGGTGTACGGGCTGTACGCGCTGGCGCGCGACGGGAAGAACCGCCTTCTCCCGCTCGTACGCCGGTACCTTCGCGGGCGTCGCCGCCTCAAGGAGGAGGCCGAAGCGGAGGCCGAGCGCGAGGAACAGGAACGACAACTATACTGACCCCCCTCTCCTCCGTCCGAACATGATGTGTTACTCGAACGCGAGTAGTATCCCCGGGGTGCGACGATGACGCTCGTCGACGGCTTCGACCCGTCCGGGATCCGCGTCGGCATCGTCGGGCTCGGCGGCATCGGCCACCACCACGCCGAGCGCCTGGAGTCGCTCGGGGCGGATCTCGTCGGCGGCATGGACGTCGACGCCGGCGCCCGCGAGCGCTTCGTTCACGAGTTCGACGCGCACGCGTTCGAGGACGCCAGCGAGCTGTACGATCTGGTCGACGCCGTCCTGATCACGACGCCGAACCGGTTCCACGAGGAGTACGCCGTCTCCGCGCTGGAGTGGGGGCTCGACGTGCTCCTCGAGAAGCCGCTGGCGCACACGCTGGAGTCGGCCGAGCGGATCGCCGCGGCCGCCCGCGATGCCGACGGGATCTGCATGGTCGGGTTCAACAATCGCTTCGCGGCGCCCGTCGAGGTGCTGAAACACTACCAGGCCGAGGGGCGCTTCGGCGACGTGAACCACGTCGAGGCGAACTACGTGCGGCGCCGGGGCGTCCCCGGTCGCGGTTCGTGGTTCACGAGCAAGGAGGTCTCCGGCGGCGGGAGCCTCATCGACATCGGCGTCCACGCGATCGACCTGGCGCTGTACTTCCTGGATTTCCCGGAGGTCGTCGAGGTCTCCGGGATCGCGCGCTCGGAGTTCGGCGGCCGCGACGACTACACCTACATCGACATGTGGGGCGACGACTCCGGCCCCGAGGACTTCGACGTGGACGACTCCGTCTCGGCGTTCATCCGCACCGCCGACGGCGCGACCGTCTCGCTGGAGGCCGCGTGGGCGACGAACCGGCCGGAGAACAACGACTTCTTCGTCCGCGGGACGGAGGCGGGCGCACACTTCGACCGCGGGAGCGGCGACCTCACGGTGTTCGAGAACGGGATCGGCGGCGGCCACCACCTCACCGACACGGACGTCGACACCCGCGAGGTCGACACCCACCGCGCCGAGCAGGCGGCGTTCCTCGAGGCGGTCGAGGCCGGCGAGGCGCCCACCCGGAACACCGTCGATCAGGCGCTGACGGTGCAGCGCGTCATCGACGGCATCTACCGTTCGACCGACGAGGGTCGGGCGGTCCGACTGGACGAGTAGGCGACCGCGCCGCCGACGGTCGTCCGGTCTCCGACGGCCGTTCGGTCCCCGACGGCCGTCCGGTTTTTGGTCTCCCCTCGGCAACCCGGAGGCGATGGTTACCACAGCGATGAGCACGCCGGAGGTCCTGATCAGACTCGTCGCGGGTATCGGCCTGATCCTCGCGAACGGGTTCTTCGTCGCGATCGAGTTCGCGCTGACGCGCGCGCGCCAGTTCACGGAGGAGGAGTTCGTCGGCGACACGCCGGCGCTCGAACGCGCCTGGGAGATGACCCAGAGCCTCG
Organism: Halobaculum roseum; assembly: GCF_019880245.1. Classification (NCBI taxonomy): domain Archaea; kingdom Methanobacteriati; phylum Methanobacteriota; class Halobacteria; order Halobacteriales; family Haloferacaceae; genus Halobaculum; species Halobaculum roseum. Next base: position 325,111 of record NZ_CP082286.1, read on the forward strand.
AGATCTACCTGACGACCTGTCAGGTCGGGATCACCGCATCGAGCATCGCCGTCGGGATCGTGGCCGAGCCGGCGCTGGCGGCGCTGTTCGCGCCGCTGTTCGAGAACACCGCGCTCGCCGGGGTGGGAACCGGGGCGCTGATCGCGTTCCTGATCATCAACCTCCTGCACCTCACCCACGGCGAGCAGACGCCGACGTACCTCGGCGTCGAGCGCTCGCGGATGGTTTCCCGGTACGGCGCGACGCCCCTGTACTACTTCCACAAGCTGATCTCGCCGATCATCACCTTCGGCGACTGGGTCGCGAAGGCGACGCTGAAGCTGTTCGGGATCGAGATGACCGGCGCGTGGCTGGAGACCGAGGAGGACGTCATCGAGTCGCGCGCGGACCTCCACAGGGAGCTGTCCTCGACGCTGGAGGAGGGCGACCTCCCGGAGGAGCGCCGCGAGGAGATCGTCAACGCCCTCCGGGTCGGCGATCGAACGGTCTCGGATATCATGGTCCCGCCGGAGGATATCGTGTCGCTGTCGACGGGGAACACCACCGCGGAGAACCTCGCGACGATGCGCGATCACCCCCACACGCGGTTTCCGCTTCTGGGCGACGACGGCGAGGAGTTCCTCGGCATCGTGTACGTCCCGGCGTTCATCCGGGACGTCGACGTGCTCGACGACCCCGACCTCGATCTGCGTGAGATGGCGGCGCCGCCGATGACGCTGTCGCCGGACGCGACCGTCTCGGACGCCATCGATCGCTTCCAGGTCGAGGGGCAGGAGCTCGCGCTCGTCGTCTCCGACGGGGAGATCCGGGGGCTGCTCACGGCCACGGACGCCTTCGAGGAGGTCATGGGCGAACTGGAGGACCCGATGGACCGGCGGGCGGACAAGCGGGCGTCCGCCGGCGAGGCATAGCCCGACCGAGTTGGATTCAGCCCGGCCGAGTGGAATTTCACGTCCGCCTGGTCGACCGAGGACCGGGGGTCGGCCGTCGCCGGGATCGCGTCGACACACAGATTTATTCGGACTGTTGTACAAACTGCGGCCATGGACATCGGCGTACTGACCGTACCACTCGGTGGCGAGTCGCGATCGGACGCGTTCGAGTATCTCGCGGGCATCGGCGTCGAAACCGTCGAGCTCGGCGTCGGCGGCTACCCCGGGCAGGACCACACCGACCGCGAGGCGCTGTTGGCCGACGAGGACGCGCGGGAGGCGCTGCGGGCGGACCTTGACGAGTACGGCCTCCGCGTGAGCGCGTTCGCGACGCACAACAACCCCCTCCATCCCGACGAGGGGACGGCCGCCGAGGCCGACCGGGAGCTCCGCGAGGCGGTCGAACTCGCCGACGAGTTCGGCGTCGACACCGTGACCTGCTTCTCGGGGCTGCCCGCCGGCGGTCCGAACGACGAGGTTCCCAACTGGGTCACGGCCCCGTGGCCGACCGACCACGCGGAGGCCGAGGCGTATCAGTGGGAGGTCGCCGAGGACTACTGGTCGGACCTCGCCGCGCACGCCGACCACCACGGCGTCGACCTGGCGATCGAGATGCACCCCAACATGCTCGTGTACGAGCCCCACGGCATGCTGAAGCTCCGGGAGCTGACCAACGAGCGCGTCGGCGCCAACTTCGACCCCTCACACCTCTACTGGCAGGGGATCGACGTGACGGAGGCGATCCGCCTGCTCGGGGAGCACGACGCGATCCACCACGTCCACGCGAAGGACACGCGGGTGTACGAGTCGCAGTCGCGCGAGAAGGGCGTGCTCGACACGACCGACTACGCCGACACCGAGAACCGGTCGTGGCTGTTCCGCTCAGTCGGCTACGGCCACGGCGAGGAACACTGGAAGGACGTGGTCAGCACGCTCCGGATGGTCGGCTACGACGGCGCGCTCTCCATCGAACACGAGGACGCGCTCACCTCCTCCCGGGAGGGCATGGAGAAGGCCGTCGACCTGCTGCAGCGCGCGCGCTTCGAGACCACGCCCGGCGAGGCCTACTGGGCGGAGTAATCACGCGGACCCCGCGAGACACAGACATGACCGACGAACCCATCGACATCGGCGTCCTGGGGTATCGCTTCATGGGCAAGGCGCACGCGAACGCGCTCGACCGCCTGCCCATGTTCTTCGAGGACGCGCCCGAGACGAACCGCCACACGGTGATCGGCCGCGACGAGGAGGCGCTAGCCGAGGCCGCAGAGACACTCGGCTTCGACCACACCGCGACCGACTGGCGCGACGTGATCGACGAGGTGGACGCCTTCTACAACCTCGGGCCGAACCACCTCCACGTCGAGCCGTCGATCGCCGCGCTGGAGGCGGGCACGCCCGTCCTCTGTGAGAAGCCGCTGGCGCCGACGCTTTCGGGCGCCGAGGAGATGCGCGACGCCGCCGCCGACGCGGACGTGCCCGCGGCCTGCGCGTTCAACTACCGGTTCGTCCCCGCGATCCGCTACGCGAAGCGACTCATCGACGCCGGCGAACTCGGCGAGATCCGGCAGGTCCGCGGCCGGTACCTCCAAGACTGGCTGTCGGACCCCGAGGCGCCGTGGAGCTGGCGCAACGACGAGGAGATGGCCGGCTCGGGCGCGCTCGGCGATCTGGGCGCGCACACGATCGACCTCGCGCGCTTCCTCGTCGGCGACCGCGTCGGCGAGGCCGCGAGCGTTTCCGGGTACCTGCAGACGTTCACCGACGAGCGCCCGGTCGAGGGCGAGGACGGCGAGACGCGACCCGTCACGGTCGACGACGCTTACTCCGCGCAGGTGGAGTACGACTCCGGCGCGATGGCGACGTTCGAGGCCTCCCGGGTAACGGAGGGCCACAAGAACGACCACACGATCGCCGTCCACGGGAGCGAGGGGAGCCTCGAATTCTCGCTGGAGCGGCTGAACGAGCTGGAGGTGATGACCGGCGACGCGCGCGGGTACGAGACCGTGCTCGTCACCGACGAGGACGACCCGTACATCGACCACTGGTGGCCCCCGGGCCACGTCATCGGCTGGGAACACACGTTCGTCCACGAGAACTACGAGTTCCTGAAGAGCGTGGCGCGAGGCGAGGACTTCTCCCCGAGCTTCGAGGACGCCTACGAGGTCCAGCGCGTGCTCGACGCCGTCGAGCGCTCCGACGCCGAGGGCGTCCGCGTCGCTCTCGATTGATCTCGCGAGCGACATCCGAGCAGCCGGTCCTCGCCGACCGTGGGAACGTTTTTGCCCGAATCCGCGAAAGCGTGAGCCATGACTACAACCGACGCGGCCGCGACGACGGTCCGGGTCGCGTTCGACGCCCCCGAGGGGCGTGCGGCCCTGGAGGCGGCCCGGCGGGCCGCCGACGCCGCGAGCGACCCCGACGGACCACCGATCGAGACGCTGGCCGTCGGCTCCCCCGGGACGGTCCACCTGCCGCTCGTCGCCGTGACCCGGGGCGGCCGGACCGTCGTTCATCGGTCGGTCGACCCGAACGAGGCCGCGAGCCTGGTGAGCCTGCTCGCCGACGGCGGCGACGACCTCCCCGTCGACGGCGCGGCCGCCGTCGTCGACCACGAGCCTGCCCCCGAGGACTTCCCCGTCGGCGACGGCCCGCTGTCGGCGGGCACGCGGCGGACGCTCCGCGGGGCGGGGTGGACCGACCCGACCGGGTTCGAGTCGCCGGCGGTCCTCGGCGCCGACGCGCTCGCGACGGTCTCGGACCTCGGCGTTCGCGGTCGCGGCTGGGGCGACGCCCGACAGGACGAGCCGGTCGCCGAGGGCTGGCGGGAGGCCCGCGACGCCGACGGCGACCCGGTCGTCGTGATCAACGGCCTCGACGCGGACCCGAAGGCCGACGGCGACAGACTTCTCCTCGGGAGCCTCACCGGCCGGGTCGTCGCCGGCGCGGTTGTCGCCGCCAGCGCGGTCGACGCCGGGGAGGTGGTCGCCGTCGTCCCCGAGGACGACCCGATCGTCGCCGACCGCGTGCGGAGCGTCGCCGACCGCGTCGCCGACGAGACGGATCTGACGGTGGAACTCGTGAGCGTCGACGCCGACTACATGACCGCCGAGCACACCGCGGTCCTGGAGTCGCTGGAGGGGAACGACCGGATCGAAGCCAGACGACGCCCGCCCGGACCGGAGGCGTGGGGACTGTTCGAGCGTCCGACGCTGGTGCATACGCCGCGGACGCTCGCGGCCGTCGAGCGGGCGATCGCCGACCCCGACGCCCTCGACGCCGACGCCGCCGATCCCGGAACCAGGCTCGTGACCGTCGTCGGTCCCGAACGGCGCACGGTCGAGCTTCCCACAGATTCGAGCCTTTCGCGCGCGCTCGCCGCTGGCGAGTTCGGCGACCGGGCGACCGGAGAGTCCGAGGGAACCGGCGGGTCCGGAGCGTTCGCCTGCGTCGGCGGGCAGTTCGGGGGGTTGACCCGCGACCTCGACACCCCGGCGTCGGCGCCCGCGCTGCGCGGGGCCGGGTTGGGGACCAACGGCTCGATCGAGCCGTTCGCGGCGGGCACCGACGGCGGCTGTCCGGTCGTCGTCGCGGGACGGCGGATGCGGGTCGCCCGCGAGGACAACTGCGGCCGGTGTGTCCCGTGTCGCACGGGCAGCGTCCGCGCCCACGAGCTGCTGCGGGATGTGTACGCCGGCGAGTTCGCGGAGTCGCGGTTGCGGGAACTGGCGCGGACAATGGAGCGCACCTCGCTGTGCGGCTTCGGGACCGACGCGGCCCGGCCGCTCGCGACCGCGCTCGACGAGTTCGCGGCGGACCTGCGCGCGCACGCCGACGGTCGCTGTCCCGCGGGGGTGTGTGACCCGTGAGCGCCGACGAGCAGGACGGGAGCGACCCGCTCCCCCGGGTCCCGGACGCGACGCGGGTGTCCGACCCCCGTACGTCGACGCCGATAACCGAGACCTTCGCGCCCGGGACGGCGTCGGATCCGCCGGTCGGGATCGGCGAGAGCGACGGCGAGGGATGCGGCTGCGGGTCGTGCGGCTGTGGCGACGGTGTGAACGTACCCAACCGCGACGGGTCCATCGGCGACGAGGGCGAGCCCGTGACCGTCGTCGTCGACGGCACCGAAGTGTCGGTGCCTCCGGGCGCGACGCTGCTGGAGGCGATGGAGCGCGTCGACCACGAGGGGACCGTCCCGGCGCTGTGCGCGTACGACCGCGACGGCGACGACTGCTCGGACGACATCGGGCCGCGCTCGACGTGCCGGACCTGCACCGTCGAGGCCGACGGCGAGTTGGTACCGGCGTGCTCGCATCCGGCCGAGGCGGGGACCGAGATCCGCACCGACGACCCCGACGCGCGCGAGAGCCGCGAGGTGAACCTCGACCTCGTCCTCTCGGATCACAACCTCCGGTGTACGACCTGCAACCAGAACGGCCGCTGTGAGCTGCAGGACGCCGCGATCGAGACGGGCGTCGAGGAGCCCCGGTTCGGCGTCTTCGACGAGCGCGCCGAGTACGAGCCGCTGGACGACACCTCGCCGTTCATCCAGATCGACCGCAACAAGTGCATCACCTGCGCGCGCTGCGTCGACGCCTGCAACGACGTGCAGGTGTCGGGCGTCCTCCGGATCGAGGGGACCGGCGAGGACACCGAGATCGGCTTCCAGTCGGACGCCGGGACGATGGCCGACTCGGCGTGCGTCTCCTGCGGCCACTGCGCGACGGTGTGCCCGACGGGCTCGCTGACGGAGCAGGGGCTCGCCGGGCTGGCGACGCTGCCGATCCCCGGCTTCAATCACGCCAACAGCGTCGGGACGTCGCTGACGGCCGAGGCCGAGAAGGCCGCCCGGGCGACGAGCGAGACCGGCGGCCGTCGCGGAGCCGGCGGCGGACCCGGGGACGCGAACGGTGCGACCGAGGATGCCGCCGACAGCGGCGACGCGGGCGCGACCGCAACCGTCGGACGCGACGACGCTCGCGGCCCCTCGCCGACCCGCGAGCGCGCCGAGTCGGACGGGCTCGCCTCGGCGCTACGGTGGGCGAAGCGAACGGCGAGCGACGCCGGCCGGTCGGCGATGCTCGCCGGCGAGCACGCCGCCGAGTCGCTGGCTGCGCGGACGATGAAGGAGGGGTGGCTCTTCGACGCCGCGAGCCGGGTCGCCGACC